>CAZFIS010000085.1:0-15735 GCA_964519125.1 uncultured Gemmatimonadaceae bacterium | reverse complement strand
AGCGCCCGGCGCTCGCCGGACACCCGGACCTTCTCCTCGATCAGGGCGCGCTTCTCGTCATCGTCCCCGGACGACGCCAGGAGCCGATCGAGATCCTGACTCCGTCGGTCCAGCGCCGCGATGCGGATGCGCGCGACCGAGTCCTCGAAGACTTCGGCCGCGTGCCCGATCTCCTGGGGATCGGCGAGCAGCTCCTCGAGCCTTCGGGCCCCCTCCGGATCCATCCCCGGTGGAAGGCTGCGCAGCTCGGGCTCGCTGAGAAGCGCCTGAAAGATGGTGCGGTGCGCTGGATCCACAAAGTCCGAAGGTGCAAGGCGCTCTCCCGCTCGCTCCACGAACTCGGGGCTCTTGGTCATCAGGAGGAGCAGTGAGCGCTCGGCTCCCAGCCGAGGAAGGGGGGGGGTGCGGCGGGGTGCGGGGCGGGAAGACGGGCTGCCCGAGGAGCGCGCCTGGGCGGCGGCGGGACGCCTCAATTCCGCCTCGAGCGTCTCCCTCCGAACGCCCGTGCGGTCGGCGACCTTCGCCACGTAGATGTCGCGCAGGGTCGGGTCGGCCGCGGCGCGCAGGGTGGGGAGGAGGCGGTCGACGGCGGAGCGCGTCCGCTCGATCGAGGAGAAGAAGTCCTTCGCCTCCAGGATCTGGAGCTTGCGGTCCAGAACGTCGACGGCGTGGTCGAGGAAGCCCCTCAGCACGTCCGGACCCTGGCGGCGCACCAGGGTGTCCGGATCCTCGCCGGGAGGCAGCGTTACGACCGCGGGATGCAGACCGTGCTCCAGGAGTACGTCGCCCGCGCGGAACGTGGCCCGAAGGCCCGCGCTGTCGCTGTCGAAGAGCAGGAGGATCTGGCGCGTGTAGCGGGCCAGGAGCTTCGCCTGCTCCTCCGTCATCGCCGTGCCGAGCGGGGCCACGACGTTCTCGAAGCCGTGGGCCGCCAGCGCCACCACGTCCATGTAGCCCTCGACCACCAGGACCGCGTCCTCCTTGCGGATGGCGTTGCGCGCCCACGAGAGCCCATAGAGGTTGGCGCCCTTGTGGAAGATGGGCGACTCCGGCGTGTTCAGGTACTTGGGCGCATCCTTGTGCTCACCCGTGAGAATCCGGCCGCCGAACGCAATCACCCGCCCCGAGAGCCCCTCGATGGGGAACATGATACGTCCGCGGAAGCGATCGTACGGCTCCTGGGTCTTCTCGCTCCGGCCCAGGAGGCCGACCTGGAGCATCAACTCCTCGTCCAGCTCGTGCTTGGCCGCCGCGTCGTGCAACGCGCGCCACTCGTCGGGCGCGAAGCCGAGCCCGAATCGCTCGGCGACCTCGGCGCTCACGCCGCGGCCCTCGAGGTAGCGGCGCGCAACCGCCCCACCGCGCTCGTCCACGAGTCGCTCCCGGAAGAACGAGCGCGCGAACCCGTTGAGCTCGTAGAGCGGCCGGAGCGGATCGTCTTCCTCGCGCTGCTTGGCGACCTCGCGGACCTCGACGCCGGAGCGGGCGGCGACGTGCTTCACGGCGTCCACGAAATCGAGCCCGAGCCGCTCCATGACGAACGAGAAGACGTCGCCCGACTTGCCACACCCGAAGCACTTGTAGAATCCCTTCTCGGGCACCACGTAGAAGCTCGGCGTACGCTCCTCGTGGAACGGGCAGTTGGCCTTGTACTCCTTGCCCGCCCGCTTGAGCGGCACGAGCTCGCCGACGATGTCCACGATGTCGGCGCGCGCGCGCACCTCGTCGACCACGTCGTCGGGGATCATCGGAAGGCCGCCACCGTGACGCCGGCGCCCCCTTCGGTGGGACCGCCCGGGCGTTGCGAGCGCACGCGGGTATCGAGCTCGAGCAGCTCGCCGACGCGCTGCCGCAGCGCCCCCGTTCCCTTCCCGTGGATGATGCGCAGCTCCGCCAGGTCCTCGAGGATCGCCTGGTCGAGCGCGCGGCCGAGCTCGATCTCGAGCTCATCGACCCTCAGCCCCCGCAGGTCCACCTCCAGCCGCACGGCACCCGCCTCGGGCCCGCTCCATCCCCCCGCCCCCCGCTCCGCATCCGGCGAGGGCGCGCCCCCGCTCACCGTCTCGAGGTCCCGGAGCGGAACCTCGAGACGCAAGGCTCCGACCTCCACCACGGCGCGATCGGACCGCACCTCCAGCACCTTGCCCTTCGCGCCGGTCGCGTGCACACGCACCCGATCGCCCGCCGACACGTCGGCCGGTCCCCGCGTCTTCCCCGAGCGGGGTGCCCGGCGCCGGTGGCGATGCACCGCATCTTCCACGCGCCGCCGGGCCTCGTGGCTGGCGGCCTCGAGGTCCGCGTGCGCGTCCGAGGCGCCGCGAACCTCGCGGATCGCCTCCTCGACCTCGGCGCGCGCCTCGAGCAGGACCTGGCGGGCACGCTCGCGCGTACGCTCCTCGGCGGTGCGCTCCAGCTCCTTCAGCGCGCGCTCGCGCTTCTTGGCCTCCTCGGTGAGGCGTGCGACCTCGCGGCGCTCCCGCTCCAGGGAGTCGGTGAGCTGCACAGCCTCCCGCTCGCGGTGCTCCAGACGCCCGAGCAGATCCTCCATCTCGACCTCGCCCCGGTCGCGGTAGCCCTCCGCCCGATCGAGCACGTCGGCAGGGAAGCCGAGGCGGCGCGCGATGGCCAGGCCGTAGCTGCGCCCCGGCAGGCCCTTCACCAGCTGGTAGGTCGGCTCCATGCGCTCGGAATCGAACTGTAGCGACGCATTGACGATGCCGCTCCCCTCCGTGTCGAGGCGCTTGAGCTCGCCCAGGTGCGACGTGACCACGATGAGCGCACCGCGCTCCACGAGATGCTCCAGAACCGCCCGGGCGAGCGCTGCGCCCTCGGAGGGATCGGTTCCGGTGCCCATTTCGTCGATGAGCACCATCGAGCGGCGGTCGGCCCGGCGCACGATCTCCGAGAGGTTGCCCAGGTGCGCCGAGAAGGTCGACAGGCTGAGGGCGATGGACTGCTCGTCGCCGATGTCGGCGAAGAACGTGTCGAACATCGGCAGGCGCGTGCCCGGATCCACCGGCGGCACGATGCCGCTCTGCGCGAGCGCCGAGATCAGCCCCACCGCCTTGAGAAAGACGCTCTTGCCGCCGGTATTGGGGCCGGAGACGACGAGGGCACGCTCGCCCTCGGAGATCGTGAGGTCGAACGGCACGACCGGAGCCTCGCCCTCGGCAGCCAGGAGGGGATGGCGCCCGCGCACGATGGACAGCGACGGGGCGCCCGCGTCCAGCACCCCGGGGATCGAGGCCCGCCAGGCCAGCGCCGTGCGCGCTCGTGCGTGCAGGGCATCGAAGTCGACCAGGGCGTCGAGCGCACCGCGGAGCGCGTCCCGGACCGGCCGGAGCCGGTCGGTGAGCACGCCGAGGATCCTCCGGATCTCGAGGGCCTCCTCACGCTCCAGGTCGCGGAGTTGGTTGGTCAGCTCCACCGCGATCGGAGGCTCCACGAAGATCGTCGCTCCCGTGTGCGACGCGTCGTGGACGATGCCGCCCACATCCCCCCTCCCTTCCCGGCGGATGGGAACGACGTAGCGCCCCTCACGGATCGACACCGAGGCGTCAGCCACCACGAAGCGCTCGGGCAGCGTGCGCATGTACGCCTCGAGCTGCCGCACGATACGGGTGTGCGCCCCCCTGAGGCGGTCGCGGATCTTCTTGAGCTCGCGCGACGCCGTGTCGAGGACCTGCCCTTCTGCGTCCACGGACCGCTGGAGCGTCTCCTCCGCGTCCCCGTCCTCGTACAGCAGGTCACGCACGGCGCCGAGCTCCTCGAGCCGGGCTTCGCGCCGGTCCAGCTCCGCCGCGACGAGCCGGGAGGCGGTGAGGAGCTGGCCGAGAGCGTACAGCGCCACCGGCTCCAGGACCGAGCCTTCGGCGGCCAGCGCACCGAGCGAGGCGCGAACGTCCGGGATCGTCGGAACGCCCCACGACGGCTTCTCCTCGACGAAGCGCATGACCGCACCGACGCGCGCGAGTTCCCGACGGACCCGCTCCGCGTCCGCCGACGGATGGAGATCCCGGATCCGCTCGGCCCCGAGGGCGCACGAGGCCTGCTCCGCGACGCGATCGAGAACCCGTGAGAACTCGAGGACGTCGAGCGCGTGGCGGCTCATCGAGAGCCCGAACGAAGCACGGGCGCCGCCTTCGTGGCCGCGCCCGCACCCGACTCCGGAAACCTGCTCAACGGCGTTCGCCTCCGCCGGTCACGTCCCGAGCTCCTCCCGCACGATCCGGTTCGCCTCCTTCCCGTCGAAGCGCCCACGGATGCGTGGCATGAGGTGCCCCATGAGCGGTCCGATCTGATTCACGCCCTCGGCAATGGCCTCGCGCACGAGCGCCCGCACGTCGTCCTCGGAGAGACCCACGGGGAGGTAGGACCGAAGCACCTCGGCCTGCGCGTCCTCGACCGCGGCCAGCTCCTCCCGCCCTCCCCCGCGCATCTGCTCGGCGGAGTCCGCGCGCTGCTTGATGCCGCGCGTGATGATCTGGATGACGCCGTCGTCGTCCAGGCTCCTCCCGCCGTCGATCTCCTGATTGCGAATGTCGGAGCGGAGCGTGGACAGCACGAGCACCCGGGCTTTGTCGCGTGCCTTGCGCGCCGCGATGAGATCGGCCTGGATGCGGTCCTTGAGGTCGCTGCTCTTGGTATCCATGGATGCGGTCGGGCACCGGAGGAATTCACTGCGCCGAAGCTACTCGGGAAGGCGGGAGGGGGTCAACGAGCCCCCGTCCCCACCACCCTCCGCGTGACCCGTCAGCGCGGCGTCAGGCCGGGCTCATCCCGGAGGCCATCCCATCGCGCGCCCGCCGAGCAGGTGGACGTGGATGTGCGGCACGGACTGGCCTCCGTCGAGTCCCACGTTGAGGACGGCACGGTACCCACCCTCCGCCAGCCCCTCCCGCTCGGCGAGCGCCCTGGCCGTCAGGAGAAGGCGGCCGAGAAGCCGCCCGTGCTCCTCGCCGGCATCGTGCAGCGACGCGACGTGAGCGCGCGGCACGACGAGGATGTGCACGGGCGCCTGCGGGTTGATGTCGCGGAATGCGACCAGGTCGTCGTCCTCGTGCACCAGCGTGGCCGGAATCCGTCCGGCCGCGATGGAGCAGAAGAGGCAGTCGGAATCATCCACGTGGAAGCGCCTCCGGAGCGGGAGTGGGGGGATCGCCATGATACCCTCCCACCGGATCATGGTGGAGGGTGGGAGCACGCGCAACGCGCGCGACACCCCCACCCCACCCGACGCCGGAGGGGCAGACCGCGGAGGTGCACGCCGGTGCCCCTTCGCGCGTCCCAGCCAGCCATGGCCCTGCCCGTGCGTGGCGCGCACCTTGCGCCACGAACCGCCCCCTCCGGCCCCCACCGCTTCCCTCCGGGAGGTCTCCATGGACGAGGTCCTGCGTCACGTCGAGTCCGCACTCCGCTGCCACCCCGCACCGGCCGTCCGCCTCAGCGAGCTCCTGGCCCTCGTCCGATCGGGCCTCTCTCCTCGGGCGCTCGACGCCCGGCTCCTGCGCACGCTGCTCGAAGGACACCCCGATCGGTTCCGCATCCTGGACCCATGGCGGGGACCCTGGAGGACGGCTCGGCTGAGCCCACCCCTCGAAGGGGGGAACGGCGACCCGTGGGTGGTCGTCGTCACCGACCCGGCGGACCAGAACCTGGAGGCAAGCTGCCTCGCCGCCCGCCTCCGCGAGAGTGTGCGCTGGGTGGGACGGAGCATCGACCCTCGTTCGACCCGCGAACTCGTCCGCTGGCACGCACTCGCGCTCGCGGAGCGCGACGTCCGTCCCCGGGTCCTGAAGAGAGCTGCGTGAGGGCCAACGAGCCCTCAGGAGGCCTCCTTCAGGAATCGTCCCGCAATCCATTCTCCGTCCACGTCGTCCTCGATGAGCCCGAACCCGGCCGCCTCGACGGCTGCGCGCATTTCGGGCCATTCCTCGACCGTGATGCCGGAGAGGATCAGCCAGCCTCCCGGCCGTAGCACGTCTGCGAACCCCGGCAGCAGCCCGCGCAGGATCCCCGACTCGATGTTCGCTACGACCCCATCCTTCGGTGCAAGCTGGGCGAGGGAAGCCGAATCACCCCGCACGAGGAGACAGGTTACGCGCTCCCGCGCGTCGTTGAGCGCGACGTTCTCTTCGAGCGCCTCCCACGCGAGCGGATCACCCTCCACGGCCGTCGCCTCGCGCGCGCCGAGCTTCACCGCGGCGATCGAGAGGATTCCCGATCCAGCGCCGACGTCGAGCACGCTCGCGCCGTCGAGGGCCGCATGCTCGAGCAGACGCAGGCACCCACGCGTCGTCCCGTGCTCGGCCGTGCCGAACGCCATCCCGGGATCGATCACGATGACGAGGTCCCCAGGACGCGCGCTGGGCTCCTCCCAGGACGGGGTCACGATCAGCCGCTCGCCGATCCGCCGGGGACCGAGGCCGCGCTTCCAGATCTCGGCCCAATCCTGCTGGTCCTGCCAACGTGTGGCGAGCTCGAGGTCGTCGAGCCCGGTCAGGTCGACGAGCCGCGTACGGGCGTCCTCCAGGAAGCGCGCTCGGGCACGTGGGTGAGGTACCAGCCGTCCCGCTCCTCCACCGCCCGCCCGCCGAGCGCCACCAGCGCCTCGGACAGGAGCGGCTCACGCTCCCCGGCGCCGGGGCTCCGGACGCGCAGCTCGAGCCAGCGCCGCGGGGTGGAGCTCATCCGCCGCTGAACGCTTCCTTCACGCGGGACCAGAAGCCCTTGTGCGAACGCCCCGAGACCTTCTCAGGCGCCGGCGACTCGATCGAGCGCAGATGCTCGAGGAGCTCTCTCTGTTCCTCGGTGAGCGGATCGGGGGTCCACACGATGACGCGCACCAGCTCGTCGCCGTGGCTGTGCCCGTTGAGCTCAGGGAGCCCCAAGCCGCGCAGGCGCAGCATCTCCCCGCTTTGAATCCCGGCCGGTACCGTCACCCGGGCGGACCCATCGACGGTCGGGACCTCGACCTCCTCTCCGAGCGCGGCCTGGGCGAACGTCACGGGCAGCTCGAAGACGAGGTCGGCGCCGTCCCGATGGAACCGGGGATCCTCCTGCACCTCCAGCAGTACGACGAGATCCCCTCGGGGTCCTCCCCGGGGACCGGCGTTTCCGCGCTCCCGCATCGTGATGAAATTCTCCGACGTGACGCCCGCGGGAACCTCGACCTCGACCTCTCGCTCGTGCCGGATCCGGCCGTCGCCCCGACACTCCGGACACTCACGCTCGATGACCTGCCCTTCCCCGCCACACGCGCGGCACGGCTGGACGCTCACGAACTGTCCGAAGACCGAGCGCTGCACCAGCCGCTCTTCCCCGGTGCCGCCGCAGACCTTGCACGGCATGGGCGCGGTGCCCGCCTCCGCGCCCGAGCCGTTGCAGGCGTCGCACGGATCGAGCAGCGCGACGCGCAGCGTCTTGGTCACCCCGTGCGCCACGTCCACCAGTGTGAGGGGAAGCCTCAGCCGCACGGTCTGGCCTTTGCGGACCGTACCGCCCCGGCCGGTGCGCGCGCCACGCATCCCGAAGAGGTCCTCGATTCCCGAGAACCCTCCGAAATCGCGCATGAAGACCTCGATGGCGTCGGCGAAGTCGAAGGGTCCTCCGAACCCGCGCGCATTCGCGGCGCCCTTCAGGCCCTGCTCGCCGTACCGGTCGTACGCGGCCCTCTGCTCCGGGTCGCGCAGCACCTCGTAGGCCTGGGTGACCTCCTTGAAGCGCTCCTCCGATTCCTTCGACCCGTTGTTGCGGTCGGGGTGGTACTTCAGCGCCAGTTGCCGATAGGCCTTCTTGATCTCCTCGGTGTCCGCTGAACGTGGAACACCGAGGCGCTCGTAGTAATCTGCCATTGGGTGGTGTAGGTCTCGGTCAGGTTCCGAGCAGGCGCGTGACGAGGGTGGACGTGTAGTCCACGATCGTCACCACCTTCTCGTAAGGCATCCGGGTGGGGCCGATGACGCCGATGACGCCCTTGAGACCCTCGACCCGGTACTCGGCCGTGACCAGCGTGAATCCCACCAGATCGAGCGCTTCGTTCTCGCCCCCGATCGTGATCTTGAGCTGGCCCCGGTGTTCGCGGTTACCCATCGCGTGGGCGAGAAGGTCCCGTCGCTCCGTGAGCTCGATGAGCCCCTTGAGCCGCTCACCGCTCTCGAACTCGGGCTGCGAGGCCAGGACGCTGGTATTGCCCAGGTGGATCTCCGCGGTGTCCAACCTCTGGAGATCGAAGAGCTCGGCGCCGGACTGCACGAAGATGTTCAGGAGCTCATCGGCGCCGGGCTCTCCGCTGTGGGCGTCGCGCAGGCGCTCGGGGAGCGAGTGGCGGATCTCATGGAGCGAGAGCCCGGCCAGACGCTCGTTGAGGATGAGCGTGAGCGTGACCAGCGTATCGCGCGGCACCTCCACCGGCAGATCCACATAGACGGTGCGCACGACACCCCCGCGGATCGTAGCGACGAGCAGCACCTTGCTCGTGGACACCTGAATGAGCTCGAGCTTCTCCAGGATCGCGGCTTCCAGCCGTGGCGCGAGCGCGATCCCCAGCTCGTTCGTGAGGAGGCTGAGCGCCCGCGTGGCGTGATGGACGAGCCGCTCGACCGCGGACGTGCTGGCCGCGCCCAGTTCCCGAGCGAGCACTTCGTGGTCGGTCGGGAGGAGGATCGTCGGCTCCATGAGCTGGTCGACGAAGAACCGATAGGCCAGGTCGGTGGGTACGCGCCCCGCCGAGGCGTGGGGATGCAGCAGATACCCCTTGTCCTCCAGGTCGCTCATCGTGTTGCGCACGGTCGCTGGAGACACGCCCAACTCGAACCGGCGCGAGACGTTCCTGCTCCCCGCGGGCTCGGCGGTCTCCACGTACGTGCGCACGACCGCCTCGAGAACCTGTCGCTCTCGCTCGGTCAGGTCGCCGCCCGGATGGCCGTACTCTCGCTCCTCACTCATACGACTCGAAGATCTAGGCCCAGCCCCCAAAGCTCAAGCGGTAGCGCCAGCGGCCAGGACTTCATCCAACTCGACCGCGAGGCGGTCGAGCAGGAGCCACCCCGAGACCGTGAGGCACAGCGCGCCCCCGTCGACCGTCGCCAAACCGTCGCGTACCCAAAGGGCCGCACGCTCCCGACCCCGCTCCGACAACTCCTCCATGGCAAGGCCCGACGCCGTGCGCAGGCGGAGCCACACGCGCTCGAGCCGCGCCGCCTCACCCTCCACCCGCTCGCGCGCCTCCTCGGGAACGGAGCCGGTCCGGGCGACGAGGGCGTAGGCGTCCCAATCGCGCGCGTTCCAGCGTCGCACGGGAGGTGCGTAGCTGTGCGCCCCGTTGCCCAGGCCCAGGTACGGCCGACCGTCCCAGTAGGCCGCGTTGTGCCTGGACGCCCGGCCCGGGCGCGCGAAGTTGGACACCTCGTAGTGCTCGTAGCCCGCGGCCGTGAGGACCTCGGCGGCGAGCACGTACTCCTCCCGATATTGCTCTTCGTCCACTGGCGGAGCGCGCCCCTCACGCACGGCGCGCCCGAGCGGCGTGCGCTCCTCGACGGAGAGCCCGTAGAGGCTCACGTGCTCCACGTCGAGCGCCAGGACTCCCTCGAGGTCCCCACGCCACGAGCGCCCGAGGCGAGCAGGCAGCCCGAAGATCAGATCGACGCTCACGTTGTCGAACCCCGCGGCCCGCGCGATCGAGACCGCCTCGCGCGCCCCATCGGGTCCGTGCAGTCGGCCCATCCAACGCAGAGCCGGAGGATGAAAGGTCTGGACCCCGAAGCTCAGCCGGTTCACGCCGGCGGCGCGCCACGCCCGGGCCACTTCGGGCGTGAAGCTCTCGGGGTTGGCCTCCGCCGTCCACTCGAGCGAGGAAGCCCCGAGCCGCGACCGCCCCAGGTGGCCGGCGAGGCCCTCCATCGCCTCCGGGCCGAGCAGGGAGGGAGTGCCGCCGCCCACGTAGAGCGTGTCCAGTCGGTCCGCGATCCGGAAGAGGCCCTCTTGCTCGACGGCACCGAGCTCCCCGCCCACCGCCTCGAGCCACGCGTCCGAGCCCCCGGAGCGGCGGACCTTCACCGCGAAGTCGCAGTAGAAGCATCGCCGAGCGCAGAAGGGCGCGTGCACGTAGACCGCGCCGACGGGCACGGCGGAGCCCGGCCGGGCCTCATCCGGCACGGCGGAACCTCATGCCGGGCACCTGCTCGACCCACCCCCTCACCTCCAACGTCGCGAGCAGCGCGAGCGTGCGGCCCACGTCCAACTCGAGGCGCCGTGCGACTTCGTCCGCGTGGACGGAGCCCCCCTCGAGCAGAGCGAGGATCCTTCCCGCGTCCCCGTCGGGCCCTGCCGCCCGGGCGGGCGGGTCCTCCACTTCGGCCCCCGTGATTTCCCGCACGAAGCCCTCGACGGACACGATCGCCCGCGCCCCGTCCTGGAGGAGCCGGTTGCTCCCCTCGCACGAGGGAACGTCGATCGGTCCTGGAACCGCATAGACGTCGAGACCAAGGTCCAGAGCGTGGTCCACGGTGATGAGCGCCCCGCTCTTCCTCCCGGCTTCGACCACGACGACAGCCCGCGAAAGCGCGGCCAGAATCCGGTTCCGGCGGGGAAAGTGGTGCGGAAGCGGCTCGGTACCGGGCGGAAACTCGCTCACCACGAGCCCTTTCTCGAGAATTCCGCGGAAGAGCCGCTCGTGGGAACGCGGATAGGCTCGCTCCGCGCCGCTCCCGAGGACCGCGACGGTCGTCCCGCCCGCCTCGAGGGCTCCGTGATGGGCCGCCCCGTCCACGCCCCGTGCAAGCCCGCTCACGACCGGTACGCCCGCTGCCCCCAACGCGCGGCCCAGGCGGAGTGCGACGTCGCGGCCTCGTGCGGTCGCCCGGCGGGCCCCGACCACGGCGACCCCCGGCGTACCGAGCAGCTCCACGCGTCCCCTGAGGAACAGGAGCGGCGGTGGATCCGCGAGGTTGAGGAGCCCGCAGGGGTAGTCCGGCTCGCCGCGGAGGGTGACCCGCATCGCGAGGCGCTCGGCGTCCGCGAGCGCGGCGTCCACCCGCTCCTCCGCCTCCCGGCTCCCACGGGCGGCACGCGCGGCCGCGCCCGCGACCGCGCCGAAGGCAGCGGGGGAAGCCACCAGCGCGCCCTGCGCCGAGCCGAACTCCTCCACGAGACAACGGATGGTCACCGGTCCCACACCGGGCAGCGCGTCCAGGAGCAACAGAGCGCGGATCTCGGCCCGGCGCGACCCGCCGTCGGCGGTCGGCCCGTTCAGTCGAGCCACCATCCGTCCGCGTCCTCACCCTCCTCGTCGCGCCCCTTCCGCCGGCTCCGCTCCCACAACGCCTCCAGGACCTCTGCGACGCCGCTGCGGGCCACAGAGGAGAGGAGGTAGACGCCCCAGGCCTCGGGGGCCTCGAGCGTGGGAGGCTCGGCTCCCTCGGGCAGGAGGTCGGCTTTGGTCAGCACGACGCAGTGAGGTCGGGCCCCGAGATGGGGTGAGTACGCGGCGAGCTCGGCGCGAAGCGACGCGTACTCGGCCTGGGCGTCGGCCGCGTCGACCGGGATCAGGAGCGCGAGCGTGCGCGTGCGCTCGATGTGCCGGAGGAACTGGTGGCCGAGCCCCTTGCCCTCGTGCGCGCCCTCGATGATGCCCGGGATGTCGGCGATCACGAAGCTGCGGTCGTCGGAAAGCCGGACCACGCCCAGGTTGGGCTCCAGCGTCGTGAAGGGGTAGTCGGCCACCTTCGGGCGGGCCGAGGTCACGGTGGAGAGCAGGGTCGACTTGCCCGCGTTGGGCTCGCCCACGAGGCCGACGTCGGCGATGAGCTTGAGCTCCAGGCGCACGTTGCGGTGCTCCCCCTCTTCGCCGTACTCCCACCGGCGGGGAGCTTGGTCCGTCGAGGTCGTGAAGCGCGCGTTGCCACGCCCCCCCCGCCCTCCCCGAGCGACGACCACCCTCTGTCCTGCCTCCAGGAGCTCCCCCAGCATCTCGTCGGTGTCGGCGTCCAGGACCAGGGTTCCCGGGGGAACCTTGAGCACGAGGTCGCCGCCGCTGCGCCCGGAGCGGTTGCTCCCTTCGCCGTGCTGTCCGCGCTCGGCCTCGTAGCGGCGGCGGTAGCTGTAGTCGAGGAGTGTCGAGAGTTGGGGATCGACCTCGAGGACCACGTCTCCGCCCTTGCCTCCGTCGCCTCCCGACGGTCCTCCGCGGGGCACTCCCTTCTCGCGCCGGAACGCCAAAGCCCCGGAGCCTCCCGTGCCCGCTCCTATCTCGATGACCGCCCGATCGATGAACATCGTGTGCACTCAGGTCAGGGACCCGTTGAGGTGGCGTCCGACGAGCCCTCGCTCCGTGAACGGAGCGTCACACCCCGGGTCACCGGAATGGCGTATCGGGACGCCCCTCCACGGGCGTCCTCAGGAGCTCGGAGCGGCCCCCGCCGGCTGGCTCTTGGCTTCCTTCAAGAGCGAAGGCGTGTCGGGGGCGCCGCGCAGCAACGCGATCGCCCGCTCGAGCGGCCGGTCCATGCCCATCGTCTCGCGGAACTGCCCCTCCTGGCCCCATGCCTGGAGCGCGATCTCTCGCTCGAGGTTGTAGCGCACGAAGCGCTTCGCGCCCTCGAAGTCGCTGTGTCTCACGTGGACCTTCCAGGTCGGCAGCGCCTTGTAGAACTGCTGGAGGTCGGCGTCCGACAGCGAGAACCCGACCTTCAGGCCCGGATGTTCCTGAACGTAGCGCACCGCGTAGTTGAAGAGCGCGACGCTGAACTGCCCGGCCTGGCTGTAGAGCCCCTTGACCGCCACCTCCTCGGCGGCCGTGAGGGTGTCGGGGGCGACCCAGATATCCGGCGTGATCCCTCCCCCGCCATAGAGCGTCCTGCCTCCCACGGAGGTGTACGTGGGTCGGTTCGCCAGGTCTTTCCGCTCGACCGGCTGCCCGTCGAGCGTGAGCGCGTGATCGGCCGTCTCCTCGGCGTTCCGCACGGAGTCGGATTTCTGGATGCACCGGCCGACCGGCGTGTACCAGCGGGCCGTGGTCAGCTTGAGGACGTTGCCGCCGCTGAGCTGATACAGGCTCTGCACGACACCTTTGCCGTACGTGCGTTCACCGACGAGCACGGCGCGGTCGTTGTCCTGCAGGGCGCCCGAGACGATCTCCGCGGCGGAAGCGCTGAAGCCGTTCACGAGCACGACCACGGGCAGGTGCGGATAGCGGTCCGCGGTCTTCGCCAGGTACGCCTGGTCCTGTGTCGGATCCCGGCCACGGGTCTCGACGATGCTGTCGCCCTTGTCCAGAAACAGGTCCGACACCGCCACCCCCTGGTCGAGCAGGCCGCCGGGGTTGCCGCGCAGGTCGAAGACGAGGCCCTTGAGGCCCAGGCCCTTCAGCGAGTCGACCGCCGCGCGGATCTCCTGCGCGGAGGTCTCGCGGACCGTCTGGAACGGCACGTACCCGACGCTGTCCGGCAACATCATGGCAAAGGGAACGGCCTTGAGCTTGATCGAGGCGCGCTTGAGCGTGAACGGGATCGGCTGGTCCACCCCGGGGCGGAGCATCTTCACGTGGACTTCGGTGCCGGGCTCGCCCCGCAGGAGGTCCACGATGGCGTTGGTGCTGTAGTCGGCGACGACGGTGTCGTTCACCGCGTAGAACTCGTCGCCGGACCGGATGCCCGCCCGCGCGCCGGGCGTGCCGGGGATGGGGCTGACCACGGTCACGTGGCCGTTGCGCTTGATGACCTCGAGGCCGACGCCGCCGTAGTTGCCCTCGGTCTGGATGCGCAGGTCCTCGAACTGCGACGCCGGCATGAAGACGGAGTACGGGTCGTGCAGGTCCTTGACCAAGCCGTCGATGGCGGCGTCGTAGAGCTTGCCCGTGTCCACCGAGTCGACGTAGCTCGAGCGCACCCGGTCCATGACCTCCTGGAGGAGGCGGACCTTCATGTAGACGTTCTCGCTCCTGTCGACGCCCTTCTGTAGCAGCCAGCCCCCCGTAGCGAAGGACAGCGCCACGACCACCATCGGTACCACGATTCCCCTACGTACGCTCACCTGCCTGCCTCCCCACGAGTCGACCCCACGATCCCTGCTTCCCGCCCCCGGTCTAAACCGCGTGACCGGCGAAGGTTTCCGGAAAGGCCTCCCGCAGAGCCGCGCGCAAGCGCGTCTGGACCTCTTCGGGAGTCCCCACCCCGTTGACCACGCGCACACGCGCATCACCGTCCGCCAACGCCAGATATCCGTCCCGGACGCGGCGCAGGAAGGCGTCGCCCTCGCTCTCGATCCGGTCCGGCGCCAGCGCGCCCCGCCGTTGGCGGCCCACGCCCTCCTCGACCGGAACGTCGAGGAGGATCGTCAGGTCGGGCTCGAGCCCGCCCGTCGCCAGCCGGATGGCGCGGCGCACCTCGTCGATCGCCAGCCCACGCCCGTACCCCTGGTAGGCGAGCGTCGACAGGTCGAAGCGGTCGGAGACGACCACCTTCCCCTCGGCGAGCGCGGGCCGCACCACGTCGCGCACGAACGCCGCCCGCGACGTCAGGTAGAGGAACAGCTCGGACTCCGCCGGCATCTCGAGGTCGGTTCTTCCGAGCACGACCGAGCGCACCGCTTCGCCGACGGCGGTGCCGCCGGGCTCCCGGGTCACGAGATGCTCCACACCCAGCCCGTCGAGCCAGGCGGAGAGGAGGGCGGATTGGGTTGTCTTACCCGACCCCTCACCGCCCTCCAGCACGATGAATCGCGCGCTCACGCCCGTCGTCCCGACAGGAGCGCCCGCCGCCGCCGGTCGCGCTTCCTCAGGGGTAGTACTCGACGCCGAGGTGCGTGAGCTGGTCCTCGCCCATCATCCAGCGCAGCGTGTTCTTGAGCTTCCAGTGCTGGATGAACAGGTCGTGCTCGGGATACAGCCCGGGCGCCGTCTGCGGGCTCTTGAAGTAGAACGACAGCCACTCCTGGATGCCCTTGAGACCGGCCCGTGACGCCAGGTCCATGAACAGGGCGAGGTCGAGCACGATCGGCGCCGCCAGGATCGAGTCGCGGCAGAGGAAGTCGACCTTGATCTGCATCGGGTAGCCCATCCACCCGAAGATGTCGATGTTGTCCCACCCTTCCTTGTTGTCCCCACGCGGCGGGTAGTAGTTGATCCGCACCTTGTGGTACATGTCGCCGTACAGCTCGGGGTACGTGTCCGGCTGGAGGATGTGCTCCAGCACGCCGAGCTTGCTGACCTCCTTGGTCTTGAACGACTCGGGGTCGTCGAGCACCTCGCCGTCACGGTTGCCGAGGATGTTCGTGCTGAACCAGCCGTTCAGCCCCAGCATCCGGGTCTTGAAGCCCGGCGCGAGGATCGTCTTCATGAGCGTCTGGCCGGTCTTGAAGTCCTTGCCCGCGATCGGCACGCCCCGCTCCACCGCCGTCTCCTCGAGCGCGGGGAAGTCCGCGGAGAGGTTCGGCGCACCGTTGGCGTACGGGATGCCCTCCATGAGCGCCGCGTACGCGTAGAGCTGGCTGGGCGTGACGTCGGGGTGGTTCTCCTCCATCCCCTTCTCGAAGCTCTCGAGGCTCTCGTGGACCGCGCTCGGCCGCACGTAGATCTCGGTCGAGCCACACCAGACCATGACCAGCCTGTCGCACCCGTTCTCCTCCTTGAACCGCTTGATGTCTTCCATGAGCATCTGCGCCTTGTCCCACCAGGTGCCGCCCTGCTTCACGTTGGGACCGTCGAGCTTCTTTACGTAGCGCTTGTCGAACACGGCGGCC
>CAZFIS010000084.1:0-15758 GCA_964519125.1 uncultured Gemmatimonadaceae bacterium | reverse complement strand
AGCTGAGCAAGGTGTTCTACACGGAGGAGGTGGAGACGCACGCGCTCTCCAACGTGAACCTCCAGATCCAGACCGGGGAGTTCGTGTCGATCGCGGGGCCGTCCGGATGCGGGAAGACCACGCTGCTATCCATCCTGGGGCTGCTCGACAGCCCCACCGCGGGCCGGTACGTGTTGGATGGAGAGCCCGTCGAGAACTTGACGGCGGGGCAGCGGGCGAGGATCCGCAACCAGGCGATCGGGTTCGTGTTCCAGGCATTCAACCTGATCGGCGACCTGACCGTATACGAGAACGTCGAGCTTCCACTGACGTATCGTGGGATGGGGAGCGCGGAGCGCAAGGAGCGTGTGCATGCGGCGCTGGATCGGGTGGGAATGGCGCACCGGACACGGCACTACCCGAGCCAGCTCTCGGGAGGTCAACAGCAGCGGGTGGCGGTGGCGCGCGCGATCGTGGGCAAGCCGCTCATCCTCCTGGCGGACGAGCCGACCGGAAACCTGGACTCGAAGAACGGCAACGCCGTCATGGGGCTGCTGAGCGAGCTCCACGCGGACGGGGCGACGATCTGCATGGTGACCCACGATCCGCGGTACGCGCACGTGGCGGACCGTCAGATCCACCTCTTCGACGGCCAGATCGTGAGCGAGGACGACGCGAAGAAGCACCAGCTCGAGGAAGCTGGCTTCGACATCGCCTGAGCTCGACGACGTCGGTCCGGGTCCGGAGGAGAGCCTCCGGGCCCGGACCTCTTCAGGGAGGCCGGTCCTCTCCTCAGTCCTCGTCGACGCGCTGGAACACGTGGATGCCCCGCGCGCCCAGGTGATCCAGCACCGCCTGATAGCAGGCCTCGCTCCGTCCGACGATCTCCGGCGGGGCGACCCCCGGCTCCTTCCACAGGCCGTCCGCGATCAGATGCACCATCGCCGTGCACGTGTACCCGGTCGTGCGGGCCATGGACGATGTCTCGCTGTCCGGGTCGTAGTAGTCGAGGATGTTGTAGATGTGGCGCACGTCCTTGCCGTCCTTCGACCCGGTGACCTCGACGCGCAAAACCGTGAGGTCGGGTTCTCCCTCCTCGAAGCGCCATGCGTTGAAGAGCAGCGCCTCCGTGACGTCGCGAGGACGCACCAGCCCCGAGGCTACCTGTATCTGGCGTGCCGAGAAGAAGCCCGCTTCCCGCAGAACCCGCATCTGCTCGGCATGGCCCGGGTAGCGCATGGTCTTCTCCACCATGTCGGGCGTGCGGCACGTCTTCAAGAGCGTGCGCAGCCCGTCGGTGAGGAACGCCTCGAGGGTTCCGAGCCCGGGGAAGTTCACCAGCTCCACCTCGGACAGTGCGGGCATCGTGACCTCCTCGCCGTTGCGCCGCAGCCGCGCGGGCCGCACATACTCCTCGATGACGTCGCCCGGCGAGAAGGGCGCCTTGTAGTCCCACGGCCAGCTCCGCTCCACCGGCAGCCCGCCCACCAGGCAGTGGAACGAGCGGGTCTCGTCCAGCTCCTCCTCCAGACGCCCGAGGATCAGGTGCGTGAAGCCCGGCGCGATACCACAGTCGACCAGGCAGGGAACGCCCGCCTCGCGTGCCTTCTCGTCCAGCCCGAACGCATCTTCCGGGAAGAAGGAGATGTCCACGATGGGGATGCCGTACTCCAGGACCTGCTCGAGCAGGGCGTAGCCGAGGTAGCCGGGTACCGCGCCCACGACGATATCCGCCCCTTCGACCGCCACGGCAACGTTGTCCGCGTCGGAGAGATCGAGGGGCAGGGTCTTCGCGCCTGCCGCCGCCAGGCGCTCGAGTGCCACGGGGTCCACGTCCGCCACGGTGACCGAGAAGTCTTTGACGGCGGTGAGATCACGAACGATGGCGCCGCCTACGCGGCCGCCTCCCAGAACGACGATGTTCAGAGCCGCCTCCTTGTGTCGAATGCTCGATGCGTCAGGAATGAGGCTTTTCTCGCGCTCGATGGCAAGTCCTGCCACGCACTGGCCTGAAATGTGTAGAAGGCGAAGATTGGAACTTCCACGTGGCTCCATCGGGAGGGACGTCATGAGCACGATGACACGCACGGCGGCGATTGCTCTGGCCCTGTTCGCGTGCGGTGCCACCGGCCTGGGGGCTCAAGGAACGGCGCAGGCGGACCGTGCTGCCTACTTCCGGGCCGTCGCGAGCTTCTTCCAGATGCCACAGAACGAGGTTTCGATCCTCGCCGAGTGGGACCTCCCACCCGATGAGATCCCGGTCGTGCTGTACATCGCCCGGCGCGCCGGCGTTTCGCCGGACGCGGTGACGGCCCTGCGCCGCGCCGGCCGGAGCTGGACCGACCTCGCGAGCCGCTACGACGTGGACGCCGGCACGCTGCACGTGCCCCTCCCCGACGATGCGTCGGCGGGCCCGCTCCAGCAGCTGTACGCGCGCTACCGGGCGCTTCCCGCGAGCCGATGGAGCCAGATCCAACTGTCGGATCGGGACATCGTCACGTTGGTGAACGTGCGCCTGCTGTCCCAGACCCTGAAGATCCCGCCGCAGGAGGTCCTGGCGGCGGCGACGGGCGGGCGCTCCTTCGCGGACGTGTACGCGAGTCTCATCCGCAAGTCTGAGTAGCTCCTCGCCCGAGCCTCGACTCCATCCATCCCCACCGAAGCTCCATGGCACGAGTCCGCTTCATCCCACTTCCCTCGTACGAGGCACCCTCCGAAGCCGAGATGCGGCGAAGGGCCGAGGACTTCCTCGCGCGCATGCGTCGGCGCCGCACGGTGCGGATGTTCTCGGACCGGCCCGTGCCGCGTGACGTCATCGAGCTCTGCCTGCTTTCCGCAGGCACGGCCCCGAGCGGTGCGAACCGCCAGCCGTGGCGCTTCGTCGCGGTAAGCGACGCCGCGACCAAACGGCGCATCCGAGAGGCGGCCGAAGAGGAGGAGCGCGCGTTCTACCTGGAGCGGGCTTCCGACGAGTGGCTCGACGCGCTCGAGCATCTGGGCACGGACGAGCGCAAGCCGTTCCTGGAGCGCGCGCCGTGGCTCATCGCCGTCTTCGCGGAGAGCTACGAGGTGACTCCCTCGGGCGGGCACGTGAAGAACTACTACGTGAGCGAATCGGTGGGCATCGCGACCGGAGTCCTCGTCACCGCGCTGCATCACGCCGGCCTGGCCTCGCTCACCCACACGCCGTCGCCCATGAAGTTCCTCAACCGTATCCTTTCACGTCCCGGCAACGAGCGTCCGTTCCTCCTCCTCGTCGTCGGGTATCCGGAGGAGGGGGCGACGGTTCCCGAGATCACCAAGAAGTCGCTGGACGAGATCGCGGTATTCATCGACAAGAAAGCCGGAAATCCATGACGAAGGTTCGGACCACGATCATCCGCTTGCTCTCCTCCATGGCGAGCGCCCGGGAGATCGAACTCTATCTCAAGCGGTTCTCCCAACTCGACGCCGACCGGTTCGCCGTGGTCAAAGTCGGCGGTGCGGTGCTGCGGGACGAGCTCGATCCCCTCGTGTCGTCGCTCGCGTTCCTCCAGCAGGTGGGGCTGACGCCCATCGTCGTCCACGGGGCCGGCCCACAGCTCGACCAGGAGATGGAAGCGTCCGGGGTAGAGCCCCGCGTGGTCGATGGACTGCGCTACACCTCGTCCGAAGGGCTCGCCGTGGTGCGGCGGGTGATGCAGCGTGAGAACCTCAAGCTGGTGGAGGCGCTCCTGCGGGTGGACGTGCGGGCCACCTCCATCACCTCCGGCGTCTTTCAGGCCGAGCTCCTCGACCGGGAGAAGTACGGGCTCGTGGGGAGGGTCGCCGGGGTCGACATCTCGATGATCGAGGCGGCCGTTTCCTCCGATTCGATTCCGGTGATCGCCTCGCTGGGCGAGACCTCCGGCGGCCAGATCCTCAACATAAACGCGGACTGGTCGGCCAACGAGCTCGTCAAGACGATGCGGCCCTACAAGATCATCTTCCTCACCGGCACGGGCGGTATCCTCGACGAGCGCGGCAAGCTCATCGAGGCGATCAGCTTGAGCACCCAGTACGAGCACCTGATGCGCCAGCCTTGGATCCACTCGGGGATGCGCGTGAAGCTGGAGCAGATCCACGACCTCCTGATGGATCTTCCATCTTCGACCTCGCTGTCGATCACGACGCCGGACGAGATGGCCAAGGAGCTGTTCACGCATCGCGGCTCGGGGACCCTGGTGCGCCGCGGCGAGCAGGTGCTGTCCTTCGATTCGTGGGACGGCGTCGACACCGGGCGGCTGCGCGGTGTGGTGGAGTCGAGCTTCGGGCGGCGCCTGGTGCCCGACTACTTCGAGCGCACCCGTCCGCACCGAGTCTACGTGAGCGAGCACTACCGCGCCGCGATCGTGCTCACCCGCGCGGGAGAGCTCACCTACATGGACAAGTTCGCCGTCGGGGAGGAAGCCCAGGGCGACGGGCTCGGGCGGGCCATGTGGGAGGTCGTGCGTGCCGAGAACCCGTCGCTCTTCTGGCGGTCTCGGCGCGGAAACGGCGTGAACACGTTCTACTTCGCCAACGCGGACGGGACCCGCAAGGAGGGCGACTGGACCGTCTTCTGGTACGGGATCACCGACTGGCAGGCGATCCGCTTTGCGGTGGAGCATGCGGTGAGCCGGCCGGCGACGCTCGTCGGCTGAAGACGCGGAGCGAGGCCCATGTGCGGGCGCTACACCGTCACCGCCGGCGCCACCGAACTCATCGAGACGTTCGACGTACCCGAGCTCTCCTTCGAGCACCACCCGCGTTACAACGTGGCGCCGAGCCAGGACGCGCCCGTGGTGGCGAGCGACCGCCACGGGAGGCGCATCGGGCTCATGCGCTGGGGCTTCGAGCCCGCGGGCGCGCTGTCGGGCCGGGGCGTCTGGATCAACGCGCGCGCCGAGTCGGTGGCGAGGCGCGCCACGTTCCGCGAAGCATTCCGGCGCCGCCGGTGCCTCGTGCCCGCCGACGGCTTCTACGAGTGGCGCAGGGAGGGGCGCGGCAGGATCCCCTACTGGTTCCACGCGCGGGACCGTGGCCTGTTCTCGCTCGCCGGCATCTGGGAGGGGCGGACGTTCGCGATTCTCACGACCGACGCGAACGACGATGTGCGTGCCGTGCACGACCGGATGCCGGTGGTGGTGGCTCCGGGGGAGCGGGCGGCGTGGATGGACCGGGACGCACCGCCCGAGATCCTCGCGAGGATGCTGGGCCCGGCTCCGGCGGGGACGTTCGAGTCGTGGGCGGTCTCCGGGCGCGTGAACCGTCCGGACCCCGAAGGCCCGTCGCTCATCGAGCCGGTGTGAGGAGGCGAGCCCGCCGACCCGCGCTCAGTTCGCGCGGACGGTGCGCCCCTGGGCCCACGCCCTGATCGCCTGCACCTTCTCGCCCATCGTGACCGAGAGCGGCACCGTGCCCTTGGCCTCGACGAGGAGCGCCTCCGTGTCGACCGCCTGGTGGTTGGAGAAGGCCGTGTAGAGCGTGGAGACGACCACCTGTTCGATCTCGGAGCCGCTGAACCCCTCGGTCGCTGCCGCCAGCGCCTGGAGGTCGAACGTCGCGGGATCGTGGCTCCGGTGCTCGAGGTGGATGCGAAACACCTCGGCGCGGGTCTCGGCGTCGGGCAGATCGACGAAGAAGATCTCGTCGAAGCGACCCTTGCGCAGGAACTCGGGGGGGAGCCGGTCGATCTCGTTGGCCGTGGCCACCACGAAGACGTCGCCCCGACGGTCCTGCATCCAGGTGAGGAACGAGCCGAGGATGCGTTGCGAGACGCCGCCGTCCTCCGAGCCTCCCGTCGCGAACGCCTTCTCCAACTCGTCGATCCAGAGGACCACGGGCGCCATGCGCTCGGCGGCCTTCATCGCGCGCTTGAAGTTCCCTTCGCTCTCGCCGATGTACTTGTTGTAGAGGTTCGACGGGTCGAGCTTGAGTAGCGGAAGCTCCCACTCGTGGGCGACCGCCTTGGCGGACAAGCTCTTGCCGCATCCCGGGACGCCGAGGAGCAGCATCCCCCTGGGGAAATCGAGGCCGAACTGCTCCGCCTGCTCGGGGTTCGCCACCACGGCCTTCCGCTTGGCGAGCCACTCCTTCAGCGTCTTGAGGTCCGCCACGCCGGCCATCGAGGTCTCGGCGGGAGAGTACTCGAGGAGGCCCTCGCGCTCGACCACCTTTCGCTTGGCCTCGATCACGTAGTGGATGTCCTTCGCCGTGAGCGAGCCGTCCTCCACGATCGCCTTCGTGAGAATCTTACGCGCTTCCATGAGCGTGAGCCCCGACAGGTGCTTCACCAGACTCGTCGTCTCGTCGCGCGAGAGTTCGACGTCCACCGGCTGGCGCTTCGAGATGTCGCGCACGATGCGCCCGAGCATTTCCCGGAACTCCTCGTCGCTCGGGCCGGGCAGCGTCACATGCGCGGAGATTTCCTTGAGCGGGGGGGGAAGCCCGCCGTCTTCGCCCGTCAGGACGATGGCGCCCTCGATCGCTTCCATGCTCTTGGCAGCGTCGCGGAGATAGGAGACGAGGAGATCCTGTCCGGTGAGGCTCCCGGCGAGGGCGGGGAAGTGGTAGATGGCCCCGGTGGGCGAGGCGCCAATGTTACGGAATGCCTTCACCGGGTCGGCACTGTCGTAGATGGCGCCTTCCTGATCCACGCGTGCGAGACCCTTCGAGCGCGACCAGGTGAAGAACGGCAGGCTCATGGCGTCGGCCAGGTGGCGAAGCAGGCCCGCGGCCCGATCCTCCTCGGAGGTCTCGAGGTAGATCAACCCGTTACGGGCGCGGAGCAACAGCTCCAGGTCGGAAAGCGCGTCCTTTGGCACGGTGCGTCGTCCGTCTCGGGGGTCGCCTGGATGCGGGTGGCTACGAGGCCTTCGGCAGAGCCGTGGGCGTATCGTCCACCACCGGGTCGAAATGTACGTCCATCTGCGGGAACGCAATGACGATATCCGCGTCGGCGAGCGCGAACCAGATCGACTCGTGCAGATCGGACGAGGCGCGCCGTGCCTGCCATGGGTCGTCGGTCCAGACCGCCACGGCGAAGCCCACCGAGGAGTTCCCGAACTCGGTCATGAAGACCCGTGGCTCTCTCGCCGCCGACTTCCACTCCGCCGCCGCCGCCGCCGCCTCCAGCACCTCGCGTGTCTTGCGCATATCGGACCCGTAGGCGACGCCCACGTCTACGGTGACGCGGAAGTAGGAATCCTGCATGGTGTAGTTCTTCACCGTGCCCTGCGCGAGCGTCGTGTTCGGGATGATGAGCTGCTCGTCGTCCCTGGTGCGCGCCACCGTCGAGCGGATGCCCATGTGCTCGACCTGCACGACCTCCCCGTCCACCTCGAGGATGTCACCCGGCTTGATCGAGCGCTCGAAGAGGAGGATCACTCCGGAGATGAAGTTCTGGGCCACGTTCTGAAACGCGAAGCCGATGCCCACCGCGAAGACCGCGCCGGCCGCGAAGAACGCGCCCAGGTTGATGCCGATGTTCTGGGCCGCCAGCCCGAAGCCGATGGCGAGGACGGTCCAGTGGATGAGTCGCTCGGTGATGGCGTGGGTGCCCGGATCGTCGATCCCGCGACGTTCCATCGCAGCGCGGGTGCTCCGCCGGAGCAGCTTGGACACCGCGATGGTCGCGATGATGAAGATTGCGAAGATGAAGAGGTCGACCAGAGTGATCGAGGTGTTCCCGAGCTTGAAGAGCTGGTCGTTGATGACCTGCTTCACGATCCCGGCGAGTGTTGCGAAGTCCATGGCAGGCTCCCTGCAAGAGGGTGGAAGCTCGCCAGGATTGTGGAGGGTCCGCCGGACGGAGTCCAGGCTCGCGGCCGTTCGGCGCTGCCCGACCGAACGCGGCCGAGGGCTCCCCCTATGCGCTCACCTCGTCGAACGCTTCGCGGATGAGGTCGAGCGCCCGGAGCAGCTCGTCGGCTGGATTGCCGAAGCCGATGCGCAGGTAATGATCCATCCCGAAGTGGTCGCCCGGGACGACCAGGACGTCCTTTTCGGCCCTCAACTTCTCGGCGAACGCGCTCGATCCTACCTCGGCGTCGTAGCGCACATAGCAGATCGCGCCCGCGTCCGGGGGGCGGTAGTGGAAGCGGCCTTCCTGGGCGTCCATCCACGAGCGCAGATGGCCGAGGTTCGCCCGCACGATCCGATTCGTGCGCTCGAGGATGCGCGCGCGCGCGCCGGGCCCGAGGGCGAGCGTCGCCAGCGTGTCCGAAAGCGTCGCCGGCGCGATCGTCGTGTAGTCGGTGCGGCCCCAGAGCTGTGCGGTCACGTCCCGGGGTGCCACGACCCATCCCAGGCGGAGTCCGGGAAGTCCGTACGCCTTGGAGAGCGAGTTCGTCACCACCACGCGCTCGTGCCGCCCCCAGAACGAGGGCGTGCGGTCTCCCGACACCTCGGCGCCAGCATACACCTCGTCGGCCAGGATCCACGCCTCGTGGCGCTCGGTGAGCTCGACGATGGCATCCATCGCCGCCGGCTCGAGCGCGGCGCCGGTCGGGTTGTTGGGGTTCGTCACGAGCACGAAGCGGGCGCCCTGGTTCAGAGCGCCGGACAGCGCGTCGAGGTCGGGTTGCCACCCGTCGTCCTCGACCAGCGGCACGGGAATGAGCCGGTTGCCGAACGACTCCAGAAGCCCGGGCACCTGCCCGTAGGTAGGGAGCACGACGGCCGCCTTGCCTCCGGACTCCATCAGGTGCCAGAAGCTCGTGAAGTTGGCCTCGGCACCGCCCACCGTGACCAGCACGCAGGCGTCGTCCGCACCGGGGTAGAGCGCGGCGATGCGCGCCCTCAACTCGTCCGAGCCGTTCGATTGCCCGTAGCCGAGGAGCACCTCGTCCACGCCCCCGTCGACTCCGGCCAGATCGAGGAGCTCCCGCACCGTGAGCGGATGCACGCCGCTCTCCGAGAGGTTGAAGCGTACGCGGTGCTCGTAGGTCGACTGCCACCTCTCCATGCGGAACGGAACGTAGCGCAAGGGTAGCCTCCGGAAGGAAATGGGCGCGCGCCGTGCCGGATGGTACTCGCGACTCCGGGTGCTGTAAACCGGGGCCCGCCGCCGCACTCACCTTTTTACGCGAATCGCTAGATTCCAGGCTCGTCCTGACGACAACGATCCGGCGAGGGCCTTATGGGCCCGCGCCTGCTGGAATGGAGATGAAAGCCATGTCCGACCTCGTGCTTCCCGATGCTCAGATCCACCGCGGCCACGACGCGCGCATCGTCCTCCTGGTGATGGACGGCCTCGGCGGTCTCCCCCATCCTGATCACGGGAAGACCGAGCTCGAGGTCGCCCGCACCCCGAACCTGGACGCGCTCGCCGCCCGCTCCTCGCTGGGCGTGCTCGATCCGGTCGCTCGGGGCATCACGGCGGGAAGCGGACCGGGCCACCTGTCGCTCTTCGGGTACGACCCCACACGAGTCATCATCGGGCGGGGCGCGTTGAGCGCGCTGGGCGTGGGGATAGACCTCCGTCCGGGCGATCTCGCGGCGCGGCTCAACCTGGCCACCTTCGACGCCGAAGGGCGGGTGACCGACCGGCGCGCGGGGAGGCCGAGCGACGCCGAGGGGCGCCGCGTCGTCGACCTCGTCAACGAGCAACTGAAGCAGCCCGAGGGCCACGAGATCACGCTCACGCACGAGAAGGAGCACCGCGTCGTGTTCCTCGTCCGGGGAGAGGGGCTCGAGGCCGCCCTCACGGACACCGATCCCCTGGAACACGGCGTTGCGGATCTCCCGTGCGAGGCCACCGCGCCCGGCTCCGAGCTCTCCGCCGAGCTCGTGCGCGACTTCCTGAAGCAGGCGCGGGAGATCCTGTCCGACGAGCCGAAGCTGAACGGATTCCTGGCGCGCGGTTTCGCCGCGTTCGAGCGCATTCCGACGTTCGAGGAGCGGTACGGGCTGAAGGCGGTCGCCTGCGCCAAGTACCCGATGTACCGAGGCGTCGCCAGCCTGGTCGGCATGGAGGTGCCGTCCGTGCCGGGGAGCGCCGAGGAGACGGTGGCGCTCTACGAGAAGCATGCGGCCAGCTACGATTTCTCGTTCATCCACTTCAAGGACACGGACACGCGCGGCCACGACGGAGACTTCGACGGCAAGGTCGCGGCGATCGAGGAGGTCGACGGGCTCCTGCCGAGGGTGCTCGCCACCGAGCCGGACGTCCTCATCGTCACGGGTGACCATTCGACACCGGCGCTCTACAAGGAGCACTCGTGGCACTCGGTACCCGTGCTGCTCGCCTCGCGATGGGCCAGGCCCACGGCGTCCGAGTTCGGCGAGTCGACGTGTCGGCGCGGGGACCTCGGCCGCTTCCACGGCAGTGAGCTCATGTCGATCGCGCTCGCGCACGCGGGCCGGCTCGTCAAGTTCGGCGCGTAGCAGACTCACCATGGACCTCGAAGCGCTATTGGCCCGGGCGCTCGACCTGGGTGACGAAGGCGACTGGGACGGGATGGCGGAGATGTTGCGCGAGCACCTCGCCGAGTTCGAATCCGAACCCGCGCTGCACTGCTGGCTGGGGGTGGCCGAGCGCGAGCTCGGGCTCGGCGACGTCGCCTACGAACGTTTCCGGCGCACGCTCTCCCTCAATCCCACCGATCCCTACGTGCTGGCCACGGCGGGCAACGGGCTCGCGGCGTTCGACGATCCGGACGCCGAGCAGGCGCTGAGAACCGCGGCGCTCACCGGGCCGGCGGTCTCGTTGGCCCGCTACCTGTACGGGGCCTACCTGTCGCGTGAGGGGCAGCTGGAGCTTGCCCTGGAGGAGCTGACGGCGGCTCGCGCGCTGGAGCCCGACGAGGCCCAGATCGCGTACGAGCTGGGCGTTGCGCTCTCTCTCTCCGGCGACCGGGCCGGGGCCATCGACGCGGTGGGCGATGCCGTCCGGCTCGACCCCGAGGAGGGGTGGGCGCGCGTGGTGCTCGGCCTGCTGCTGCTCGAGGACGATCGGCTCGAGGAGGCCGTCGGGGAGTTGTCGGAGGGCGCGCGCTTCTCGCCGGACGACGTGGAGGCCCAGCTCCTGGCTGCGCTCGCGGCGGGGGCGGCGGGTCAGGAGGACCTGGCGTACGAGATGTTGGAACGGGGACGCATGCGTGGGGTGGAGGGGGACATGCCTCTCGTGCTCGAGGTGGAGGAGCGCCTCGACGCGGGACCGAGTTTCGCCCGTGCTCTCCTGATGGAGGAGGGAGTGCCGGACTCGCTCAGGAGCCGGCTCGCCGAGCGGCCGTAGCAGGGAGATCGATGATTGAAGACAGTGCCCAGGAACGAGGCGGCGACGAGCCGCGGGACGTCCGCGTGAGCCTTATCGACGTTCCCGTCCGACGCCACCGCCTGTCCAACGGCCTCAAGGTCGTGCTCTCCGAGGATCGCGCGGCGCCGGTCGTCAGCGTCAACCTCTGGTACGGCGTCGGGTCTCGAAACGAGTCGCCGGGTCGGACGGGCTTCGCGCACCTGTTCGAGCACATGATGTTCCAGGGCTCGGAGCACGTTCCCAAGGGCGGCCACTTCGAGCGCATCGAGCGCGCCGGAGGGTCGCTCAACGCGACCACGTGGTTCGACCGCACGAACTACTTCGAGACCCTGCCGTCGAACTACCTGGAGTTGGCGCTCTGGCTGGAGTCGGATCGCATGGGGTGGATGCTCCCCGCGATGACCCAGGAAAAGCTGGACAATCAGCGCGAGGTGGTGAAGAACGAGCGGCGCCAGCGCTACGACAACCAGCCCTACGGCGATTGGGACGAACGCCTCCAGGCGCTGGTCTATCCGGTGAGTCACCCCTACCACCATCCGGTCATCGGGTCGATGAAGGACATCGACGCGGCGACGCTGGAGGACGTCGAGGACTTCTTCCGGACGTACTACGTCCCGAGCAACGCGGTGCTCACCGTGGCCGGAGACTTCGAGGCCGCCCGGGCGCTCGACCTCATCGAGCGCTATTTCGGGGAGATCCCTGCCGGAGCGCCGATTCCCCCGATCCCGGGCAATCCGAAGCTCGATCCGGTGCTCGGCCAGGCCGTGCGCCAGGACGTGAAGGCCGAGGTGCCGCTGCCCCGGGTGATCTTCGCCTTCCGCATTCCGCCCTACACCGACGGAGCGTTCACGACGGCGGAGGTCGCGCACGCCGTCCTGGGCACGGGCCGGGCCTCGCGCCTCTACCGCCGCCTCGTGCGCGAGCGGCGGCTGGCCAAGGACGTCGTCACGTACGCATTCCCGCTGCTCACGGGTGCGTCCATGTTGCTCGTCTGGGCCACCGGCTTTCCCGACACCTCGATCGAGGATCTGGAGACGGCCCTGGCCGAGGAGGTGGAGAGTCTCTCCGACGTGACCCCCGCGGAGGTCGAGCGGGCCGTGGCCCTGTCGGAGACCGACATCGTGCACGCCCTCGAGCGCATGGGAGAGCGCGCCGACCTCCTGTCCATGTTCGATCTGTACTTCGACGATCCGTCGCGGCTGAACGGGGAGATCGCGCGACTCCGCGCGGTCACCGCCTCCGACGTGCGCGCGTTCGCCTCCCAGCGTCTGGGAGCGGGCAATCGGGCCGTGCTGGTCTACGAGCCGGGAGGTGGGCGATGAGTGCCCTCGATCGCACGGGCGCACCCGAAGCGGGGCCGATCCGTCCGTTCGATTTCCCCGAGGTCGAACGTCGGGCGCTGTCCAACGGGCTGGACCTGCGGGTGGCCCGTATGTCCCGCCTTCCCGTAGTGAGCGTCAACCTGTACATGTGCGCGGGGGAGTCCGACCTGGACGAGGGCTCCGCGGGCCTCTCCGTGCTCGCCGGCGACGCGCTGGAGGGAGGGACGCACAAGCGGAGCGGCACCGAGCTGGCCGAGGCGCTCGAGCGCCTCGGGGTCCGCCTGGACGTCTCGACCGGATGGGAGGGCACGAGCGTTTCCCTGTCGTGTCTGGCGGATCGCCTGCCCGAAGCCCTCGAGCTGCTGGCCGAGACGGTGCTGGAGCCCTCGTTTCCCGACGACGAGGTCATCCGGGCGCGCGATCATCAGCTCGCCGCCATCCGCCAGCGCGCGATGGATCCCGGTGCGCTCGCGTCGGACCGCGCCACGCGCGCCTACTATGCGCCGGGCACGCCGTACGGCCGTCCGCTCGCTGGCACGGTCGCCTCGGTGGAGGCCGTGGGACGGGGGCACCTGAAGGGGTACGCCGACGCGTTCTACCGGCCCGAGCGGGGAGCCCTCGTGGTCGTGGGGGACGTTGCGGCCGACGAAGTGGCATCGCTGGTGGAGGCGCGGCTCGGTGCCTGGACAGGCGCGCCACCGCCCGCACGGGCGTTCGAGGCCCGGCCCGCCACGCTCGAGCGGCGCATCGTCGTGGTGGATCGCCCCGGCTCGGTGCAGTCCGAGATCCGCGTGGGGCACGTCGGCGTGGCGCGCGGCGACGCGGACTTCTTCCCGCTCATGGTTCTGGACCTGCTGTTCGGTGGAACGTTCATGTCCCGGCTGAACCAGAACCTGCGGGAGCGGAACGGTTTCACGTACGGAGTGCGCTCCCGCTTCTCCTTCCGGACCCGTCCGGGCCCATTCCAGATCTCCACCGCCGTGGGGGCCGACGTGACCTCGGCGGCGGTCCACGAGATCGTCTCCGAGCTCGAACGTCTTGTGGCCGACGGACCGGGCGAGGAGGAGGTCGCCGCCTCGCGTGATTACGCCGCCGGCGTCTTTCCGCTGCGCCTGGAGACGTCCGGACAGGTGGCGGGCCGTATCACGGAGCTCGTGATCTACGGGCTCGCCGACGATTACCACCATACGTATCGGGACCGTGTTCGCGGCGTTACGGCGGTGGCGGCGGGAGCGGCGGGAGCACGGCACCTCCATCCCTCGCAAGCGCAGATCGTCGTCGTCGGTGACGCCAGCGGGATCGCCCCGGGTCTGGAAGGCCTCGGCCTGGGTCCCGTCGAGGTGGAGCGGCCTGAAGGCCGGTAAGGAACGTACGAGCAGAGCGGTAGCCCGAGTCCGGGCAACCGGCAGCGCCCCTTGCGTATCCAATGCATGTAGGGACGGGATGGGAGCGCACGCCCGGTTCACCCTTGTCTTTCTGGATCATCTCCCATGAACGACGACGTGAAGGGCGGCGCGACCGAGCCCGGTAGGCTGGCGCGCAAGATCGTGCACGACGGTCGTATCGTGCACCTGAGCGTGGACGAGGTGCGCTTTCCCAACGGATCCGTGGGCGAGCTGGAGCTCGTGCGACACGCGGGCGCGTCGGCCGTGCTGCCTGTGGTGAGCTCGCTCGAGGACGACGATCCCGAGGTGCTCCTGCTGCGACAGTATCGGTACGCGACGGGTGGCTACCTGTGGGAGGTCCCGGCGGGCATGCCGCGGATGCCGGGGGAGCCGTGGGAGGAATGCGCACGCCGTGAGTTGGAGGAGGAGACCGGCAGGAAGGCGGCCTCTTTGCGGCCTCTGACACGGATCTTCACGACGCCGGGGTTCAGCGACGAGGTGATCCACCTCTACCTGGCGACCGGGCTGAGCGAGGGGCGGAGCAAGCTCGACGACGACGAGTTCCTCGAGGTCGTGCGCATGCCGCTGTCCAAGGCGGTCGAGATGGTGCGCCGCGGCGACATCGTGGATTGCAAGAGCATTGCCACCATCCTGTACGTGGCGCATTTCCTGGCGTCGGAGGCGAAGGGGGCGTGACGCCCCGGGGGGCACGTGCGAGTTGTTGTGTCCCCCAGGAGCGTGTCGAGGCGTCACATCGATGGGACGCCAGGTGCTGGAAAGGGTTGCGGGACAGCTGCAGGCCGTTGGCACGAGGCCTGCATGAGAGGAGAAATCGTTGAAGGTGGCCCGCCCTACCGGCGGGGCTCCGATTCAGGGAGGTGACCGACGTGTCCAGGGCCAAGGCGCTGAAGAAGGCACAAACACGTGCGACGGGCGAAGCCCGTGAGCACCGGGAGCGGCTGGAGGAGCTGACCGACAGCCAGGTCGTCCAGGCCAGCCTCGAAGGCGACTCCCGCGCCTTCGGGGAGCTCGTCTCCCGCTACGACTCGAGGCTGCTGAATTTCGTCTACCGCACGATCGGAGATCGCGAGCGTGCGCAGGATCTGGTTCAGGAGACGTTCGTGCGCGTGTACCGCCACCTCGAGCGCTTCGATCAGACGAAGAAGTTCTCGACCTGGATCTACACGATCGCGAGCAACCTGGCCAAGAACGAGCTCAGGAACCGCTCCCGCAACCCGCTGGTCCTCTTCCAGACCATCAAGAAGAACTGGGACGCGGACCACCGGCCGCTCGAGTGGGAAGACACGCAGTACAAGCCCGACGACCTGTTCCGCAAGCGGCACCTGCGCGAGAAGGTGGAGCAAGCCGTGGAACAGCTGCCCGAGCACCATCGCATGGTCTTCGTGCTGCGCGAGCTCGAGGGGAAGACGTACGAGGAGATCGCCGACATCACCGGCTGCAACCTCGGAACCGTGAAGAGCCGGCTGAACCGGGCCCGGAACAACTTCGCCAACATCATCGCTCCGATGATCGAGTGACGGGGAGCGTCGCGGAGGCCTGCTCCGCGGCGCAGGGAAGGGGTGGGGGAAGGCCTCGCCCGGCGGGCGGCCGGAGCATGGAACCCGTCCGCAACCTCTGCAGTATCATCCCAACATGAATTGCACGGAGTTCGTGACGAGGTTTTCCGAATGCCTCGACGGGACGGGCCCGGAGGAATTTCTCCGGGAGGCCAGGGAGCATGAGGCCTCGTGTCCTTCGTGCGCGCGTTATCGGAGGGTCATGGAAGAGGGCGCCGCCCTGCTTCGCGACTTGCCC
>CAZFIS010000083.1:0-15938 GCA_964519125.1 uncultured Gemmatimonadaceae bacterium | reverse complement strand
GGAGGCCTTCGACTTCCGCAAGCCCGGCAAGATCTTCGTCGAGGAGTACGCGAAGTTCATCGACCACAAGTCCGAGAAGCTGCTCAGCAAGGGCAAGCTCGAGGAGACGAGGGCGGCGGTCTCGGGCTGAGCCTAGGTCCCACCCCGCGTCCACACCTGGTTGGCGCGGTCCACATCGGGAAAGAGCCCGTCCGGATCGATCTCCACGCGCGTGATCTCCGGACGGGCGGCCACCCGCACGACGTGGCGGCGCGCACCCGTCAGCCAGACGTCCACCGGCACGTCGATGCGCTCGACCGAGCCGTCCGCGCGAGTCACCGCCAGCAGGACCGGCATGGGCGCGAGGCCCCGGTCCTCCAGGGTGATCGAGGTCGTGTCTCCCTCGGTGCGCACGCCCCCGATGGCCTGGTCGAGCGACCACGGCTCGTAGAACCAGGTGCGCCAGAACCACGACAGGTCGCGGCCGGAGACATCGTCCATGGTGTTGAAGAAGTCCTCGGGATACGGATGCCGGCCGATCCAGCGACGGCCGTATTCCCGGAACGCACGGTGGAACGTGGTTTCTCCGAGGATCCCGCGTAGCGCCGCCAGCGCCTGGGCCGTCTTGTCGTAGTACATCACGAAGTAGAGGCTCTGGGGGAACCGGTCGCCGTCGCGCATGAGCGTCTGATCCTGGCCCCGGCGCGCCGCGGTCAGGTACAGCCGTCTCTGTCCGGCCTCAGAGTCGTTTGGACGTCCGCCTCTGCGCGCCGCCCCATAGATCGCGCGCATACCCTGCGCGACGTCGAACTGCGTGAAGCCCTCGTCCATCCAGGGATCTCGCGTCTCGTTCGAACCGACCTGCATGGGAAACCACATGTGGCCGGTCTCGTGCATGAGGTCACCCGCCAGCGACAGCGTGTCCGCCCACGGCTGCATGAGCGTCATCATGGGATACTCCATGCCGCCGCCCGAGAGCACGCCCTCCATCGACGTCATCCTCGACCACGGATACGGCCACAGATAGCGCGACATCTGCACGATGGCGTCGCGCGTGAAGCGCGCGCCCCCGATCGCCCACGCGGCCGCCGCGTCGCTCCGACGATAGAAGCTCTCGATGTCGACCGTGTCGGGCCGCGCAGCGTCGCCCACCAGCGCGCGCGTAGCGTCCCAGACGTATCGGTCGCTCGTGCCCCACGCGAAGTCGCGCACGTTCGGCGCGCTGAAGTGCCACGTGGCCGTGGCGCCTCCGGGTGCGAACGACGCGGCGGACGCGGCTCCCGGCTCCACCACGTGGACGACCCTCCCACTGCGCCGCGCCGCGGCGAGGCTGTCACGCGCCGCCGCCGAGAGGATCCGGGGCGCGTTCTCGAGCGTCCCGGTCGCGCCGACCACCCACCCGTGCGGCACGGTGAGCCACACGTCGTAGTCGGCGGGGTCCATGTAGAACTCCGCCTCGAGGAGGTAGGGGTCGGCCACCCATCCGTTCACGTCGTCGTACACCGCGATCTCTGGATACCAGTAGCCCATGAACCAGACGTCGCCGTCGTGCCCCTCCCTCCCGTCCGCCGGGGCCGGCGCCGGCGCGTAGGACCACGCCATCTCGAGCGTGAGGCTGTCACCCGGCACGAGTGGCTTCGTGAGGGCAATCCACATGACGGTGCCCTGCACGGCGTAGCGGCCCCGATGCGGAGGACCCGGCGGCGACGCGGTGATGGGTTGGGCCGGGTTCGCCGCGGGCTCCGCCTCGATCGTGTGTCCGTCCACGGCTACCCGCCCCAAGGTCACGCCGCCCGTGATCGGCACGGGCTGGCGCCGGGGACTCCCCTGGGCGAAGACGTTCTGGCGCAGGTACACCGCCAGATCCCGGAGCGTGTCGGACGCGGCGTTCCGGTAGACGACGTGCTCCGTCCCCGACACCCTCCCGGCCTCCGGATCGAGTCGAGCCCGGATCCGGTAGCGCGGATGCTGGACCCACGCGCGGGGCCCTGGCCGCCCCGTGCGCGTCCGTGTCCCTCGCTCCACCGCCCGCGTGAAGGCGGCGCTCTCGTAGACGGGACCCGGGAGCGGCCGGCCGCCGTTCTGCACGGCGGACGCGGGGCTCACGGCGGGGGACGGACGCGTCTGGGCAGTGAGCGTGGCGGCGCCGGTCGCGCACCCGATGAGGAGCGCCAACGCCGCCGTGCGCATCACGACCCACCTCCCTTCGCCGGCGCCGCCTTCGCCTTCGCCTTCGGTGCCACCGCCAGGTCGTCCCAGTTCATCAGCGCATTGAAGAGCATGTTGAACTCACCATGGTTCTGCCACCGATAGACCGGATTCGTGGCGTACAGCATCACCCGACCCTTCCCGACCGGGACGTCCACGATCGCGGGGAGGCCCTTGATCTGGCCCGCGCTTCGCATGAGGCCGCTCAGCACCCCACGCTCCCCGCCCACGTACTTCATGAGCACCTCGTCGTCCCGGTGGTCCCGCGGCACCTGGAGCAGGGGCCCGTTCGCGTACTTGATCGGCACGATGGAGTCCGGGTAGCCGTAGAAGATCGGGCTCCGGGGGTGCACGATCGTCGCTTCGACGATCGGTCGTGGCGCGTAGAATGCGCCCGACGGCCTGGACGCGCCGACATCGCGCGTGAGCCCGTACTCGGTGGGCACCGTGGTGGCGTTGCCCAGCGTGATGAGCACCCCTCCCGCATCCACGAACTTCTGGAGCTCGACGAGGCCCTCCAGTCCCATCCCCCCGGTGATGTCGGGCGAGGAGCCGTACATGCCCAGATTCGGGGTCGCGGGCGTCTTCGTGTAGGCGATGGGCTCCTTTTGCGGCTTCAGGCCCATCACGATGCTCTTCGCGTCGCGCCCCTGGCTCGGTACGACGATCACGTCGTAGCTCGCGCGCAGGTTCCCCTGCCGGATGCGCTCCTTGAAGATCAGGTCGTAGGGGATGGCGAATCGGTCGAACGCATAGCGCACCCAGCCGACGTCCTGCGTGCTCCCCCACGTGCTGAACATCGCGATGCGTGGCAGGTCGAGCTCGTGCGCGGCCACGTCCGGCGCGGACTTCAGCCCGACTGCCGTCAGCCCCAACTGCTCGACCGCGGCCCGCACCCGCGCGGCCGCACCTGGCACCGAGTCGGGTACCTCGACCAGGAACGAGCCCGCCGGCATCTCGATCTTGTCCGCCTTGAACGGCGTCTCGACGGCCTTCACGTCGAGGTCCTTCAGCCGGTAGCGGAGGGTGATCATGCTGGTCGAGCCGAAGTGGGCGACGGCATACACTCTCGGGCTCTCCCTGCCCGTCACGGTCCCCTCGTCGGTGGCGCTGTCGAGCGGGGTCACGGGCACGTCGAGGATCGCCTTGTCGTCGATCGGATCGACTTCGGTCTGGAACATCAGGCCCATCGTCCAGCCGCTGTCGTCGTAGGTGGTCAAGCTCGAGTCGGGATAGGTCTGCTTCTCGAGGAGGATGTCGGCGAGACGCCCGTACGGCTGGTTTCTCTTGATCACGTACGAGCCCTGCGGGTACGTGGTGCCGCCGACCTTCACCTCCTTCGTGGCGCGTCCGATCTCGATCCCCTGGAGACGCAGAAGGTTCACGAGGTGCGTCACCCGGGTCATGTCACGCTGCCCGGCCGGTAGCACCCAGCCGTGAGGGGTCTCATTCTCACCGTTCTCGATCGAGTGGAGGCTCTTCAGATAGAAGTTCTGGAGCACCACCTTCGGGAACTGCGACGTGAGCTGGAGACCCAGGAGCACGGCGGTCTCGGCGTAGTTCACGTCGTTGCGCATCGACCACAGCACCTTCTTGTACGGTGGCAGCGGCCGGTACCACTCGCGAGACGTGTCGCCGTGGTCACCGCCCCTGGACAGGTTGCGCTCCATGGTCGTCGCGCCGCCGTTTCCGAAGATCTCGTACATCCTCATCATGCCGTTGTGGTTGTACGACATGGACCCGAGATAGCCCGGCGACCACGCGTCCATGAATGCGTGGGTCCAGACGCCGGGCATGCCGAACTTGATCATCTGGGCCATCTCCCAGTTCGCGTACCACGGCAGCTCGCCGAACAGAATCGGGTCGTACGCGGGGTTCTGGGGGGCCTGTCCGCTGTAGTCGTAGAGGAACGGAATCGACTCGTGCAGGTCGTGCATGATCGGCGGATGCCACTCCAGGTACCAATCGAGCAGGTTCCGCATCGTCTTCTGCGAGAAATTGATGTCGCGGTTGTTGTCGTGATAGACGTACTTGCCCCAATAGGGGGGCCCCGGGATGCGGTCGTTCTCGTCCGTGACGTCGACCAGGTAGCGGTAGTACCAGTCGATGTAGCGGTCCCGTCCATCGGGCTCGGCCACCGGCGTGATCGACACGATCACGTTGTCGCGGATCCTCTTCACGAGCGGTGAGTCTTCGGTCGCCAGCCGGTAGGCCAGCTCCATGAGCATTTCGGGCGGACCGGTCTCGCTGCTGTGCAGGCCGCCCATGATGTGGTAGAGCGGCTTCGCGTCGGCGATGACCGCGCGCGCCTGCTCGTCCGTGAGTCCACGCGGATCAGCCAGCTTGGCCAGGTCCTCACGCTCCTCGTCGAGGTTGGCGATCGAGGCCGCGGATCCGATGAAGACGACGACGCACTCCCTCCCTTCGTCGGTCGTCCCGATGGAGACCACCTTCACGCGTGGCGAGGCCGCCGCGAGCGCCCGATAGTAACGCAGGATGTCCGCATAGCGGGTGAGCTTCTTGGGCGCACCGATGTAGTAGCCGAGCACGTCCTTCGGCGAGGGCACACCCGCCACCACCGGAAGGTGATCGACCAGCGGGCTCAGGAACTCCGGCTTCGTGGTCCATTCGTGGACGAGCCGGTCGAACGCCGTATCCTGGAGCTGGCTCGGATCCCGGGTCTCGAGCGCGGCCTCCTGGGCCGACGTGGCAGACGCGAGCAGGGCGCCGACCGCGGCCGTAACCAGACACCCTCGTAGTAGACGAGATCCCGAGCGCCGGAAGACGGACATCGCGTGCCACTCCTTGGAGAGTAGGATCGGTGGGAGATGGCACGGTAGGCGCGAGGCATTGCGCCGGCAAGGCGCACGTGTGCGCGCGGCGGTGCAGAACGCGACGACCGCCAACCGCGTGGGAGCCTCAGCCCGTCACGGCCTCCAGAGCCTTCTCGTCTCCACGCTCCAGGGCCAGCTCCGCCTTCAACGACGCCACGTCCCTGTACACGGAGGCCACGGCGAGCGCGCGGCCGCCCCGGCGGAGCGTGACCACGCAGTCCCGCTCGTCCACGCTCCCCGACACGTCGAGGGAGTCCCAGCCTGCGCCGTGGCCCACGTAGTTGATCGGCACGTCGTAGTGCTGGCTCCAGAAGAACGGCACGTCGTCGAACGCCTCGTCGGCGCCGAGCATGTCGCGGGCGGCGGTCTGGCCCTGCCGCTCGGCAACCACCCAGTGCTCGATCCGGATCCGTTTGCCCGTGCGCCGGTCGGGCCACCGCGCGATGTCGCCGGCCGCCCACACGCCCTCGGCGCTCGTGCGCAGGTGCACGTCGACGAGCACGCCCCCATCGACCTGAAGCCCGGCCTGCTCCGCCAGCTCCACATTGGGTCGCACGCCGATGCCGATCACCACCAGATCCGCCTCGATGCCGGTCCCGTCATCGAGCGTCACGTCATCGTGCCCGATGCGGCCCACGGTCCGTCCGAGGTGGAACCGGACACCGTGCTCCTCGTGCAGGCCCCGCACGAACGCGCCCAACTCCGATCCGAGAATCCGCTCCATGGGCACGGCCTCCGGAGCGACCACGTGGACTTCGACGCCGCGCGCCGTCAGCGACGCGGCGACTTCGAGCCCGATGAAGCTTGCCCCCACCACGACCGCGCGCTCCGCCTTCTTCGCCGCGGCCCTGATGGCTCGACCGTCCGCCAGCGATCGCACGGTGTGGACGTGAGGCGCGTCCGAGCCCGGTACATCGAGCGAGATGGGCGTTGCGCCCGTCGCCAGCAGGAGCGCTCCGTAGGAGAGCTCACGCCCGTCGTCGAGGCGCACGCGCCGCCTTCGGACATCGAGACCGATCGCCGTGCGGCCGAGCACGAGCTCGATCCGTTTCTCCTCGTACCACGTCGGTGGCCGGAGCGGCATCCACTCCTCGGGGGCGTTTCCGGCGAGGTAGTCCTTGGAGACGTTCGGGCGGTCGTAAGGTGCCGACGCGTCGGCGGAGACGATCGTCACGGGCCCCTCGTAGCCCTCCCGCCGGAGCATTTCCGCAGCGGCGAACCCCGCCGCCCCACCCCCCACGACCACCACCGACTCGGGGGGCTGTGGCGGGGTGGCGCGCCTCGGGGCCGCCTCCGCCTCTCCGGTCACGAACACGCGGTCCCCGCGCGTCTCCACGGCGTACGTCGGCACGGGGTCCAACGCCGGCGCGCGTACCGCTTCGCCCGTCTCGGGACGGAAGCAGGCGTGATGCCACGGGCAACGCACCAGCTCACCGTCGAAGACACCGTCTCCGAGCGGTGCGTGGTAATGCGTGCAGGCCGCGCCCATCGCGAGGATCCGGCCGCCTTTGCGGACCAACAGCACCGGCTCGCCATCCACGTGCCCGGCGAGCATGCCGCCCTCGGGGACGTCCCCGAAAGCGGCGCCGTCCGCGCGTAGATCCGGACCAGGAGGAGTCTCGTTCTGCGCATCGCTCATGGTCTCTCCTCGTCTCTCCGTGGGACTATGATGGTGACCACGGCTGCGGCCGCGTGCAAGGCGTGCATGCCGCGACGGCGCTAGTGCGCCTCACCGGTCCGCGGGGGACGGCGCAGGATCAGGTTTCCGATTCCACCGAGAACCCCAACGGCCAGCGCGATCACGCCGATCTCGGTACCCCAGAGCGGTTGGAGCCCCAGGATTGCGTCCAGCGAGAAGCTGCCGGGGCCGGTCAACGCCAACGCGAACGCGCCCGTGGCGAAGAGGAGCGGAACCTCGATGCCGTTCGACTGCGCGAACACGCCGTTCTTCCAGTGCACGCTGAAGATTGCCACGATCATGACCGAGATCATGAGCGCGGGCCCGACGGGCCCCAACAGGCCCAGCACGACGAGAAGTCCGCTCACCAGCTCGGTGCCCGCGGCGACGGTGGCGAACAGCTTTCCGGGGTGAAAGCCCAGTGACTCGAAGAACCCGGCCGTGCCGTCGAGCCCGTGGCCGCCGAACCAGCCGAACAGCTTCTGCGCACCGTGCGCGCTCATGAGCAGGCCGAGCACGAGCCGCGCAACGAGAATGCCTATGCTGAAGGCGAGCATGTCCATGGGATAGGATGATCCAGACATCGTTCTAGGCTCCTGTAGCAGTGATCACTGTAACCGTGACAACACTTATATCGTGAAATAAAAACCGCCCGCACATCCTCCTCACGGACATCGGCGCACGGCCGCCAGGCCGTCGATGAGCCGCTCGAGGGTGGCATCGTCCAGAGCCCCCATGCGGGCGCGCTCCACGTCGTCGAGCGCGGGCGTGACCTTCTCGAGCACGGTCTTCCCCCTCGGGGCCAGCCGGGTGGTGACGTAGCGCCGGTCGGTCGCGCTCCGCTCCCGCACGATGAGCTCGAGCGTCTCCATGCGGTCGAGCAGACGCGGCACGTCCGGCACCGTCGACACGAGCCGCTCCGCGATCTCCCGTCCGCACAGACCACCGTCCCCCGCACCACGCAGGATGCGAAGCACGTTGTACTGCGTCGGGGTGATGCCGTGCGGCCTCAAGACGTCGCTCATCTCGTGGTCCAGAAGAGCGGCCGTGCGCAGGATGCCCAGCATCGCCTCGGTCCTACGCCGGGGGAACGGCTTCGTCTGCTTGATCTCTTCCTGGAGGTTCGCGCTCATGGCCATCATAGTAGAAGTTAGAACAGTAATTGTCAACACATGTACCACCGACGGGCCCGCGGAGGAAGCCCGGTGCGCGCGCTGTCGCCGCGGGGGGCGGCCGGCCCACCGCCAGCCGCGCCCTATCGTAGGCTCAGCGCCGCCATCCCCAGACGCGAGAGCTGGGCGTTCACGTCCACCAGATCGGTCGTCCAGATCGTGTCCAGCCTGCCCGTGTACCCGTTCAGCTCGGTCTTCAGGATCTCGAAGATGTCGGGCATGTGGTTGGTCGGCCGCCCGTCGCCCCGCTCCGCCATCGACATCAAGACGGCCAGGCGGTTGTTCACCCGGATGGGGAAGTTGAGAGGATCCTGACCGCTCTCGTTCTTCACCTGGTAGATGTCGGCCTCCACCGCCGACACGTCCGCGAGGAGCTTGTCGCCCGCCTTGTGCAGCGCCGCGTCGCTCGAGCTCTTGTAGCGATCCGCGAGCTGGGCCTTCACCCGACGGATCGCGATCACGGCGTCGTTCGCCGTGTCGACCTCGTCCCGCACGGCCCGGGAGAAGGCGTACTGCGCCCGCAGGTCGGCGTCGCTCACGCCCGTGATCCACGGGTTGCGCTCGATCCTGAGCGGCGCGCTCGCCGTCTGCCCGTTCGCGCTCAGGCGCACCGTGTAACGCCCCGGCGGGAGCGCCGGCCCCGCGGCCCGGGCACCCCAGAAGATCATCCCGGGGAAGGTCACGAACGGCTCACCACGCAGGTCCCACGTCAGATGGTCGACACGGGCGCCGGTGGGCAGCCAGGGCCCGCCACCGAAGCGCCGACGGCTCTCCGATCTCGCCGCCGCGCTGTCCGGCGTGGTCGTGTCGGGCATGAACGTGCGCAGCACCGCGCCTGTCGAGTCGAGCACCTGGAGGCGCGCGTCGTCACGGAGCTTCCGGCCGGCCCACCAGGAGAGCGTCACGCCCGTGCCCGAGCGGACTGCCACCGGGGGCACGAACACGTGCAGCGCCTCCGCCTCGAGGCCGGGACGGACCTGGCGAAGTGGCGCTACGTTGTCCAGGACCCAGAACCCCCGCCCGTGCGAGGCGATGACCAGCTCGTTCTTCTCGACGACGAGGTCCGCGATCGGCACGTCGGGCATGTTGAGCGAGAGCGACTGCCACGAAGCGCCGTCGTCGTAGGAGATGTAGACGCCGTGCTGCGTCGCCGCATACAGGAGGCCCGGACGCGTAGGATCCTCGCGCACCGCGTGTACGTACGCGTCCTTGCGGATGCCGCTCACGATCTTCGTCCACGTCTTGCCGTAGTCCGACGTCTTGAAGATGTAGGGCGCCTGGTCGTCGTCGATGAGCGGCCGCTGCACCGAGACGTACGCCCCCCCGTCGTTGAACGACGAGGCGTCGATCTGGCTCACCCGTCCGAAGTCGGGCATCCCCGGGGGCGTGACGTTGGCCCAGGTCTTCCCGCCGTCGCGGGTCACGTAGACCAGGCCATCGTCGGAGCCGGTCCAGATGACGTTCATGTCGTGCTTGCCCGGCCCCACCGAGAAGATCGTCGCGTACACCTCGGGCCCGTTCATGTCGTGCGTGATCGGACCGCCGGACGGGCCCATGGTCGACGGGTCGTGGCGGGTCAGGTCTCCCGAGAGCGCCTTCCAGGTCTGACCGCCGTCGGAGCTGCTCCACAGCCGCTGCGACGAGACGTACAGGGTCTTGTGGTCCACGGGCGAGAAGATGATGGGGAACGTCCACTGCCAACGCTCGCGGATGTCCTGCGACGCTTCGCCCGAGTAGAACCACGGATAGGGATCGACCTCGCGGTGCGTCCCCAGCCGCCGGTTGTACTTGTCGACGTACCCCCCGTTGTTCGAGCCCGAGTAGAAGACCTCGAAGTCGTTCGGGTCGGGCGCGATGTAGCCCGGCTCCCCGCCACCCACCGCATAGGCCACGCTCATGGCGCCCGCGGTGATGTCCTGCGACCCGTCCGGGGCGCCTCCCCGGAGCCCGCGGCCCCCTCCGGAGCCGAACCCGAACGCGGAGGAGTTCCAGTCGTAGGGTAGGCAGAGCGTGCTGTTGTCCTGCTGCGCGCCGCAGACGTCGTAGGGGATCTTCGTCGTCGTGATGACGTGGTAGAACTGCCCGGTTGGATAGTCCTCGGCGGTCCAGGCGTCGCCACCGTCCGTCGTCACGGCGCCGCCGCCGTCGTTGCCGACCACCATGTGCTCGGGATGATCCGGGTCGATCCAGAGGTCGTGGAAGTCGCCGTGCGTGCCGCGCACCGTCGCGAGCGTCTTGCCGCCGTCCTTCGAGCGGAAGAGCGAGGTGTTCTCCATGTAGACGACGTCCTCGTTCTTCGGGTCGGCGAAGACGTTGCTGTAGTAGAAGGCGCGCTGCCGGATCGAATGGCTGTCATTCACCCGCTTCCAGGTCGCGCCCGCGTCGTCGCTCACGAAGAGGCCGCCCTCTTCGTTCTCGACCAGCGCGTACACCCGGTCGGAGTTCGCGCGTGAGACGCTGACGCCGATGCGGCCGATCGGCCCCTTGGCCGGCAGGCCCGGGTTGCGCGTGATCTCCTTCCAGGTCTCCCCACCGTCCGTGCTCTTGAACAGCCCGCTCCCCGGCCCACCGCTCGACATCGTGTACTCCTTGCGGTAGGCCTCCCAGAGCGCCGCGTAGATGACGTTCGGATGGTTCCGGTCGATGGAGATGTCGATGGCGCCCGTCTTGTCGTCGCGGTAGAGAACACGCCGCCAGGTTGTGCCCCCGTCCGTGCTCTTGTAGACGCCTCGCTCCGAGCTCGGCTTGCTGTAGTCGCCGAACACCGCGGCGAACACGACGTCGGGGTTGGTGGGATGGATGCGGATCTTCGAGATCGCGTCCACGTCGCCGAAGCCCACCCGGGTCCAGGTCTTGCCCGCGTCACGGCTCCGGTAGATGCCGTCGCCGGGCATGATGTTGCCCCGGATGGCCGACTCTCCCGTCCCGATGAACACGAGGTCGGGATCGGTCTCGCTCACCGCCACCGCCCCCACCGAGGCGCTCGTGATCTGCCCGTCCGTGACGGGCGCCCAGGTCTCACCCCCGTCCGTGGTCTTCCACAGCCCTCCTCCCACCGCGCCGAAGTAGGCCATCTCGGGGCGTCCGCGCACGCCGGTCACGGCGATCGAGCGACCCCCGCGGTCCGGACCGATGTTACGCCACCGGTAGGCGCTCAGGAGCGCGGAATCGAGGACGACCGGGCCGTCGGCCGTCTGCTGGGCCACCAGGCTAGGCGCCGAGCCGCACAGCGCGAAGAGGGCGAGCGAGAAGACGCACCACGAGGCCGAGGGCCGACGACAGGTCGCGAACATGGGCGCACTCCGGCGCGAGATGGAGACGGTCGACGGAACGTGCCGGGAAAGTAGGCGACGGCGGGCCCGGGCGCACGCCTGGGCCCGCGCTCCTGTCGCGCCTCAGTGCTGCTTGAGTGTCACCAGGATCACTCCGGCGGCGCCCCTCGTTCCGTAGATCGCCGTCGAGCTCACGTCCTTGAGGATCTGGATCTTCGAGATCTGGTCCGGACGGAACCCGCGAAGCGCCTGGAGCACCCCGAGCTGCGAGGGCATCCCGTCGATGACCACCAGCGGGTCCGAGCTGCCGAGGCCCGCGTCCTGCGCGATTCCACGGATGCGCACCCTGTCTCCGTCGTAGACCTGGAGGCCCGGGATGCGTCCCGCGAACAGCTCCTCGACGAGGCTCGCATTCGACGTTCCGCCCGCGTCGGGCGTGACCGTCGTGACCGCCCCGGTCGCGTTCGCCTCGGGCTGGATCGCTCCCAAGCCGGTCACTTGGCTCACAGGAGGGGGCGGCACCGGCCTCTGCGAAGCTGACGGGGCGCATCCTCCGAGCGAGGCCAGCGTGCCCAGGAGCACGACGGCGCACAGACTCTTCGACATCGGGGTTCCTCCTCGACCCGGCGTCACGCCAGGTCCATCTCCTGCTACCCCGGAAAGACTCGGGCGGCCCCGGCGAATTCGCCGGGGCCGCCCTCCATCATCCCTCGCGTGCGAGCCTCGTGGGCTCGCCACGCTCACATCACCGCGCTCAGTAACCCGGGTTCTGCTTCAGGTTCGGGTTGGTGTTGAGCGCGTAGTACGGAATCGGGAAGATCTGGAGGTGCGTGTCCGGATCGGGATTGTGGTTGAACCACATCTTGGTCGAGAAGACCCCGAACCGGATCAGGTCCATCCGCCTGTGTCCCTCGGCGGCGAACTCCCATCCCAATTCGTCCAGGAAGCGGCCGTACTGGATGTCCGCGCCGCCGTTGACCACCGGAGTACCTCCGGGGCCGGTCTTGGTGACGCCGTCCTCGTCGTACCAGCCGTAGTCGAACGAGCTTCCCTTCATGAGATCCGCGCCCGTCACCGTCGCCTTCGACGGGTCGGTCTGCGAGAAGTCGCGCTGCCGCACCTGCGTCACCAACGCGGCCGCGCCGGCGGCGTCGCCCGTACGGAGCAGCGCCTCCGCCTTCATCATCAGGACCTCGGCATAACGGACGATCGGATAGTCGACGTCCGAGGAGCCCGTCTCACCGGCGTAGATCTCGTACTTCCACACCGGGTAGCCGGTGTTGAAGGCCAGATTCGGATCCGACGGCGGCAGGTAGTACGCCGGCACGTAGTTGACGAAGTCGTAGCCGTACGTGTGGTCCGGCGTGAACTGCGGCCCACTGAGCCACGTCCCGCCCCTGCCGTTGTCCGAGGGCACGCCGTTCATGCGCGTGTCGTCCGGATCGTACGTGTCGATGAACTGCGGGTTCGCGGCGCTTCCACCCCACGGCTGCGCGGCCATGTTGAAGACGAACCGGAGCTCCGGCTTGAGCGTCTTCATGTGGAAGTTGCTCCCACCGGCGTTGACCTGGTCGTAGGGAACCAACCAGATGTTCTCGCTCGAGGTGTTGTTGGTGCGCGAGAACGGCGCGCGATAGGTCGACTCGAGCTGGAACTTCCCGGAGTTGATGATGTCGTTGCAGAGCGTGATCACCTTGTCGTAGTGCGTGGTGCCGGTGTACACGCCCGCGTTGAGGTAGACGCGCGCGAGGATGGCCTCGGCCGCCCACTTGTTCATCCGGCCGTACGTGGCCGCTCCGGTCTCCGTCGAGAGCTGCGGGATCGCCGCCTCCAACTCGCTCGTCACGAAGTCGTACGCCTGCTGCCGCGTGCTCTGCGTCGGCAGCGTGGTGTCGCTGAAGTCCGTCGTGATCGGGATGTTCCCGAAGTCGTCCATCAGCAGGTCGTAGTAGTACGCCCGGATGGCCTTCAGCTCCGCGATGACGGCCGGCTGTTTGTCCGCCGCCACCGGCGCGATGCCCGTCGTGATCTGGTACATCACCCGGTTCGCGGCCGTGATGCCTCCGTAGGCCTCACCCCAGAGGGAGTTGGCCTGTCCGGTCCGGTCGTCCCAGGTGTGCTGATGGTTGCGCAGGTACACGCCACCGTCGTACCACCCGTTGGGACGGTTGGGGGTCAGCAGGATGTCCGCCGGCTCGCCCTGCCCGTCCACCTGGCCGTACCACCCCATCCACACGTTGCGCAGGGGCGAGTACACGGACCCGATGAGGGCCGCGACGTCCTGTGCCGTAGGATGGAAGTTGGCCGGCGTCACCTCGTTCGGCGGGTTCTCGGTGAGGTCGGTGCAGGATGCGGTACCCAGGATTGCGAGCGTCCCGAGCAGCAGGAGCGCCGACCGTGGGGTCACTTTCTTCATCATGATCTCCTTGATCATCGGGTCGGCTCAGAACGACACGTTCAGACCGAGTGTGAACGAGCGGGTCGTCGGATACTTGTCCCGCTGGTCGTCACCGGCCGCAAAGACACCGCCGGTACCCGGCTGAAGGAGAGAGACCTCGGGATCGATCCCCTTGTATCCGGTGATCGTCCACAGGTTGTGCCCGGTGAAGTAGATCCGGGCGCTGCTCATCACCTTCGCCAGCGCCGGGATGCTCGACACGTCCACCGTGTAGCCCAGCGTGACGTTGTCGATCTTCCAGTAGTCACCGTTCTCGATGTAGTAGCTCGTGTACGCGAGCGCCTCGTTCAGCATGTGCTCGCCGAACGCCGGCTGGAAGGCCGAGCGCAGCGGCCGGTAGTCGTTGGTGAGCTGCGAGGCGTTCTCGTAGAACATCCGGTCGAAGTTCAGGAGCTGGAACTTGAACGCGCCGCGCATCGTGGTGCTCACGTCCCAGGCGCCCCACTTCACCGTGTTGTTCCACGCGAGGTGGTACTTCGGGATGCCGTTGCCGATCACGCTCTTGTCGGCGGCGGTGTGGCTCTCGAAGGACTTCGTGGCGCCGGACGAGTCCTGGAGGATCCAGTGACCGTTGGCGTCGACGCCCGTCACCTTGTAGCCGTAGAAGTTCCCGATCGGGCCACCCACGCACGTCCGGTGCGTAGACTCCTGTACCGGCTCGCCCGTGTAACCGGAGTAGAAGCAGTTGCTGCCGTTGTAGATGTCGTTCGACAGGCTCACCAGCTTGTTGCTGTTGTGCGAGCCGTTCACGCTCGTCTGCCAGCGGAAATTCGCCGTCCGGAAGACGTCCCAGGTCAACTCGACCTCGACGCCCTGGTTCTGCATCTTGCCGACGTTGGCCTGGATCGACCCGTACTGGTACGGAGGCGTGGGCACGGAGTAGTTGTACAGCAGGTCGTTGATGTTGCTCCGGTACACGTCCACCGTCCCCGCCAGCCTGTAGTTGAAGAGCGAGAAGTCGAGCCCGATGTTGGTCTCGGCCTTGCGCTCCCAGCGCAGGTCCGGGTTCGCGTTCCTGGACGGGACGAGCTGCGGGACCCACTGTCCGTTGTACGGGAACTTGCTGGTCGTATAGCTGTAGCTCGCGAGCGACCCGTAGTCATCGCTCGGCGCGATACCGGTCACGCCCCACCCCACACGCAGCTTCAGGTCGTTGACCCAGGGCGCGTTGTCCTTGATGAAGCTCTCCTGGCTGAGGCGCCATCCGGCCGACACGCCGGGGAAGTAGCCCCACTTGTTGGCGGCGCCGAACCGGCTGTTGCCCTCGTAGCGCAAGCTGGCCATGAACAGGAACCGGTTCTGCCAGTCGTAGTTCGCGCGGCCGAAGAAGCTGATGATCCGGTGTCCGCTCGCGCCGCTGTTGATGCTGGCTTGTCCCTGGCTCAGAGCGGAGCCCTGCTGCAGCGAGTTCCACGTGAACAGGTCGGTCGGGAAGTTGTAGTTCCCGGCGTTGAAGTTGTCCTTGAAGAAGTCCTCCCACTGGTAGCCGCCGAGGACCGTGTAGTTTCCGCCCGCGACGGTGCTCGAGTACTGACCGGTGAGCTGGAGGTCCTTGTAGACGCTGTTGCCCGCGCCGCGGTAGGCCACGCCCGCCTGACCCGCGGACTGCGACGAGAAGTCCTGGAAGTTCGCCGCGTTGCCCCACTGGTTCTCGTCACGCTCGGTGCCGCCGAGCATCGCGATGCTCAGGTTCGGGATCGGCCGGTACGTGACCGTGCCGAACAGCCGCATGTTCCGGCTCTCGTAGGTGCTCGAGTAGTTCTTGATGTAGCCGAGCGGGTTCACGTAGAAGTAGACGCCCCGCTCCTGGTAGGCCCCGGTCGAATCGTACACCTGGTCGGTCGGGTTGCGGATGATCGCCTGCCGCCACGCGTAGTTGTAACGGCCGTCGGGCGAGGGGTTGTCCTCGATCCGGTTGACCAGGTTCACGTCCGTCGTCAGGCGACCGTTGTACATGCTGTGCGTGATGTGCACCCGGCCCGTGACGATCTTGTCCTGGGACTCGATGAAGATGCCCTGCCGATCCTGGAAGTTGAGCGACGCCGTGTAGCTCGTCGCCCCGGTGCCGCCGCTGATGGTGATATCATGCGTCTGGCCCACCGGCGTCCGCATGATCAGCGACTCCCAGTCCGTGTTGTGACCGAAGTCCTTCAGCGGAAAGCCCTTGGCGATGTACGTCTTGTAGTCGCCCGCGCTGAGGAAGTCCGGACGACGGTAGATCGTCTGGACCGTGGTGTAGCCCTCGTACCGAATGGTCGGAGCGCCACCCTTGTACTTCTTGGTCGTGATGAAGATGACGCCGTTCGAGGCGCGCGAGCCGTACACGGCCGCGGCCGA
>CAZFIS010000082.1:0-16036 GCA_964519125.1 uncultured Gemmatimonadaceae bacterium | reverse complement strand
GATGCGCATCTGCGTTCCCACGGCCACTGACGAAGGGCTGGACGCCGAGGTCTACGGACATTTCGGCAGTGCCCCCTTCTTCAGCATCCTGGATACCGACACAGACACCGTGGAGGTGCTCGCCAACGGACAGCAGCACCACGAGCACGGGCAATGCAATCCCGTGGGCTCGCTCATGGGAGTGAAGCTCGACGGGGTGGTGGTCCGGGGCATGGGGCGCAACGCCCTGGCTCGTTTGGGCGCGGCGGGAATCCCCGTCTTCGTCGCAGACGGAGACACGGTGCGGGACATCGGGGCCCAGGTCCGGGCGGAGCTGCTCCTGCCCCTCGACGCCGAGGGTGCGTGCGGGGGCCACGCGCACGACGGGCCACACCACCATCACCACCATCATCACCATCAGGCCTGAGCAAACCCGGCCGAAGGGGAACCCATGCGGATCGGCATCATCATCTGTGACCGCTACCGCACCTGCGGAGGGGGGAAATGCCTCCGCTCCATGCGCGAGCGGGCGGGGGCGTTCGCAGCGTATCCCGCGGACGAACCTCTGGAGTTGGTGGGATACTCCACCTGCGACGGCTGCCCCGGCGGAAACATCGAGTACGTGCCGGAGGAGATGATCAAGAACGGTGCCCAGGTCATTCACCTGGCCACCGGCATGGTGGTCGGGTACCCTCCCTGCCCCCACCTGGACTACTTCAAGACCTTCATCCAGGAGCGGTACGGGGTGCCGGTCGTCGTGGGCACCCATCCCATCCCGGAGAAGTATCGCCGCGTGCACCAGGGTCTGGAGTCGTTGCCGGTGCTCGAGGCGAATCCTTCCCTCATGGCCACCGCCGAGACACGCCTCGACTACGACTGAGCCCGATCGCAGGAGACCGGGGAGATGTGACGACCAGGGACTTGCACTTCCGGCCCGCGGCGTTGGGGCCGGGAGCTACCCTCTACAGGCTCAATCGATTTGCTCTCCGGTGGAAGGTCTTCACCGCGACCACCGAGTCGGCGACCATCACCGTGCGATCGAGGTCCGGATGGTCGACCGATCCTCCGCGACATCCAGCAAGCGGCGACGCAGGCGAATCCCACGGGGTGGCTGACGGGGCACCTGCACCTGGTCACGAACGAGAAGCAGGAGTAGGCCGCTACCGGGCACTGATGGCCGGGTTCCAGCACCGGACCCGGAACAGGCTCACCTCCCCCATCCGTCCGGTTGCAGGGTCGAACCCCCGGGCCCAGCGCACCTGGTCGATAGTCTTCAGCCGGTCGCTCCACCGGCCGATGGCCGCGACGTTGAGGCTGTCGGGCGTCCGGCAGTTGTAGAGCTCGACGCGCTCGTCCACGTCCGTGCGCGGCAGGACGACGGCGTCCTCCAGCCGGAAGGTGGGCGTGACTCGGCTCCCCACCCGCTTGCCGTCCTGCACGATGAGCTCCGTGTGGCGGGAGATCACCCGGCTGAGAAACACCATGGGCCGCCCACCCACGCGGACGTAGCTCAAGCTCCAGACCGTGTCTGGTACCGGCTTGAACGGCTTCACCACCAAGCTGGTCGCCAGGCTCTCGATGCCCGGGGGCCAGGGCGGAAACTCCAGGCCCACCAGGCGCTCAGGGTCCACGGGGGACGTGTAGTCGAAGCTGAGCGTAGCGCGCACGGCGCTGTCGCTCCACATGCTGGGAGCCTGGTCCACGCGGGCGTCTTCACCGCACGCGGCGGCCATCAGGGCGGCCAGGACGAGGAGCGCTGCGACGCGGGGCGCGAGCACGGGCCTCCTCCCGGTCTGACGGTGGACCGTGGTCGTGTCCATGGCCTAACGGTACCGCCGACGGGGCGGATCGGCTATCCGACCACACAGACACAGTGATCGACCTGATCCAGGCCTTCCGAAGCCCCCTACATGCTGATCTTGTACGGGAACCAACTCCCCACCGCCTTCCCGTCGCGGTGCGCGGGCCGGAAGACCCACTCGGCCGCTTCCTGGATCAGTCGCTTGTTGAAGTCGGAGTCCTTCGTGGGAGGGTTCAGACGCGTCGAGTCGGGCACGACGTCGCCCTTCGGGTCCACGAAGACCCACACCTCCACGGTCGTCCCTTTGAGATTCTTGTTGGCCGGCGGGATGATCATGCCGCGCGGCGTCGGTGGATCGAGCCGGTAGCGCCCCGACGCGGCGGTTCCGCCGGCGCCCCGGCCGGTGCCGCCGGGCAGCCCCGCCGAGCTGCTGTTGCCGGGCTCGCCGCCCAGCATCGAAGCCATGTCCCTCGGGATGCTGTCCACGAACTTCATCGGCTTCACGTCCACGGTCGCCACGATCGGCACCGGCGGACGCGGGATCGCCTTCAGGGCCGAGGGCGCCCGGATGTTCAGCGCGCGCATGCCGCCCGGCGCCGCGCGGTCGCCTCCCGCCCGTGGACCCGCCGCCGAGAACGGCGATGGGGGAATCACGGCTCCGCGCCATCCCATGAAGATCGCCACATGGAAGAGCACGGACAGCAGAAATGCGGTGCGCCAGATGCTCCGCTCGCGGCGACGCCGATCGCGGATCTCGAGCTCGTGGGGCTGGGCCTTCATGAACGTCCGGTCAGCGAGGGACGGCTCCCCTCGGGGGCCACTTGCCACTCTGTACTACTAGGCGCGGAGGCCGCGTGTTTCCGCACGGCTTGATTACGCTACTCCGGGCCGTCAATTTCGGCGGTCCATGGATCAGCCTTCGCCCTCCGCGCCCGCCACCGGGCTCGCCACGGGGCTCGCCCGCGTCCGCGCGTTCTACGAGCTGACCAAGCCGGGCATTGCCCTGTACGTGATGATCACGGCGGGCGTGAGCGCCTGGGTGGCGTCGGGTGGACACATCGCCCCCTTCCTCCTCCTCGCTACCGTGCTCGGGACCGGGATGGCGAGCGGCGGCGCGCTCGCGCTCAACCAATACGTGGAGCGCGAGGAAGACGCGCTCATGAGGCGCACGCGCAACCGGCCGATCCCCTCGGGACGCCTCGATCCGGCGGCGGCAGCCGTCTTCGCTGCGCTCCTGCTCGCGTCCGGGCTCACATGGCTCGCCTTCCTCGTCGGCTGGCTTCCCGCGGCCGTCGCGGCGACGTCGGCGCTCATGTACCACGCGGTCTACACGCCGCTCAAGTCCCGGTCCTACCTGGCCACCCTGGCCGGCGGGGTTCCGGGTGCGCTCCCTGCGCTCATCGGCTGGACCGCGGCGCGCGGCTCGGTGGAGCTCGGGGGATTCGCTCTCTTCTCCATCGCCTACCTCTGGCAGCTTCCGCACGTGCTGGGCCTGTCCTGGATGCTGCGCGAGGATTACGCCCGCGTGGGCTTCAAGCTGAGCCCTCCGCACGACGAGTCGGGCCGCGTCATCGGACTGCACATGGTGTTGGCGACTTCGGCGCTCCTGCCCGTGAGCCTCACGCCCGCGCTCCTGGGCTACACGGGCGACTGGTACTTCGTGGGCGCGCTGATCCTGAGCGGGACGTTCGCCGCCGTGAGCGTGGGCGCCGCCCGCCACCTCACCGATGCGGCGGCCCGGGGCGTCTTCTTCGGCTCCCTCCTCTACCATCCCCTGCTCCTGGGGCTGATGCTCCTCAATACCGTCCGAACCTGACATGTGGCATGGAGGTCCCATGGCGCGCAGAGCCCTCGTTGTCCTCGCCCTGCTCCTGGCCCTTCCCGCTCCGGCGATGAGCCAGAGCGCCGAGCGCCCCCGCTCCCGCGACATCGGCCTGATCGTGGGCATCTTCCAGCCGGGCGCGAACGACGCGATCACCGATGTGTCGGGTGTGCGCGTTGGCCAGACCACCGTCGTCGAGGGCGACAGCGTGCGCACCGGCGTGACGGCGATCCTGCCCACCGGTGACGCCAACCCGTTCTTCAGCCGCGTCCCCGCCGCCATCTACGTGGGCAATGGGTTCGGAAAGCTCCTCGGCGTCACGCAGGTGCGGGAGCTCGGTGAGCTCGAGACGCCCGTCCTGCTCACGTGTACGCTGTGCGTCTGGAAGGCGGCCGACGCGATGGTGGCCTGGATGCTCGCGCGCCCGGGCATGGAGGACGTGCGCTCGATCAACCCGGTCGTGGGGGAGACGAACGACGGTACGCTCAACGACATCCGCATCCGGCCGATCCGCCCCGAGCAGGTCGTCTCCGCGCTCGAGTCCGCGAAGACGGGACCGGTCGAGGAGGGCGCCGTCGGAGCCGGCGCCGGCACGATCGCCTTCGGATGGAAGGGCGGGATCGGCACGAGCTCGCGCGTGCTGCCCGCGAGCCTGGGCGGCTACACGGTGGGCGTGCTGGTGCAGACGAACTTCGGCGGGATCCTCACGATGAACGGAGCTCCCGTCGGCCTCGAGCTCGGCCAGTACGCGTTCTCACGCCAGGTGGGGGGCCACGGCGCGGCAGGCGCCGGCGGGGACGCCACCGCCGCTCCGGCCTACGATCCCGCGACGGATCCGCAGGCGTGGGGCTCGTGCATGATCGTGGTGGCCACCGACGCGCCGCTCTCCGACCGCAACCTCGGGCGCCTCGCCAAGCGCGCGATCATGGGGCTCGCCCGCACGGGCTCCTACGCCTCGAACGGCTCGGGTGACTACGTGATCGCCTTCTCGAACGCGGAGGGGGTGCGGCGCACGCCCGGCCAGGCCGTGCGCACGGTCCAGGACGTGGACAATGAGCACATGGGCGGGCTCTTCGAGGCGACGATCGAGGCGACCCAGGAGGCCATCTACAACTCGCTCCTCAAAGCCGTCACGGTCACGAGCAACGGACACACGATCCACGCGCTCCCGCTCGACTCCACGCTGGCGGTGCTGCGCAAATACAAGGCGGTGCGCTGAGGGCCGCGCTCAGCCCAGGACGGATCCGAGGGTCTCCAGGAGCGCGTCGAGCTCGGCGAGCGTGTGGTCGCCCATGTGGCCGATGCGGACCGTGGTCGCGGCGAGCGGACCGTAGCCGGCCCCGATGACCCACCCGCGCTCCGCCATCGCCTTGACCACCCCCGGCCCCGCCACGCCCTCCGGGAGATGGATGCACGTCACGGTCGGGGAGCGGTAGCCCTCGTCGGCCAGGACGCTCACGTCGACGCCCTTGCCCTCCCGCATCTCCTCCACCCACGCCCAGCAGCGCGCGGCCATCTCGTCGTGCCGCCGCCAGCGCGCTTGGAGCGTCTCCTCCCGGATCCTGCGAAGCTGGATCTGGAGGGCATACAGGAGCGACACGGCCGGTGTCGTCGACGTCTGGAGCTTCTCGAGGTTCGCGGCGCACGCCATCAGATCGAAGTAGATGCCCTTGTCGGTGAGACCGGCCGAGCGCTTCATCATCCGCTCCGACGCCACTCCGAACGAGAGCCCCGGCGGCACGGCGAGCGCCTTCTGCGAGCCCGTGAATACGAAGTCCAGGCCCCGGGCATCCGTGCCCACCTCCGTGCCGCCCGCGCTCGTGACCGCGTCGACGAGCAGCAGCACGTCCTGCTGCTTGGCGACCACGGCGGCCAGCTCCTTCAAGGGGTTCAGCACGCCCGTCGACGTCTCCGAGTGGACGACCGTGACCGCGTCGTACGGCCGCTTCATGAGCTCGTACCGGAGGGTGTCGGGGTCGTGGTGCGCGCCCCACGGCACCGCGATCTCGTCCACCTCGATCCCGCACAGACGCGCCGTCTCGGCGAAGCGCCCCGAGAACGCCCCGTTGACCAGGCTCAGCAGCCGGCTCGACGCGCTGTTGCGCACGGCCGCTTCCATGAGGCCGGTGGCCGAGCTCGTGAACACGAACACCGGACGCTCGGTCCCGAAGACCTCCTTCAGGCCTTCCTGGACCTCGCCCATGAGCTCCTGGATGGCGGGACCGCGGTGGCCGATCATCGCCCGCACCTGGGCCTCGAGCACCTCGGGATGGACTTCGGTGGGACCGGGGAGGAAGAAGCGGCCGGCGGAGCGGGAGGGCTCGCCGGAACGGGCGCGATTCAAGGCGCGATCACTCGGTGGGCGGTGGGCAATGCTGCATGGAGAAAGGATGGAAGCTAACGGCTCGGCCGCAAGCGTCCAGAGCGCCGGCGCCGACCTTCGCGCGCGCTTCGTCCGGGCCGCATCCCTACCTCCAGGCGTCGCTCCAGCGCGTGTAGTGAACCGCCACGACGCCCGCCTGGTCCAGCACGTTGAGCCCGGCCGGATCGCGGTACGCCTCCCTGTAGTACACGTACGTGACGTTGGCCTGCACGATGAGCTTGGCGCACATCACGCACGGGCTCGCGGTGATGAAGGCGACCTTGTCCCTCACCGCCCCGGGGGCCTTCACCAGCGCGTTCATCTCCGAGTGGATGCACCCGCACTTGCCGGCCTCGGTGGAGTCGCACCGGTTCGGGAAGCCGCGCACGTTTCCGTTGTAGCCGATCGAGAGCACGTGCTCGAGGCGGCCGTCGGTGAGAACCGTGCCGACCTGGAGGCGCTGGCAGGTGCTCCGCTTGGCGAGCTCCTCCGCCATGCGCATGTACACCTCGTACAGCGGTGGACGCGAGACCTGGTCCACCGCCGCCACGAAATCGTCGGGCACCTCCACGACGTTGAGCGGGTGCGTGTTCCCCGGAACGCCGTCCTTGAAGATCAGTGGCATGGTCCCATCCCCCTCACGACATGCTCGCCTGCGCCCGGGCGGCCTTGCGGCGACGGTTCATGTCGAGGATGCGCTTGCGCAACCGGATGCCGCCGGGTGTGACCTCGATGAGCTCGTCGTCCTCGATGAACTCGAGGGCGAGCTCGAGCGTGAGCCGACGCGGGGGCTCGAGCTTGATGTTCTCGTCGGAGGCCGTCGTACGCATGTTCGTGAGCTTCTTCTCCTTGCTCACGTTCACGTCCATGTCGTCCGTGCGCACGTTCTCCCCCACGATCATCCCGCCGTAGACCCCGTCGCCGGGAGCGACGAACAGCGTCGAGCGCTCCTGGAGGTTGAAGAGCGCGAAGCCCACGGCCGCGCCCTCGCGGTCCGCGACCAGCACGCCGCGCGAGCGCCCCCTGAGCGCTCCGGCCCACGGACCCCACGCGTGGAAGTTGTGATGCAGAATCCCCTCTCCGCGCGTGTCGGTGAGGAACTCCGAGCGGTACCCGAAGAGCCCCCGCGCCGGGATACGGAAGCGCAGGCGAGTGGCGCCCGAGTCCATGGGCTTCATCTCGACCATCTCCCCACGGCGCGGCCCCATCTTCTCGATGACCGTGCCGACCATCGATGTCGGGATCTCGATGACGACCTCCTCGTACGGCTCCATCACCTGGCCGTCCGGACTCCTGCGGGTGATGACGCGCGGGCGCGACACCTGGAACTCGTAGCCCTCACGGCGCATCGTCTCCATGAGGATCGTCAGGTGCAGCTCCCCGCGGCCGCTCACCGTGAACGTGTCCGGCTGCTCCGTGTCCTCGACCCGGAGCGCGACGTTGCGCTCGAGCTCCCGGTAGAGCCGCTCCCGGACCTGGCGGGTCGTCACGAACTTGCCGGACTGTCCCGCGAAAGGCGAATTGTTGACCGTGAAGTCCACCGAAAGCGTGGGCTCCTCCACGGCGATGCCCCTCAGGCGCTCGCGGTGCTCGGGGTCGGTGATGGTCTTGCCGATCTCCACGCCATCGAGCCCGGCGATCGCGACAATGTCACCCGCGGTGGCCTCCTCCACCTCGATGCGATCGAGCCCGCTGAACGTATAGAGCTTGAGCACGCGCGAGGTCTCCGCCTCCGAGTCGTCCTCCACCATGCCCGGAGGGCCCAGATCCAGCATCGCCACGGACTCTCCCACCACCACCCTGCCCCGCTCGATGCGCCCGATGGCGATCCGGCCCACATAGGACGAGTAGTCCAGCGTGGAGATGAGCATCTGCAAGGCTCCGTCCGGGTCGACGGAGGGCGCCGGGAAATGCGACACGATCGTCTCGAAGAGCGGCGTGAGGTTCCCGCCGCGCGCGTCCGGATCGTGCGACGCCCACCCCTCCCGTCCCGACGCGTAGAGAAACGGGGCGTCGAGCTGCGCCTCGGTGGCGTCGAGGTCGAGGAAGAGCTCGAGCACCTCGTCGTGCACCTGGCGGACTCGGCCGTCGGCGCGGTCGACCTTGTTGATGACGACGAGCGGCAGCAGTCCGAGCTCGAGCGCTTTGCGCGTCACGAAGCGGGTCTGCGGCATCGGGCCCTCGGCCGCGTCCACGAGGATCACCACGCCCTCGACCATGCGCAGGATGCGCTCGACCTCGCCGCCGAAGTCCGCGTGCCCGGGCGTGTCGACGATGTTGATCTTCACGTCGCCCCAGTTCACCGCGGTGTTCTTCGCCAGGATCGTGATGCCGCGCTCGCGCTCGAGCGGGTTCGAGTCCATGATGCGCTCCGCCACGGCCTGGTTCTCGCGAAAGACCCCGGCCTGACGGAACATCTGGTCGACCAGGGTCGTCTTGCCGTGGTCGACGTGTGCGATGATGGCGATGTTACGGATGCTGCCCATGGACCTCGAGGCGCCCGTGACGGGACGCGTAACGTGAACGCTGTGGAGCCAAATAAGTTAATGGCTTCGGGGCGCTACGTTCAGTGCTCGAGGTCTTCCGGGGGTGCGCGAGGCGCCCGACCTCACCGATGCTTCGTCCTGATGACGATCACCCCGCCCGCGCCGCGCGTGCCGTACATCGAGGTGGAGGACGCGTCGCGGAGGATCGTCACGGTGTCGATGGTCTGCGGATCCAGCGTGTGGAACTCGTTGTTGATGTCGTCGACGGGCATCCCGTCCACGATCAACAGCGGAGGGGGCGTGCCGCTCGCGTCCTGCGCGGCGCCCCGGATGTGGATCTCGTAGGTGCCGTCGTTGAGTTGGAGGATCTGGAGGCCCGGAGCCTTCGTCCTGAGGACGTCCATCAGGCTCAGGTCGCCCTCGTGGGGCCTGATGGTCGTCTCGGCTCCGGTCGAGTTCGATATCCTGCCCGCCTGGGCGCCCCCCGTCCCCGTGGCGCATCCCGCCACCACGAGCGGGGCGACACCCAGAAGCAGCGCGAGCGCCAGCAGCTTCGTCCTCATGATCCACTCCTGATGGGACGCGATCCTGGGGGGCCTCACGTCCAAGCATACGGTTTCGAGAACCCTTTCTTACCAGTACACCCGAGCGGCCGGAGTTGCTGAGTCCGGCGGCCGGAATCTCTCGAGCGCGGAAGTAGCCCCCTGTGCCGCCGCGCCTTATCATGGGCGCTCGTTCTCGCGCCTCCCCCGCGGGGAGGGGCTGCTTTCCTCACTCTCTCGCGCCGGATTTCCGGCGTGAAACCGCCCCGAGAGCCGATGCGTCGTTGGCGAATCGCCGCCATGGTCAGTGCCGCCATCGTCCTGAGCTACATGGACAGGTTGACCCTGCCGTGGACGCTGACCCAGATCCAGCACAGTTACCCCTTCTCCAACGAGATGAAGGCGACGTTCGACACGGCGTTCCTCATCTCCTACGGGCTCATGTACGTGGGCGGCGGCCGGCTGCTCGACTACCTGGGCACGCGGCGCGGCTTCCTGATCGTGATGCTGTTCTGGTCGCTCGCGAGCGCCAGCCAGGGCCTCGCCGGCAACTACGGCATCGGGCTCGTCCACGGTACGGCGTTCGCGCTCCTCATGCTCATCGCGAGCCGGTTCCTCCTGGGGATGGGCGAGGGGGGTGGCTTCCCCGCGGCGACGCTGGCGGTCACGGAGTGGTTCCCCGTGCGCGAGCGTGCGACCGCCATGGGCATCATCAACGCGGGCACGGCGGTGGGCGCGGTCATCGCCCCGTGGGTGATCTACGTGGTGCTCACCTACACGGGGTGGTTCGGGCTCTCGCCGTGGCGCTGGGTCTTCTTCGTCTCCGGCGCCGCGGGGCTCGTCTGGACGCTCTGGTGGTGGAAGAGCTACCAGCCCCCGGAGCTGGATCCCAAGATGGCCGAGGAAGAGCGCACGCTCATCCTCGAGGGGCAGGACGAGGGGGCGGGAGCGAGCCACCCCGCCCGGCCGACCACGGGGAGGATCCCCTTCCGTGAGCTGTTCGCGCACCGCGAGGTGTGGGCCATCGTGCTCGCCAAGTTCCTCACGGATGCGGCCTGGTACTTCTACATGTTCTGGCTCCCGAAGCTCTTGATGGAGACGTTCCACCTGAAGTTCAGCGCCGCCAGCAGCGTGGGATGGATCCCCTACGCCGCGTCGGGCGTCGGCTGCCTCGTGGGGGGCGCGCTCTCGAGCCGCCTCATCTCCCGGGGGATGTCGGTGAACGCGTCGCGCAAGATCGCCCTGGGCTTCAGCGCGGCGTTCATGCCGTGGGTCTGGTTGGTCCCGCGCGTCCACTCGCTCGGCCTCGTCATTCTCATCTTCAGCCTCGCGTTCTTCGGCCAGCAGTCGTGGTCCACGCTGGTGATGATCCTGCCCACCGACCTGATCCCGAAGCGCGGCGTGGGCACCGTGGCGGGGCTGGTGGGGATGGGCGGGGCGCTCGGCGGTGTCGTCCTCGGCCAGATCGCCGGATACATGCGTGACCACGGGTTCAGCTACACGCCGATCCTCATCATCGCGGGCTCCCTGCACCTCATCGCGTTCGCGCTCATCTGCGTCGTGATTCCACGCATTCGTCGCGTTCACTTCGAAGGAGATCCCCAAAGCGCATGACCCTCATCGACCCTCCCGTCCGGACCGCCGCGTCGGAGCCCGCGCGCCGGCCCCGCCTCACAGCAGCGTGCCGTTGAGGATCACGTACGCCACCGAGAAGTAGATCACCAGGCCGCTCACGTCGACGAGGGTCGCCACGAACGGCGCGCTCGCGCTCGCGGGGTCGAAGCCGAAACGCCGGATGATGAAGGGGAGCATGCTCCCCATCAGCGAGCCCCAGGTCACGACGCCCACCAGGGCGAGACCCACGGTGATCGCCACGAGCAGGAAGTGGGGCCCGTAGTCGTACCAGCCGATCATCTGCCAGAGCACGATCCGCACCACGCCCACCACGCCGAGAATGACGCCCAGGGCGAGTCCGGAAGGGAGCTCCCGGAGCGCCACGCGCCACCAGTCGGCCAGGTGGACCTCCTTGAGCGCCATCGCCCGGATGATGAGCGAGGTGGCCTGGGAGCCCGAGTTGCCGCCGGAGCTGATGATGAGGGGGATGAACAGCGCCAGCACCACCGCCTTCTGGATCTCCCCCTCGAAGTGCCCCATGGCCGTGGCCGTGAGCATCTCACCGAGGAACAGGGCGGTGAGCCAACCAGCGCGCTTCTTCACCATGTTGAGGAACGAGATCCGCATGTAGGGCTCGTCCAGGGCCTCCGATCCGCCGAATTTCTGCACGTCCTCGGTCTGCTCGGCGACCAGGGCGTCGATCACGTCGTCGACCGTGACCACACCCAGCACCCTGCCGGCCGCGTCCACGACCGGGACGGCCAGCAGGTTGTACTTGGAGATCAGCCGCGCGACCTCTTCGCGATCGGTGAGCGGAGAGACCGACAGAGGCTTGCGCTGCGGGCCCACGTGGGCCACCCGCTCGTCGGGCTCGGCGGACATCAGGTCGCGCAGCGAGGCGACATGCCGGAGGTGCTGCGCCGCGTCGACCACGTAGAGCGCGTACACCGTCTCCTTCTGGGGCGCGACCTCCTGGATGTGGCGGATGGCCTCCCTCACCGTCCAGGTGTCGGGCACCGTGAGCACCTCGGTCGTCATGATGCCGCCCGCCGACTCCGGTGGGTAGCGGAGCAGCTCGCTCAGCACGCGGCGCGTCTCGGGCGACAGCTCGGTGACCAGGCGCTCGCGCGCGCGCCGGTCGAGCTCCTGGAAGAGGTCCGCCTGCTGGTCGGCCGCCATCGCCTCGATGAGCTCCCCGGCGAGCGATGGCTCGATGTGCTGGACGATCTCGGGGCCGTGGCGGAGCTGCGGATGGTCCATCACGCCGACGGCGAGGTCGAAGGGGAGCGCCGCCACGACGTGCGCGGCCGCGTCGGACGGGAGCATGTTCGTCGCCTCGGCGAGGTCGGCCGGACGCATGCCCGCGACCGTCTCGGCGAGCTCGACCGGATCGGCCGCCAGCAGGTAGAGGAGTTCGGGAGTGGTGGTGTCGAGCATGAGCTTTCCCCGAGCGCGCCTGTCGGACGCGGGGAGAGCCGGGGGCCTACCGCGGGGAGGCCGTCAGCTCACGCCGGGGATCCCGAGACGTGCGAGTGGAAGGTCCGAGTCGTGGGTGACCGTCGTCCATGCGCCGCGTGTCACCGTTTCCCTCGGAGCCCGCTCGTCGGGCCCCGCGGAGATCGGCCCGAACATAGTCGGCGCACGTCCGGCACGACATATTGGAGAACGGGTGGAGGTTCCCACGCGGGAGGCCACGATGGCATTCACGATCCGCCCGGTCGAGTACTACTCGACCACCGTTCAGGACCAGCCCGGAGAAGCGTACAGGCTCCTCGCGCATCTGGCGGAGATGGGGATCAACCTGCTCGCCTTCACGGCGGTGCCGATCGGTCCGTCGCGCGCGCACCTCACGCTCTTCCCGGATGACACTGAGCGCCTCCTCGACGCCGCCCGCAAGGCGAACATGGTGCTCGACGGCCCCACGCACGCGCTCCTGATCCAGGGTGACGACTCGCTGGGCGCGCTCGCCGAGGTGCACGAGAAGCTCGCCCGCGCCGGAGTCGACGTGTACGCGTCTTCGGCCGTGACGGACGGACGCGGGAGCTACGCCTACGTCATCTACCTGCGCCCCGACAACTACGAGCGAGCCTTGTGGGCCTTGGAGGTGTGAGAGCGACGCTTTCGGGTTCGCTGCCGGTGTCCCAGCCCCTCGCCGACAGCGGATTCGCTTTGCTTGCTGGCCACCCACGCCGGGCCTACGATGCCTCGAACCGTCGTTCAGGTAGACGGTTTCCTGTCCCTCGGAGGCAGAAGGAACGAGTACGATGAGATCGCATTCCCGCTGGTGGGCCATGCCCTTGGTCTTCCTCGCTCTGCTCCCCGCAGCCGCGGCGGCGCAGGGCACCCTCGCCGACTATCAGAACGCCCAGAAGCTCCTGGGCGGCAACCTCCAGAAGGTCGTCTCGATCGCGGACGTCCGTCCCAACTGGATCGGACAGACGAGCCGTTTCTGGTATGTCCGCATGGGATCCGGAGGTCACCACTTCATCCTCGTCGATCCGGCCGACAGCACCCTCGGTCCTGCGTTCGATCAGGCGCGCCTGGCCACCGGACTCTCCCGGGCCACGGGACAGACGTACGAGGCCGACCATCTCCCGTTCTACGACTTCGCGTTCGCGAACGACGGCACGTCCATCCAGTTCGACGTGGACGACGCGAGCTGGTCGTGCTCGCTCGACAGCTACCGCTGTGAGAGGGCGCCCCGGCGGGAAGAGGCCGGCCCGTACGAGTCGCTCTCTCCCAACGGCCGATGGGCAGCGTTCGTGAAGGACCACAACCTGTACGTGCGCGACACGTCGACCGGGACCGTGGTCCAGTTGACGCACGACGGCGTGCCCGGCTGGGACTACGCCACGCCGCTGCCCGACCTGCGCACGCTCGTCGCGCAGAGAGTCTCGAAGGGCGAGGACGTCCAGGAGCAGCCGGCCGTCTTCTGGTCGCCCGACTCCAACGAGCTGGTCACGTACCGGTTGGACTCGAGGAACGCGGGGCGCTTCACCAGCCTCCAGTTCGTGCCCCCCGACCAGCTCCGGCCGAGGGCCTACAACTACGTCTACCCGCTCCCGGGCGAGGTGCTGCCGACGGCCCAGCCGATCATCTTCGACCTCGAGTCGCAGAAGCGCATCGACGTGAAGACGCCGCCCCTCGAGATCCAGTTCCAGGGCGGACCCGGCTTCCGCTGGCTGCCCGACGGACGGCACTTCTACTACGACTACGACGAGCGCGGGGAGAAGGCCATCGACCTGCGCGAGGTCGACGCGAGCACGGGCGAGCAGACGACGATCGTGCGGGAGGTCGCGAAACCGTACCCGTACGTGGATCCCGGCGAGACGATGTTCCGGTTCGTGAGCGACGATCAGGGCGTGCTGTGGACGTCGGAGCGCAGCGGCTGGAACCAGCTCTACCTCTACGACGCTGCGACCGGGCGCTTGAGGGATCAGGTGACCCACGGAGACTGGGTGGTCCGCCAGATCGTGTCGGTCAACGAGAAGGCGCACCAGATCTACTTCCTGGCGGGCGGCGTCCATCACGGGATGGACCCGTACTACACGCAGCTCTACCGCGTCGACTTCGACGGCAGCCACCTGACGCCGCTCACGCCCGAGAACGCGAACCACACGGCGAGCGTCTCGCCCGACGGCAAGTACTTCGTCGACAACTCTTCCGCCCCGGACCAACCCGGTGAGTCCGTCCTGCGGCGGACGAGCGACGGCTCGGTGGTGCGCGTGCTCGACAAGACCGACGACTCCGGGCTCGTGCAGATGGGCTGGAAGCCCCCGATCCCCTTCCAGGGCGTAGCCGCCGACGACACGACCCCGCTGTGGGGCGCCATCGTGCGGCCGACGAACTTCGACGCGTCGAAGAAGTATCCGATCCTCGAGTACATCTACACGGGTCCGCAGGGATTCTTCGCGCCGAAGACGTTCGGGGCCGCGATGCGCCTGCAGTCGATGGCCGAGCTCGGCTTCGTCGTGGTGATGGTGGACGGCCGCGGCACCACCGGACGCTCGCGTGACTTCCACGACTTCTCGTACCACAACATGGGCAACGTCTTCATCGATCACGTCACGATGATCAAGGAGATGGCGCGGAAGTATCCGTGGATGGACTCGACGCGCGTGGGCATCTACGGAACGTCGGCCGGCGGCTACGGCTCGGCCCACGCGTTCCTCCAGTTCCCCGGCTTCTACAAGGTCTGCGTGTCGACCTCCGGCGATCACGACCCGCGGCTCGACAAGGCCTGGTGGAACGAGTTGTACCAGGGCTGGCCGGTGGGTGACGACTACGAGCAGCAGGCCAACGAGACGTTGGCGAAGAACATGAAGGGCCACCTGCTGCTCATGCACGGTGACATCGACGACAACGTCAATCCGACCGAGACGATGCACCTGGTCGACGCGCTGATGAGCGCCCACAAGACCTTCGACATGCTCCTCGTGCCCAACATGTACCACGGCGACAGCGGGCCGCACAGGCTCTACGTCACGCGGCGCAGGTGGGACTACTTCGTGCAGCATCTGCTGGGCGTGACGCCGCCCGAGAACTTCCAGATCCACGAAGCGCCGTATCGGTCCATGCGGAGGCGTTGAGGGCGAGGTACGACCTTCGAGGTCTCCACGGCCTCCGGGTCTCCCCTCCGCGGGATACCCGGAGGCCGTCGGCGTCGGGACCTCACGACGCTTCTTGCGCCTCCTCCCTCCCGCGCGCATCCTGATCGCGACACCGCTGGATGCGCCGCCGAGCCTCCTCCTCGCTCCGCTTCCGAGCCTCCACCGCGCGCCTCCGACCCGGAGCGTTCCCATGCGCAGGCTCCTTCGCATTCCGTGCCTCGCCACCGCCGTCCTCCTCGCCACCGCCCTTCCCGCGCTCGCCCAGCGCGGCGGACGCCTCACACCCGAGCAACAGGCCCACCGTTGGAACGTGGAGAACGAGCTCGAGTCGCTCGCGGTCATCCAGCGCAAGGTGATGATCCCGATGACCGACGGCACGCTCATCGCCGCGGACATCTACCATCCGAAGGCACCCGGGAAGTATCCGACCGTCTGGGTGCGCACGCCCTACAACTTCAACTGGTGGGACATCGCCAACGGCGTGCCGCGTGACATGTCGCGGCAGCTCGACGCGATCAAGCGCGGCTATGCCTGGGTCGACATGCAGGAGCGCGGGCACTTCTTCAGCGAGGGCAACTACGACATCCTCGGCGCGCCGCTGTCCGACGGCAACGACGAGCTCGACTGGATGACGAGCCAGTCGTGGTCGAACGGCAAGGTCGGCACGACCGGCTGCTCGTCGACGGCGGAGTGGCAGGCCGGCGTGGCGTCGCTCGGCAACCCGGGTTTCGCCGCCATGAACGTGCAGGGCTTCGGCGCGGGCGTGGGCCGCGTCGGACCGTACTACGAGCAGGGCAACTGGTACCGCGGCGGCGCGGTG
>CAZFIS010000081.1:0-16316 GCA_964519125.1 uncultured Gemmatimonadaceae bacterium | reverse complement strand
CACGCCCAGGGACCGCTTGTAGATCGCCGGGTTGGAGGTGAGGCCGTAGATCACCAGCAGGATGCCGACGATCGTGAACATCGAGCCGATCGGCAGTCTCACGTCGAGATCCATCGGTCCCCCTACCAGAAGATGATGTTCAACGCCACGGTCGCGACCAGCACGCCACCCGCGAGCATCGCGGGCTGCTTGTGCCAGGGTATGCCCTCCTCCTTGGGCCGCGGCGTGAGCGAATAGACCAGCCCGTGCAGGTCGTCCTCCGACTTCTTGAGGCGCGTAGCGAGCGAGATCACGATCGTCAGGACGAAGCACGTGGTCCACGCCCAGATCGCCGTCCAGAAGTTCTGGGCCATCTCGCTCGGATAGACGTGCAGGACGGCACCGAGGAAGCCGCCCTTGATCCCGATCGGATCGCCGAGCGGGAGCGTGAGGCCGTGGTGCACGGCCGCGGCGACGGTGCCGAGCAGGAGCCCGAAGAAGGCTCCGTGGCCCGTGGCGCGCTTCCAGAACATGCCCAGCAAGAACGTCGCGAACAGGGGTGCGTTCACGAACGCGAACACGAGCTGGAGCATGTCCATGATGTTGTTGAAGTTGTTGGCCATGTACGCCGCCGCGATGCTGAGGAGGATCCCCCAGACGGTGGCCATGCGGCCGATCCACAGGTAGTGCTCGTCCGATCGACCAGGGCGGATGTAGCTCTGGTAGAGGTCGTACGTCCACACGGTGTTGAACGCGGTCACGTTGCCCGCCATGCCCGACATGAACGAGGCCATCAGCGCGGTGAGCCCGAGCCCCAGCATCCCCGAGGGGAAGTAGTGGGCGAGCATCATGGGCACCGCGAGGTTGTAGTTGGGAGTGCCGTCGGGCGCGGGCGGCAGGAAATGTCCGCCCGACTGGAAATGCAGCACGATCGCGATCATCCCGGGCAGGATCACCAGGGCGGGGAAGAGCATCTTCGGAACCGCGGCGATGAGTGGCGTGCGCCGCGCCGCAGCTTCGTCTTGCGCCGCCATGGCACGCTGCACCACCAGGAAGTCCGTGCACCAGTATCCGAACGAGAGCACGAACCCGAGGCCCATCACCAGACCGAACCACTCGACGCCCATGGGATTGGCAGAGGCCGAGCCCACGTGCTTCCAGGTCTCGGTCCACGTTCCCGGCGCGAAGCCGGCACTCACGGCCACCGGCTTCAGCTTCGCCACGAGTCCGCTCCAGCCGCCCATGTCGATGAGGCCGAGGACGGTCAGCGGGAGGAAGCCCAGCACGATCAGGAAGAACTGGAGCACCTCGTTGTAGATGGCCGAGGTCAAGCCTCCCAGGAAGATGTAGACGAGCACGATGAGCGCCGACACCCACACCGACAGGTGGAAGTTCCAGCCCACGACCAGCTCGAGCAGCTTGGCCAGGGCGTACATCGAGATGCCCGAGCTGAACACGGTCATCACCGCGAACGAGATCGCGTTGAAGCCGCGGGTCTTCTCGTCGAAGCGCATCTTCAGGTACTCGGGCACGGAGCGGGCCCGCGAGCCGTAGTAGAACGGCATCATGAAGATGCCGATGAATACCATCGCCGGGATCGCGCCGAGCCAATAGAAATGGGCCGTCATGAGGCCGTACTTGGCTCCCGAGGCCCCCATCCCGATGACCTCCTGCGCGCCCAGGTTCGCCGAGATGAAGGCGAGGCCGCAGATCCAGGCCGGAATCGCCCGCCCCGACAGGAAGAAGTCCGTGCTCGTCTTCATGAAGCGCTTGAGCGCCCAGCCGATGCCGAGCACGAACACGAAGTAGAGGATCAACAGCGTGTAGTCGATCCAACTCAGTTGGATGTGCATGGGCGATTCCACTCGGAGCCACGGAGACCCAGCCGGAGGCGAAGGGAGATGGTTACGGCGCCGGGCGTCTGCGCACAAGTAGAGCAGGAGCACGAAAGGCCGCCGCCGGAGCGGAGTGACACCAAATGGCCCTCTGGGGCGTAGATTGGAACAGACGCACGACAGCCTCCCGGCTGTCGGACCCTCGAGGACCCGGGAGCCGCCTCCATGAGGCTCGCGACCCTGTTTGCAGCCGTGGGAATGCTCGCGCTGCTTGCCGCGCCGTCACGCGCGCAGCAGCGTGCTGCGCAGCTTCTCGTCCACGTCCGGTCGGGGGTGGCGAACGCGCCCCTTGCCGACGCCGAGGTGGTCATCGACCAGGGGAGCCTCGTCGGGGTCACCGGGCCGGATGGGACGTTCCAGGCGTCGGGTCTCACCTCCGGCGAGCATCACGTTCGGGTTCGCTACCTCGGGTTCCGCACGGGCGAAGCGGTCGTGCACCTGGAGCGGGGAGGCGTAGGGGAGACGACGGTCGTCCTCCGGGTCGAGCCCATCATGCTGGACTCGGTCAAGGTGGTCACGTACCGCTCCACGCTGGCGTACGACATGCGGGCATTCAACGAGCGGAAGCGGAGGGGCAACGGGTACTTCATCACGCGCGCCGACATCGAGCGCGTGAAGCCGCACGTTCTCAGTGATCTTCTGAGAATGGTGCCGGGCATGAGGTTCGACTGTGATTCCTTCCTCAACGACTGCGAGGCCGGGATGCGCTCGGCGGCGCCGTCGGGCGTCCTGACGATCCGCCAGGGAAACATCCTGGGACCGATGCGCACCGAAGGGTGCCCGATCCAGTACTACGTGGACGGGCACTACGAGCCTCACCCGAACGTCAACGACTTGAACCCCACCGATATCCAGGGGTTGGAGGTCTACGTGCACGGCGAGCAGGCGCCCGCACAGTATTCGCTGCGCAAGAACGCACGCTGCGGCGTGGTGCTGATCTGGCTGAGGATGTCCCTGCGGAACTGAGCTCGACCGCTTACTGCTTCGAGCCTCCGCTGGCCCCGTTGCCCTGGGCGTTGAAGGCGCCGGTGAGCGCCCGCTGTCCCAGAAGGGCCGCGGCCACGGCCCCGACGGCCACCAGCACGGTCCGGGTCCTGCTCAGCTGCTTGATCGAGACATCGGTCAGGTCCGAGAGGGACAGCTTGACGGTGTAGCCCCCCCCGTTGAAGCTCTCCCCTCCGTCGGAGCGGAGCTCCGTCGCGGAGAGCGCGAGTGTGTCGGGCTCCCAGGAGATGACCTCACCCTCGACGACGGCGACGTCGCGGACCCGAAGGTCGCCCACCTGGAACTCGGGGTCGTTGCGAAGGCGTGCGCGCACCGCCGTGCCGCGCACGGGCCCGCCGACCTGCGCCGGGATGTAGCTGTAGCATCCCACCAGCCCCAAAGCTACCAGCGCCACCGCCCATCGGGCTTTCGCCCCCAGCCGTTGCAGCACCATTCCGCTCTTCCGGTTCAGGTCGCGCGCACCTCGCCCCAGCGCGCCTCCGGCGCTCACGCCGCCCCCTGGGAAGGGGACGGCGCGAACGCCGGAAGCTGTAGGAGCGGGCTCCTACGGGTGTGCTGTCAGTTCACTCCCGGATACTGACAGTAATTCGGGTCGTTGGTGTGCCGCAAAACGTTGTCGTCGTTCGTCGGGATGTTGGGGTTGGTCTGACGTTCCGAGATCGGGTAGTAGAACCCGGGCGGGACCTGGAGATGCCCCGCCAGCGTGATGGCGCTACCGGGCGGCACGACCTGCGGGTAGCAGGTGCGCTTGTAGTCGTTCCAGATCTCGGGGTTGAGGAACAGTGCGATGTACTTGGAGATCATGATCTCCTTCATCGTCACCGGGTTCATGGGCGTCAGCGTGATGCCCCAGTACGTATCCTGACAGGCCAGGCCCGCCTCGTAGGCGCTCTGCGCCGCCGCGGTGTTGCCGGCGTGCATGGCGGCCTCGGCGATGATGAACTGCGTCTCCGAGCACGAGACGATGGGGAGGTCGTAGTTCGACGCCCCCGGCTTGTTGAGGTCGTCGGCCGCGGTCGTGTCGGCGTTGAACGACGTGAAGTAGAGATCGAGCCTCGGATCATTCCGGCTCTTGAGCAGCCCGATCATGTACGGATTGGGCGCGATGTAGCCCGTGCGATCCCGTGACATGAACTGCCACCAGTCGTTGGCTTCGGTGGAAGCCGTGGAGTGGATGGTCTTCCAGTTGCCCGAGGGGCTCGTGATGCCCTGCTGAGCCTCGCTCATGGCCGACGCATAGGCTGCGTCCCCGTTCTTCTCGGCGGTGTGCATGTAGTAGCGGGCCTTCAGGCTGTGGGCGACCTTGATCCACTTGCCGGTGTCGCCGTTGAAGACCTTGTCCACGCCGCCTCCCGGAGCGCCCGAACCTCCCAGGTCGCTGATGGCCTGGTCGAGCAGGGACTGGATGGCGCTGTAGATGTCCATCTGGTTGTCGAGCTGCGGCTCGGTGACGGTCGGATCGGCGGCCTGCGAGAAGGGGACGTTGCCCCAGACGTCCGCGGCCGTGCCGATCTGATAGGCCTCGTACACCTCGAGGATGCCGGCGTAGGCCGGACGGCTCGCGTCGTTGGCGAGCTTGATGGCCTCCTTGATCTCGAGCAGACCTCCGTGGCGGTAGATGTACTGCCACGTGTCGTCGCCGACGTCCTCACCGTAGATGTAGACGTCGTAGCCGCTGAACTGGCGCTGTGCGCCCTTCATCTGCTGCAGCCACATCGCCGGCATGCGTCCGAGCTCGCTCTCGTTCATGAAGAACCAGTTGACCTGGACGGTCGTGAAGAGCTGGTCGAGCTGGGCGCTGGGGACCGCGTTGGGGTTTCCCGTGGGCGGCGTAATGAAGTTACACCCGCTGGCGGACGCCATGAGGAGGGCGACCGCCGCACCGATCACTGCATGTCTGATATTGCGCATGGGTCTCTCCTCGTCACCGGTTCAGAGTAAGCGTGAAGACCCAGGAGCGGACGCGTGGGTTGTTGAAGTACTCCAGCCCGCGCCCAGCGCTCTGCGCCGTAAGGTTCGACTCCGGATCGATGCCGGTGTACTTCGTCCAGGTCGCGAGGTTGCGACCGCTGACCCTGAGGTCGACGGACGAGAATCCGAGCCTGTCGACGAGCCCTCCCCTGGCGGTGTATGCCAGCGAGATTTCGCGCAGCTTGACGAATCCGGAGTTCTCGACGAACTGCGTGAACGGACCGGTGAAGCCGCTGCCCAGACCGCTGTAGAAGTAGTCGCCGTTGATCAGGACTTCCTTGCCGGCGCCCGGTCCCGCGACCTTCTCGCTCGGCAGGATCGTCTTGCCGAAAACGCGGTTCACTCCCAGCCCATGGTAAGGCTGTGTGGACGCCGAGGTCCCGAAGTAATCGAGCGCGCCTCTCGTCCCGTTCCACATGTGGCTGCCGTGGTTGAAGTCGAACAGCGCGGAGATCGAGAGGTTCTTGTAGAAGGTGAAAGTCGGGCGGATCTGTGCCGTCCAGTCCGGGTTCGCGTTCACGTACGGCCGGTCCTGGGCGTCGTAGCGGGGGAGGCCGTCGGCGCCGATGTAGACCGCGCCCTTCGGGGCGGTCGGATACGCCTGATCGATGTTCACGCCATCGGCGACCGAGCCACGTCCGAAGCGCACGAAGTCGTCACCGTAGAGCGTGTTGTACTGGTAGCAGTGCGTGATGTGGCCGTTCGCGTCCTTCTCCGGGGCTACGAGTCCCGTGAGAGAGCTCGTGAATCCGGCCAGCGCGATGAAGTCCGATCCCGCCAGTGACTTCACGCAGCTTACGTTCTTCGCCCAGGAGGCGTCGATATTGAACGAGAAGTTGTCCCGCGCGATCGGCTGGCCGCCCAGGGTGATCTCCAACCCGTGGTTCTGGATCTCGGCCCCGTTGGACCACTGAGAGGTGTAGCCCGTGCTGGGCGGTAGCGGCACCGCCAGGATCACGTCCTTCGTGTCCTCGGTGTAGTACGTGAGACCGAAGGTCAGCTTGCTGTTGAAGAATGCGAGGTCGCCACCCAGGTCGAGACCCGAGGTGCGCTCCGGCTTGATGGCCGGGTTGCCCTTGACGCCCTGGTGGTAGACGCCGTCGGCGCCGCCGTAGATCGTCTGGACACCGTTCGTCCAGCCGTCGGCCAGCGTACCGGTCTGGTAGCTGCTCACGTTCGTGTAGATCGGAGGCTGCTTACCCGTCACGCCGTAGGCGGCGCGCAGCTTCCCGAACGACAGCCAGTTCCATTTCTTGAACATCGAGTAGTTGCTGAAGTTCCAGGCCGCCGTGAGCTTCGGATACACGAACCAGCTCTTGGCCTCGGCTCCGAACGTCGAGGAGCCGTCGAGCCGCGCCGCGGCCGTCAGGTAGAGCTGGTTGAACAGGTCGGTGCTCCCCTGCGCGAAGTACCCGGCCGTGTGCGTCTGGCTGTAGTACTCGTTCGGCACCTTGTCGATGGCGAAGTCGAGTTGATCGGTTCCGTAGATCAGGTTCTCGCCGTTGACCTGGTAGCGCTTGTACGTGTCCTCGTTGAGGTTCTGACCCAGGGTGAGCGTACCGGACACGTTGTCGTTGAACGTGTGGTTCGCCGTCAGGATCAGGTTCGAGTCGAAGATCTTCTCGGTGAAGTTGCCGCGGATCACAGCCCCGTTCGGGAAGTTCGAGGAGCTCTTCGGGAAGAGGTGCCGCTCGTTGTCGTCCGTGATGTCGGCGCCCAGCACGTAGTTCACGTTCAGCCACGGCCTCGGCTGCCACTGGGCCGACACCTGGCCGATCGTGCGCGCGACGTCCGTCTTGTTCAGGATCCGATTGACGATCCAGTACGGGTTGTCGTACCCGCGCGACGCCGCCAGCACCGTGGGGTTCGGATCCCTGTACGAGCGGTGCAGCCCGTTATTCGGATCCAGGTACGGCAGGTTGTCGAAGCTCGGAGGGGTGCGCAGCGCGCCGAGCAGCAGTCCGCTGATGTTCGAGCCCTGCTGGATGAGGTCGCCCGCCGAGTTCGTGTACGCCAGGTTGCCCGATACCGTCACCGTCGGCGAGAACGTGTGGCTCCCCTTGAGGCGTGCGGTCGAGCGCTGGTAGAGCGAGTTGCCCTTGATCACACCCTGGTCGTCGGTGCGTCCGATCGACAGGTAGTAGGTCGTGTTCTCCGAGCCACCCGACATCTCCAGCGTGTTGTCGAGCTGGTAGCCGGTCCGGAACATCTCCGTGCCGTGGTCCCAGTAGTCGGCCCCGAGCTTGCAGCCCGAGAAGCTCGTCACCTCGTCGGTCGTCGGGTCGGACTGCGCGCACGGAAGCGGCAAGCCCCACGAGAGGGAGGAGGTCGGCGACAGGTTGGTGCCCGCCTCACCGTATGGTGTGCCGGCCATGCCCTGGCCGTACTGGAACTGAAGCGGCTGCATCTTGTCCATATTGTCGACGGAGATCGAGCTCTTGAGCGACACGCGGTTCGTGCCCGGCTTGCCCGACTTCGTCGTGATGATCACGACGCCGCTCGCCGCGCGCGACCCATAGATGGCGCCGGCCGCCGGCCCCTTCAGGATCTCGATGCTCGCGATGTCGTTCGGGTTGATGTCGAGCGCGCGGTTCGCCGCCGCGGTGCCGGCGGTCGTGCCCTCGATCGTGTACGTGTCGTTGTTGAGCGGCACGCCGTCCACGATGAACAGGGGCTGCACGCTCCCCTCGATCGTGTTCTCGCCACGGATCCGGATGTACGTTCCGGCCCCCGGCTCGCCCGACGACTGGATCACCTGGACGTTGGGGGCCGCGCCGGCCATGGCCGCAACCATGTTGTTGTCCTGGGTGGCGGTCACCTGCTGGGCGTTCACCGTGGTAACGGTGACCCCCAGCTTCTCACGTGTGGTCTGCGTGCCCTGACCCGTGACCACGATCTCGTCGAGCTTCAGCGGGTCCGTGCTGAGTGTGAAGTCGTGCGAGATCGGCCCGGGGCTCAGCGTGATGTTGGCCGACTCCGTCTTGTAACCGATCTGGCTGACCTCGAGCTTCACGGTCTGGCCGGCCGCCCGGGCCGCCGGCACGATCAGGATGTAGCGGCCCTGAGCGTTCGTCAGCGTGCCCAGGTTCATCGATGAGATGAACACGCTGGCGTTCGCCATGATCTGGCCCCCGGACGCCACGACCCGGCCGCTGATCGTCGTCGGCTCCTGGGCCGACAGCGACAACGCCGGGAGCGTCGCGATTGCGAGAGCCACCAACAGCTTACAGCACTTACGCATACCCGCCTCCTTGGCTGTGCGGTAGAAGTGCTCGTGATTGGGCAGGGTCCCTCGACTACAGACGATCCAATGGACGCAGGGTCCACTCCTGCCGGACCCCGGCTCACGTCGGCATATCGAACACATGACAACCCATTGGCCGAGGGCGGGGGGGAACGCGCCTGGCGCGGCTGTCATCGAATATTCGGGACCCTACCACGAGCCCGTACATGCTGGAGGGCCGTGGCGTCGAGCATTGCCGAGCCTTCGGAGGGCGAAGCTTCAATGATCGACGCAGCCAAAATGCACGTCGATCGACACTGTGTCAACCAACGGTCAGTCGTGAGAAAAGTGGCAGACGATTGCCCCGGAGCCGGGGGTGATCGCCAGCCTGTGGGCGAGTTGCACCTCCGGGGCGTGTTCGCCGCAGATCCCGAGCAGGACGATCCCGAACAGGACCTCCGTCAGCACGAGGGTCCATGGTGGCTGTGATCGCCGCGATGTGCGTGAGGACCCCCCGTTGACGGCGGCCCAAACTCGTCGGAGTATGGGGACCATCACCCCCTCGTACTCCTTCAGGATTCACGGCACCATGCGGCCTCTCGCACTCTCTGTGGCGCTCCTCCTGGGCCTTTCGGCTCAGGTCTCCGCGCAGGTCCGTCCGCAGACCTACACGCACGCCGACTCCCTCAAGGGCTCGACCACCTCTCCGGCGCGGACGTGGTGGGACGTGACCCACTACGATCTCAACGTCGCCATCCACCCCTCCGACTCCACGATCGACGGCTACAACCGCATCACGTACCGTGTCGTGAAACCGGCTCGGGAGATGCAGATCGACCTCCAGCAGCCGCTCCAGATCGACTCGATCGTCCAGGCCGGCCGGCGGGTCAGCTACCGCAGGGACGGCAACGCGTACTTCGCCGCTCCCACTTACACGCAGCCGGTAAACTCCGTGCAGGACATCACGGTCTACTATCACGGCCGGCCCCACGTGGCGACGCGTCCTCCGTGGGACGGGGGCTTCACCTGGGCACGGGACAGCCTAGGGCGGCCGTGGGTGGTCACCACGGACGAAGGGATCGGTCCGAGCATCTGGTGGCCCCTCAAGGACACCTGGTCGGACGAGGCCGACAGCGCGCGGGTCGCGCTCACGCTCCCGAATCCGATGGTGCAGGTGGGCAACGGACGACTGCGTGAGGTGATCCCCAACGACGACGGGACCACCACGTGGGTGTGGGCGGTGGTGAATCCGATCAACGACTACGCGATCAACGTCGCCGCGGGCAGCTACGCCCACTACACGGACTACTACCACGGCGAGCGGGGGATGCTGACCGCCGACTTCTACCCGATGGACTACAACCTCGCCAAGGCGAAGAAGCAGTTTCCGCAGGCGCTGTCGATGCTCAAGTGCTTCGAGCACTGGTTCGGGCCGTACCCGTGGTACGAGGACGGCTACAAGCTCATCGAGGTGCCCAACACCGGGATGGAGCACCAGAGCGCGGTGACGTACGGCAACTGGTACGCCAACGGGTATCGGGGGCGCGACGGCTCGGGGACCGGCCTCGGTCTGAAGTGGGACTTCATCATCGTCCACGAGAGCGCCCACGAGTGGTTCGCCAACAACATCACCGGCAGGGACCACGCCGACATGTGGATCCACGAGAGCTTCGCGAACTACGCGGAGGGCCTCTACACCGAGTGCCAGTTCGGCAAGGAGGCGGGTGCCCGCTACATCATCGGCAACCGTCGCGGCATCCGGAATCGCGAGCCCATCATCCCCGCCTACGGCGTGGGCGCCGAAGGCTCGGGCGACATGTACTCGAAGGGCGGCAACCTGCTGCACACGATCCGTCAGATCGTGAACAACGACGAGAAGTGGCGCGGCATCCTGCGTGGCCTCAACAAGACGTTCTGGCACCAGGTCGTCACCACCCGACAGGTCGAGGACTACATCAGCCATCAGGCGGGCGTGGACCTGAGCAAGGTCTTCCAGGAGTACCTGACCACGACGATGGTCCCGACGCTCGAATACGAGATCGACGGCAGCACCCTCTCGTATCGGTGGACCGACGTCGTGCCCGGATTCGACATGCAGGTGGGCGCGGCGCTGTCCGACGACGGCTTCACCGTCATCCATCCGACCGAGCAGTGGCAGACGCTCACCCTCCACCTGACGGACCCGGCGAGCTTCAAGGTGGACCCGAACTACTATGTGGAAGCGAAGAACGTCGGATGAGCGGACGCCCGAATCCATCTCCTCGAACCGAGGTCACCATGTCGGCAGGCACGTCAGCGCGCACGCACTCGTTCCGGGTCGGGCCGAAGCTCGCCTGGACCCTGGCGATCCTGTGCGCCGCGCCGCTCGCGGCGCAGCAGCCTCCCCCGGAGGTCACCGCGACGGATTACGCGCGGGCCGAGAAGTTCCTCGCGCCGGATCTCCGGGGCGACGTCATCGGCGGCCGCGTCGACCCGCACTGGCTGCCCGACGGGCGGTTCTGGTACGTGAGCGAGCGGCCGGAAGGCACCGAGTTCGTGCTCATCGACCCTGCCCGCAAGAAGCGGAGCCCCCTCTTCAATCACGAGCGTCTCGCGGCCTCACTCTCGCAGGCGATGGGCGAGACGTACTCGGCGAACGACCTCCCGTTCTCCGACCTCGAGCTTTCCAAGGACAGGAACGTGGTCTCGTTCAACGTGGCAGGCCACGGCTATTCCTGTGACGTCTCGGGCTCGTCCTGCTCGGAGCTGAAGGCGCCCGTGGCCGGGCTCCGCGAGCGTCCGCGCGGTCCGATGCTGGGAGGCTTCTACCGTATGCGCGGCCGCGGCGGTCCGACGTCGTCCGACGGCAAGCCGCTCACGATCTCGCCGAACGGAAAGCTGGGCGCGTTCGTGCGCGACTGGAACCTGTGGGTGAAGGACCTCTCCACGGGTGAGGAGCGCCAACTCACGACGGACGGCGTGGAGTACTACGGGTACGCGACGGACAACGCGGGATGGCACAGCAGCGACCGGGCGGTCGTGCGCTGGTCTCCGGACTCGAAGATGATCGCCACCCAGCAGCAGGACGAGCGGGAGGTGGGCTTCATGTACCTCGTGCGCACGCCGGTCGAACGGGTAGGCCATCCTACGCTGCGGGCCCACAAGTTTCCGCTGCCGGGTGACGGTGCGATGGCCATGCTCCACCGGGTCGTCATCGATGTCGCCACGGGCAAGATGACTCGCCTGAGAATGCCGCCCGACTTCCATCGCGGCACGCTGGGCGACGACATCAGCATGACCGACTACAAGTGGAGTCCCGACGACGCGCATCTCGCGATCGCGTCCGTGTCGCGCTACCACCGCCACGTGTGGGTCAGCGTGGCCGACACGAAGACCGGCGACGTCCGCAAGGTCTACCAGGAGGACGTTCCGACCCAGTACGAGTCGCACACGGGCTGGGACGTGCTTTGGGACACGAACGAGTTCATCTGGTACTCGCAGCGCGACAACTGGGGACAGCTCTACCTCTACGACCTGCGGACCGGAGAGCTGAAGAACAAGATCACGACGGGCGCCGGGCCCGTCACCGAGATCGCCCGGATCGACCCGAAGACCCGCACGCTCTGGTACGGTGCGAACGGCCGTGAGAAGGGCCAGAACGGCTACTACCGCCACTACTACCGCATCAGGCTCGATGGAACGCACGACGTCTCGCTCACGCCGGACGTCGGGACGCACTCGATCCAGATCTCGCCGTCCGGACAGTGGATCGTCGATACGTACTCCACGCCCGTCGATCCGCCCGTGGTCACGGTGCGCGACGGCCGCGACGGGAAGCTCGTCATGCCGCTCGAGAAGGCCGACATCTCGAAGCTCCTCGCGGCGGGCTGGAAGGCCCCGATCCCGATCGAGGTGAAGGCCAGGGACGGCAAGACGGATCTCTACGGGCTCATGTTCGTGCCGACGAACCTGGATCCGAGCAAGAAGTACCCGATCATCAACAACGTGTATCCCGGGCCGCAGACGGGGAGCGTGCGTGGCTACTCGTTTCTCCCCGTGCGAGGCGACAAGCAGGCCCTGGCGGAGCTCGGCTTCGTGGTCGTCTCGATCGACGGCATGGGCACGCCCGGCCGGTCCAAGGCCTTCCAGGACGAGTACTACGGCGCGATGGGGCGGGACAACACGATCCCGGACCAGATCGCCGGCATGAAGGAGCTGGCCCGGAAGTACCCGTACATCGACGTCACGCGCACGGGCATCTACGGCCATTCCGGCGGTGGCTTCGCCACCACGACGGCGATGTTCCGCTATCCCGATTTCTTCAAGGTCGGCATCGCCGAGTCGGGCGACCACGACCTGCGCGAGAACGAGGACGACTGGGGAGAGCGCTATCAGGGGCCGGTCGTATACAACCCCGACGGAACCTCGAACTACACGGTCGAGGCCAACCAGAACTTCGCGAAGAACCTGAAGGGCCACCTCCTGCTCGCGCAGGGGACCATGGACACGAACGTCCCGCCCTACGAGACCCTCCTGGTCGAAGACGCGCTCATCAAGGCGAACAAGGACTTCGACCTGATCTTCATTCCGAACGCCGACCATGGATACGGTGCGGCATCGAACTATATGATGCGGCGGCGTTGGGACTACTTCGTGCGCTGGCTCCTGAACGCCACCCCTCCGAAGGAGTACGAGATAGGAGCAGGTCGGCGGCGCTGACCGGTGCCGGTCCCCGGGGGTGGGCGACACACCTTCCGGGGACCGAGCGGCTCCGGGGTAATGGGGCGAACGGGCGGGTCGTATACAGTCGGTGAAAGGAACCGAGTCGCGTGCTCCTGGATCTCCCGAAGCGCTCGACCGCGAGGTGGGGCCCCTGCCCGGGGAGGAGGGTACCATGGTCTGTCGGAGAAGGGTTTCCCTCTGCTTGCTCGGAACCCTCATTCCACTCGTCGTGGGATGCGCCGAGTTGGGTCCGTTCCACCACCGCGACCGGGTTGCCCCGAGCAAGGGCTCGGTGGCCAAGGACGGTGTGTTCGCGGATGGGGGTGGCGTAGTCCTGACGGGCTCGGCGTTGTCTGACGGAGACGGTACCCTCCTGGGCACGATGAAGGGGAAGATCCCGAGCTTCCGGGTACAGCAGGGTCTTGGCATGTGCCCCGAGATCTCGCTCCGGGGCATGGCGAGCTTCTCCGGCTTCATCAACCCGGACGTGTACGTGGATGGCACGCGTGCGACCGACACGTGCGTCCTCGAGACGTTGAGCGCGAGGGACGTCGCACGGGTGGAGGTGTACCCGATGGGGTTCACCATGCGGCCGGGGTATAGGATGCATTCCGAAGGCCTGATCCTGGTCTTCCTGAGGTAGGCCGGCCCTCTCGGGCCAGCCCGTCGCCTGGGCACCGTGAACGCGAAGCGCCCCCCGGAGGCTGGGCCTCCGGGGGGCGCTCTTTCACGCGATGGAGCCGTTACGGCTCCGGACTCTCCGTGTCAGTTCGTGTTCACATCCCACCACACGTTCGTGACGAGCGAGAGCCCGCCGCCCTGGGCCGCCACGGCGGCTTGCAGGTTGGCCTGGTTCAGCGACTGCTCGCTGCTCGGATAAGGCCCGCGCACCGGGATGATCGTGATCCCGGCGTAGTCGGCGACGATCGAAGGTCCGGGCACGAGGTGCGGGATGCGCACCCTGCGCCAGTTGCTCCAGGCCTCCATGCCGACCAGGTAGAGGCTGATCCACTTCTGGAGCTGGATCTGGGCGAACCCGGCGGCGCCACCCTGATACACGACCTTCGGCTCGGTCAGGTAGGCATCGCGATCGGCCGCGGTCGGCGCGGTCGCGTAGCCGGTGGCGGTGTACATGTCGAACGCCGCCTTGATGGCCTCGTTGTACAGTGTGCCCGGATCACCACTGATCCAGCCCCTCCATGCCGCCTCGGCCTCGAGGAACAGCACCTCGGAGTAGTCCATGACGATCGAGGGCGTGAACTGGCCGTCGGCGCGCCAGTAGTTGCCGATCCGCGAGTACCACGAGAACGGGTGATCCTCCGAGATCTTGCCGTTGGTCCGCCCGTTGTACAGCGGAGCGGCGGGATCGGTGGTCGGCTCGGCGTAGAACTTCAGGCGCGGGTCGTTGAGCGACAGCAGCGTATCCACCAGGGTCTTGCTCACGCTGTTGTCGTCACGCCCGCCGTTGCCGCAGATGCAGTTCTCCCACAGCGGGTTGCCGTAGTTGTTGCCACCCGCCCACGCGAGCTGCGCGTTGTCGTCGTTGCTGGTGAACCCGCCGGCCTGGTAGGCCGCGACGAACTCGCTCTTCGCGGTCGTGGGATCGACCTCGGACATGCGCATGGCGAGGCGCATCCGGAGCGAGTTGGCGAACTTCTTCCACTTCGTCCAGTCGTTGCCGTAGATGATGTCGCCACCGCCGAAGTCGTCGCCGATGTCGGTCGCGCCCAGCATCCCCTGGGCGTCGGTGAGGTTCTTGAGCATGCCCGCGTAGACGGCCTTCTGGGCGTCATACTTGGGCGTGATGTTGCTCGCGCCCTGCAGCGCCTCCGAGTAGGGGATGTCGCCCCAGAGGTCCGTCATCTGGCTGAACGTGAAGGCTTTCCAGATCATGGCGACCGCCTCGACATTGGCGTAGCCGGCGTCCTGCCCCTTCTGGACGATCGCCTGGATGTTCTTCAGGTCCGTGGAATAGAAGGTGTCCCACAAGCCCGACATGACGCCGGGCCGGACCTGCCCGACGGTCTCGGTCGGGTACTGGATCTGAGCGCTCTGCTGTGCCCAGTCGTCCCACGACATGCCGAACGGGAAAGCGATCTGGCCGACTACGCGCTGCAGGACGGTCGGCAGCATGAACTCGGCCGAGACGTTGGTCGGCGCGTTGGGGTTGACGTTCAACTCCGTGAGCCCCTGGTCGCATGCGCTCATGACCAGAACGAGTCCGGCCAGGGCGGCGCCACGGGCAATCATATGTCTGTTCATCTTCGTATCTCCCGTGTCGTCGTTATGGGCGAATCGAGAGCGAGAACCCGTAGCTGCGTGCCGACGGGAACTGTCCCGACTCGATGCCCTGAACGTTGCCCGAGTTGTAGGCCGTCTCTGGATCGATGTTGTTGTTGGCTGAGGTCCAGAGCATCAGGTTGCGGCCGACGAGCGCGATGTCACCGCTCGAGAATCCCATGCGGTGCATGACCGAAGCCGGCAGCTGGTAGCCGAGCCGCACCTCGCGGAGCTTGAAGTAGCTTGCGTTGTCGACGGCCAGCGCCTGATTGCCCCACCAGTTGTGGTAGTAGTCCATCGCCGTGACCGTCAGCGTCTTGTCGACGCCGTTGATGGACCCGTCGGGCAGGACGCCCTTCACGACGATGCCGGGGTCGGTCGGGCTCGTCTCACGCCCGTTCAGGGTGCGAGCCAATACGCCCGCCTGGGTGCCGAACCACTCGGTGACCGAGAACACGTTGCCGCCGTGCTGTCCATCGACCAACACGCTCAGGTCCCACGGCCCGTAGCTGAAGCGGTTCCGAATGCCGCCGTTCCAGTCCGGCGTGTAGTTGCCGACCACCGTACGCACCGGGTTCACCTGGGGCAGACCGCCGGAGCTCAGGATCAGCATGCCCTTCTGCGCGCTCGTGCACGAGCCCGCCGTGATCTCGGCGTCGTTGCACCGGAGCGCGTCGTTGGCGAACATCGCGCCGTACGGATAGCCCTTGCGCGCCTCGATGTTCAGGCTCCACTGACCGCCGAGCACCAGCGTCTGCAGGTCGCCGTAGAGCTCGTCGACCTTGGAGGTGTTCTTCGCCCAGTTGACCGTCACGTCCCAACGGAAGCCGTTGTCCATCTTGATGGGCGTGGCACGGAGCAGCAGCTCCCATCCCTTGTTGGTCACCGCGCCCGCGTTGAGCCTTTCGCTCGTGTAGCCGCTCGCGCCCGAGACGTCGACCGGCATGATCTGGTCGGCCGTCCTGCTGTCGTAGTACGTGAGCACGAAGCCGAGCCGCTCGTCGAAGAACCCGAGGTCGGTCCCGACCTCCCAGGCCGTCGTCTGCTCGGGCTTCAGCGTCTCGTTCGGCAGCGTGTTGGGGATGGAGAACATCGGCGTGCCCCCACCCCACGGCTGCAGCGCACCGAGCGTCGCCGCGAGTTGATAGGGGCCGGTGTCGTTACCGACGCGCGTCCAGCTCGCCCGGATCTTGCCCGAGCTCAGGAAGCTCGAGTTCATCCCCAGCGCGTCGGTGAAGACGAACGCCGAGGAGATCGACGGA
>CAZFIS010000080.1:0-16989 GCA_964519125.1 uncultured Gemmatimonadaceae bacterium | reverse complement strand
CGTACGCCGTCATGCCCAGCGCGAGCCTTCGGTCGCTGTTGTCTACGCGCAGGCGCACCTCGAAGGTCTTGATGTCGCGCTTGGTGCGGCTCGCATCACGCTGCGTCGCGTAATCGGCGTCCACGCCCCGGTAGAAGACGCGGCCCGGACGCTCCTCCCCCGACGGCAGGCGCACCATCAGGGTGTCGCCGATGCGGACGCGCTCGATATAGGACTCCTCGACGTCGGCGCGCACCCACAGATCGTCCGGGTTCACCAGCGTGATGATGGCCTGCCCGGGGTTCACGACCTCCCCCTGGGTCACGGCGCGCACGTCGACGAAGCCCGTGATCGGAGCCCGCACCTCCGCGTAGCCGAGCCGGACGTCGGCCTTCGCGACCTGGGCGGCGGCCGCGTCGCGCTGCTGACGGGCAGCCGCGACCGCGCTACGAGCCGCTCCGACCTGCTTCCCGGCCGCCTCCGCTCGCGCCCGGTCGACGTCCACGGTGGCTCGCGCCTGGTCGAGCCCTTCCTGGGTGATGCCTCCCGCGCCCACGACCGCCGAGTCACGCCGAAGCGTCCGCTCGGCCTTGGCGAGGGTCGCCTCCGCCTCGGAGGCCTGCGCCTGCACGGACGCGAGGTCGGCCTCGCGCGCGGCGACCTGCGCGACCGCGGCGTCCGCGCTGTGCATGTAGAAAGACCGGTCCGCGGCGAGCTCTCCGGGCGTGATGAGCGCGATGAGCTGGCCCTCGTGGACCGAGTCGCCCGAGGCGACGGCAAGGCTGTCGACGCGGCCTCCGACCAGCGGGCTCACGACCACGTCGTCGGTCGTGACCACGCCGGTGAGGACGAGGTCGTCGGGTCCGGACCCGCGCAGGAGGACGAAGCCGACGACGACGGCCACGACCACCACGAGCGACCCGATGATGATACGGGACTTCAAGACACGCGCTCCCGTCCGGCGGATCCGCCGGGGCAGGCGGTGGAAGACGCGCCAGCGCGGCGCGAAAAATGAAACAGATGTATAAAACGGTTGTTTGAAACGTCAACCCCCCCGCCCCGAAAGGCGCTCCCGCACATCGGAGGAAGTCAGAAACCCAGGAATGCGGGGGGGCGGGGCGGAACCAAACCGTCCCGCGGGGACGGACCGGAGGGTCCGTGCGAGCGACGATTGCGCAGGTGCGCACTGAGCGAGTACGGACCCTCCGGTCCGTCCCCGGTCCGTCCCCGGTCCGTCCCCGGTCCGTCCCCGGTCTGTCCGAGCTCGGTCCGAGCTCTGTCCGAGCCCCGCGCTAGGACTTCGGGTTCATCGTGTACCCGAGGTACGTCAGCACGATGATGTACGCGAGCGCCCCGTACGCTACCCACGTCCACAGCCGCTTCGGCTTCGCGCCCGCCCCGGGCCGATCCAGGAACGGGATGATCACGAGCACCATGGCCGCGATCCCGAACGCCCCGATCCCCACGAGCTCGCCAGGAATCCCCAGGATGTGGGCCGGGAGGTACTTCAGCGTCTGGAACATGAACATGAAGTACCACTCGGGGCGGATGCCCGCCGGAGCCGCCGCGAAGGTGTCGGCCTTGGTCCCCAGCTCCGCCGGGTGGAACGCGGCCATGGAGGCCAGGATCGCGAGCGCCGCCAGCCATCCGACCATGTCCCGCATGAGGAAGTTGGGCACGAACTTCATCATGCGCGTCGGCCCGCCCTCCGCCTCCACGTCCGGTGGTACGCTCATCCCGTGCTTCTGCACGAGCAGCACGTGGATCGACAACAGCAGGAACACCAGCGCGGGCAGTACCGAGACGTGCAACGCGTAGAAGCGCGTCAGCGTGGCCCCCGTGACCTCGTCGCCGCCGCGCAGGACCTCCCGAATGAACGGGCCCACGATCGGGATCTGGCCGGGGATCTCGGTCCCGACGCGCGTGGCGAAGTAGGCAAGCGTGTTCCACGGCAGGAGGTATCCCGTGAACCCCATGCCGAGCGCGACGAAGAGCAGGAACGCTCCGGATATCCACGTCAGCTCGCGGGGCTTCCGGTACGCCTTGTGGATCAACACGCTGAACATGTGCACGAACGCCATGAAGATCATGAGGTTCGCGCCCCAGGAGTGGATGGACCGGATCAGCCACCCGAAGCGCACGTTCGACATGAGGAACTGCACCGACTCGTACGCGCCGTCCGCGCTCGGGCGGTAGTAGAAGAGCAGGAGGACACCCGTGCACACCTGGAGGATGAACAGGAAGAGCGCCATCCCCCCGAAGTAGTACCAGAAGGAGTGACGGTGGACCGGGACCTCCTTCTTGCGGATGAGCGGGAGCAGCGCGCTGAAGCCGAGGCGCTCGTCGAGCCAAGCGAGCACGACCCGCGCGTGGTCGCGCGGCCCCTTCCGCACGCGCCGTGACTCCGGCGCCGACGTTCCCCTCGTCGGGTCTCCCATCACGAAGGCCGGCTCACGACGATCTGATCGCCGCGGACGTTGACCGCGAACTCGAGGAGCGGTGCCGGGGGCGGGCCCGAGATGTTGTGCCCGTGCAGGTCGTAGTGGCCGTTGTGACAGGCGCACCAGATGTCGTGCTCGTCGCCGCGGTACTGGACGGTGCATCCCAGGTGCGTGCAGACCGCAGTGAAGGCTCTCAGGTCCCCGGACGCCGTGCGGATGAGCAGCCCCGGCTTGCTCCCGAACCGGAAGATCTGGCCCGAGTTCGCAGAAATGTCCGACGGCTTGACCTTGAGCACGACCGAGTTGACGGCGGTCTCGGGGATCTCCGGTGGGACGATGTAGCGGACGACCGGATAGAGCACGGCAACCAGAAGGCCGCCCGCGCTCGTACCGAGCAGCCAATCGATGAACCGCTTCCGGGTGATGTGTCGCTCGATCATGCGTCCTCTCTCCCTTGGTCCCAACGACGCGCGGCGACGGACGGCACCCCGGCCCGTCTGCGGGCCGCTGCCACCTCGTCGGGCTCCAGATGCAGCGCCTTCGCGACGGCCTCGAGCAGGGATATTTCTCTCTTGGCCACGGCTTGATCGGCGAACGCGAGGAACCACATCTCCTCGACCGTCGTCTCGATCTGGGCAGCGGAGTACCGCTCGGCGAGGAGCGCGGAGATCCGCGCGCTGTCGCCGAGCCCCTGCTGCTCGACCTCCCCGAGGTCGACGAGTCGGTCCGCGTCCGCGCGCCCGACGCCGAACTGGGTGCGCACGAGTTCGTGCAGGCGCGACTGCTCCTGCTTCGACAGGACGGCACCCGCCTCCATGAGGACGGCGCAGGCGGCGAGCCGCACGCCCTCCCCGGTCGGGACGGCGTCGGCGGGAAGAACCAGGCGCTCGTCGTAGAATGCCTCCACCGCCCGCCGGATGTCCTCGTCCTGTGCCTCCGTGTAGTGGATCCTCATGATGATGCCCGCGATGAGCAGCAGGATCACGGCCGCGGAGATCGCCAGCCCCTCGCGACGGTAGCTGTGCTCCTGCATGGCCGCCTGGCCCCGCTTCAGCCCGGCGCGCGTGACCGTGAGGCCGGCGTCGACCTCCTTCTGCACGGTCTCCGCCTTGAACGAATGCACCGCGCTGCGCGCCTTGGTGAACGCGTTCTTCACGTCGTCGAGATCGAAGAGCGCTTGGCTGACCTCCATGCCCGAGCCCTGGGCCTTCTCGAGCAGGCTTCGGCTCCGGTTCTCGGAAGTGGTGAGCGAGTCCAGGTCGGCCGCCATGGCCGCGAACTGCTCCCCGTTCGGGTCGCCGGGCTTGTGGCACTGCGCACACACCTGCTTCTGCCGCACCAGCAGCACGGAATCGGACACGGGCTGGATGTCGTGGTGGCCGTGGCACGTCGCACATCCCGGCAGGTCCTTTTGCGCGAACGCCTCCTTGTGCCCGTTCGCGTCGAAGAACTGCTCCATGACCGTGTGGCACTGGCCGCACACGTACTCCACGGACGACACGCCCGGCGGCTGAGCGCCGTGGTTGCCGTGGCACGTGTTGCACACGGGCGCGGACATGTCGCCCTTCACGTACAGGAGCTTCCCGTGGACGCTGTTCTTGTACTTCTCGAGCTGATCCGTCGGCAGATGGTGCTTGGCCATGCGCTTCGGATCCGCATGGCACCGGCCGCACGTCGCCGGAACGTTCAACGGATAGGTGTTCGCGGTCGGATCCGAGGGCGGGCGGATGCGATGGATATGATGGCAGTCGGCGCACGTCGCCACGTCCGGATCGTTGAACTCCTTGAGCCGGCGTCCGTGGTCCGACGTCCAGTACTCCTGCACCTGGTCCACGCGCAGCGACGGGTTGTACTTCTTCATGAACGCCGCGTCGGAGTGGCAGCGCCCGCACAACGCAGGGATGTCCTTGCGCGCCGGAGCGTGCAGGAAGCCCTTGGCGGGATCCAGAGGACCACCGCCGGGCGGAGCCCCGTGGCAGTCGAGGCAGCCGAAGCCCTTCTGGGCGTGGATATCCTTCGGGAAGTCGCGCGCGGGCTCGGACAGGCGCGGGTCCTTGAGCCCGAGGTGGCACGCGATGCACACCTGGGACGTGGGCACGTTCTGGGCCGACAGGGTTGCCCGCGCAGGAGCGGCCAGGGCGAGGAGCGCCCCGATCACGACGGCGAAGCCGGAGCGCACGGCGGGAACGGAGCTCATGGCGCACCTCCCGGGATGCCGGTGGTGTGACACGGCAGGCAGGAGAACGGTGCCACCGAGCGTAGCCTGGACGGATCGAAGTCGGGGCCGTGCGGGTTGATGCCCCACCCCCCGACCGCCGAGTGACACTGCATGCAGTCGGATTCGGAGTGGCACGTCACGCACCCCTGGAGCCCCTGGCGCGCGGCCTGACCATGGCCGACCAGCCAGTTGGGGTTGGCCGTATGGAACGCCACCGTGAGGCGGGAGCCGGAAGCCAGCCCCACCCCCGCGTGGCACGTGCGGCAGAACGCCTCGGTGTTGTGGCACGAGACGCACTCGACGTCAGGGCCGTACGCGTCCGGCCCGTGCATCTGCAGGAAATTTGGTGGGTGGAAGCTCGGCGTCGTCTGGCCGGCGTGACACCGCACGCAGAAGTCCTGGGCGTGGCAGGACGCGCACGTGGCGCCTCCGTCGGCCGCCTCCGCCCCGTGGTGCGTGGTCCAACCGGCCGGATGGACCTGGGCCGCCGTCGCGCTCATGTGCACCCCCCGGGGGTCCCCGGACGGCCGGGATGGCAACCGATTGAAGAGCTCGTCGTTACCGGTCTGATGGCAGAGGCGGCAGTTCGCCTGGACGTGGCAGTTGGCGCATTCGCCCACCCCGCCCCGCGCGACCGATCCGTGGCTCGTGCTCCAGGCCGCCGAGCGGTGGCTCCGCGGTATCGGGTAGGTAGGCGCCTCGCCCGCCACCGACCGCGCCACGCGCGCGTCGCGCCCGAGGCTCGCGATCGGCTTCACGGCGGCGGCGTTCAGGTGGCATCGCTCGCAGCTTTCGCGCGCGTGGCACACCGAGCACGATCTCGTCGCCTCGTCGACCGTCGGCGCGTGGCTCGTGAGGAACGTGCTGTCGCCGTGCCAGGCCGGCTTCGGGAAGTTCTTCACGGCCGCGGCCGAGAGCCCCTTCGCCTCGGTCACGGGAACGTGACACTTCAGGCAGTCGCGGCCCTGGGCCAAGTGGCTGTCGGCACGGTGGCACGCGAGGCACGCGTCCGGATCGGCCGGGCCGACGTTCATCCGTCCGGTCGCGCCCGGCTGCCGGTGGCACGTCAGGCAGGTGACCCCGGCCGTCGAGCCCTCGGGCCGCATCGGGTGATCCTGGTGGGTGAACCGGAGGTTCGTGGGCGCCGCCTCCGGCTTGGTCCACTGGATGCGCACCTGGACCGTGCCGTTGTGGCACGCAACGCACACCGACGAGTCCGGGAAGAACGTCGCGCTGTCCCCCGTCGGGATTCCCTGGTGGCAGCCCGCACACGTGGGAAAGAGCCCCTCATGACGCGCGTGGGGGAAGACCTGGGGTCGCTGCGTGCGCGGAGCGACCCAGGCGACCGTGCCCAACAGCACGAGCACCGCGAGGGCCCGCTTCATCGTATGCCTCCGACGATCGAGGTGAGGCCCGGCTCGGGTCCGAGCGTCCAGGCGACGCTGAGCGTCGCCCGCACCTGGCTCCAGTCGGGCTCGGGCGCGTTGCCGCGGTCGGTGTGGCGGTACCAGGTGGCGGAAGCCGAGGCACGGCTGCGGGAGCCCAGTTTGAGCTGGGCGTCGCCCCCGAGGCCCCACACCGTCCCTTTGGGGATGCGCAGCTCGTAGGATGTCTGAAACGCGGTGGCATTGGCCCCGATGTACATGCCCGAGCCCAACCTGTGCTGGAGTCGCACGAGCGACTGGGTCTTCGCGGCGCCGAAGCCGATGTCGGCCATGTACGAGCCCTGGAGCGTCCAGGTCGGCGCCAGACCGAGGGTCCCGGTGGCGCTCGCGCGCCATCCGTCGTTGCGGTAGCTGCCGAAGACGTCGTCGGTGTGCGTGTTGGGGTAGCGGAGGTAGGAGAAGCCGGCCTGGAGCTGGGCGAGCTTCCCGAGCGCGCGCCACGACCCGGAGAGCCCGGCTTGCCGGAAGCCGACGGGATCGAACGCCCCCCAGATCGTCCACAGCTCGAAGAAGGGCCGGTACTGGCGGGCGAACGCCGTCAGCGACACCTGCCGGGTGAGGTCGTAGCGGGCGCGCAGGGTGGCGTCGTTGACGACGCGCGAGGCGAGGTCGGCCTCCATGGTGCCCTCGATCTGACCCCACGGAGTCCGGTAGACGCCGTCCAGCGTGGCGCGCTCCGAGTACAGACCCGCCCGGTCGGTGCGAATCTCACGCTGGTAGAGGGCCGAGACGGAGCCCGCTCCGCCCCGGTACGCGAGACGACCGCCCAGAATCCAGGCCGGCTTGTCCGGATGGAACGACTCCACCGCGGCGATCGCGGAGCTCGTGAGCGACTCGTTGAGGCCACGCGCGAGGCTCCGTCCCCCGTAGCCCTCCACCGTGAGGCCCCTGCCGAACCGGAAGAGGGCCGAGCCTCCGTCGTAGTTGTAGTAGCCGAGCCCGGAGACCATGTACTGCCTGCCCGCGCGCACGCGCACCCGTGTCCGGTCCAGCTCGGCATAGGCGGCCATGACGTCCAGGTGGTCGGTCTCCTGGGGCCAGATGGAGTCCGCTCCCGCGAGCACCGCGCGACTCCTGAGGCGGGCGTACACCCGCACGCCGCGCCCGAGCCCCCAGGCGGTCATCGTGAGATCCTGGAGGACGGGTGCGGTGAAGGCCGTGGGGCCGGCGCGCATGTAGCGGCACACCGGATCTCCCGTGACGCACTGCACGATGCTCCCGTCCGGCGCGCTGCGCAGGATGCCCTGCCCCGTCGCTTCCGTGGTCAGCACGCTGTCCACCACCGACTGGCGCAGATCGAGGTACTGGAACGTCGTCGTGCCCGTGACCCGCACGGTCTGTGCGCGCACGGCGGCCGGCACGTTCAGGAGCACCAGAAGGAAGGCGACGGAACGGATTCCCCGGATGCTCATGAGCCGAACTCCACACGATGGCATGACGCGCATTCCTTGCCGGGCTGGTGATCCACGCGGTCCTGGTGACAGAACAGGCAGGTCGAGCGCGTGCGAGGGATGGACTTCACCAGGCTTTCGGCGTGGCAGCCGCTACCGCTGCAGCTCACGTGGGCACGCAGGTCGTGAGCGGTCGGGGGGGGAGTCTGGTGGCACAGGGAGCACTCCGCGCCCGGATGGTGGTGCCGCGCGTGGCAGCTCCCGCACGTCCGGGTCGGCGTGAGGAGCGGCGGATCCACATGGCAGGTGCGGCACCCGAGCGCGGCGTGCGGCGTGTGCGGAAACGGCAGCGAGCGCGTACGCACCTGGCTCCACACGCTGAGCTTGAGCTGGCGCTGGACCGTGAGCGGGCCCGGCAGCCGGTTGTGGCACACGGTGCAGGCGAACCGCTGTTTCGCGCCGTGGTGGCAGGAACGGCACACCATCGTATCGGGCGGCGGCCCCGCCGCGTCCGCCGGCGCCGTATGGCAACTCTGGCACGCGATCGCCGCGTGCGTCTCGTGGCCCGGGATCGACTTGTGGCACGTCCTGCAGTTCACGTCCGCCCGCAGGTGCGGGCCGTGGGGAAACCACGAGCCCCGCGCCGCGAGGGCGGACACCGCCGGACGCACCACCGCGGTCGTGGTATCGGGAGCAGGGCTCTGTGAGGGAGCCTCGGCCGTGTCCGTGGCCGCCGGTGCCGCTTCCGCCGCCCCCGTCGCTGGGGGCGGCTTCTTCCGGGAGCAGGCCGAAAGCCCGCAGGCCAGGCACACGACAAGCAGGACGGATCGCGTACGCATCGTCATCGTCATCGTCCGTGGAAGGCGCGGTAGCGCGCAGTGGAGCGGCTCAGCGAACCGCTCCACTGCGCTCACGCTGCGCCCTCTAACGCTGGAAGCGGAGGACGTTGTTCAACTGCAGGCTTGGAGAGGGTTGGATGCCGTAGTCCTTCTGCATCTGCTTGATCGATGCCGTCAGGAGCGCTTCCATGAGGAACGGGTTGTGGATCGGCGTGCCGTCCATGGAGGCCAGCGCGACGTTGAACTTCGCGCCCTCCGCCGTCGTGATGTGGTCGTCACCCGTCACGAACTCGCTGGCCGGGGCCTGGGCCACCATGGCGCTGAGCTGCGCGGTCAGGTCCTCGAGCCGCTGGCGTGCCACGCCGAGCGCCGAGCGCGCCGCGTCGGGCGAGCCGTGGCACCCGCTCTGGGCGCACGCGTCGAAGTCACGCTGCGAGTCGGCGCAGTCGTCCGTGTTCGGCATCCCCGCGGAGTCGATGCAGGGGATGGCCTGGAAGAGGTGTCCGACGACGTTGTACGTGGTCGCCCCCGAAGCGTCCTTCACCGGGAACTTGTACATGTGGCACGTCGCGCACAGCTCCTTGTTCGCCGCGCTGCCGTGCGTTCCGGCGATCGTGTCCGCGGCCGACATGAAGTCCGGCGCCCGCCACCCGGCTCCCTGACCGAGCAGGAGGGGACCCTGGGGCGACATGGGACCGCGCGACGAGGCCGGGTCGGGCGCCGCCCGATAGTGGTGGCACTTCATGCAGAGCTGCTGGCCGACGTCACGCACGCCGATCGGGAAGCGGAGCTGGTACTCGTTCGTCGCGTCGTGCGGATCGTGGCACACGGCGCATACGATCGGGATGATGCCTGTCGAGTCCTTCTCCATGTAGTTCGTGTTGACGCCCCACGCCGCCAGCACCCCGCGTGCCTCGTGGCACTGGGAGCATTCACCCCCGGCCGTCGCGCCGTGGTTCGTCGTGTTGGAGTGCAACGACTGCGCCCACTCGTCCACGAACCCGTTGTGCGTGCCCGTGTGGCACTCGCCGCACCCGTTGTTCAGCCCGACGCCCACCACGATCGACGCGAGCGGCTGGCTCGCGTCCGGGTTGGTGACGTGCTGGAGCCCGGGGCCGTGGCACGACTCGCACTGGACGTCGTGGTAGCGGGCGTCCTGGGTCCCGATCCAGCCCGCGTTGCTGTCGGTCACCCAGTTGCCGTTCGCGTTGACGGTGTGGCACGCCTCGCACGACGCCGTCGCGTGGCCGCTCGCCTGGAGGTCGGCCCACGCGCTCGCGTGTTTGGTGCCCTTCCACTCGTTGTACTTGCCGATGTGGCAGTTGCCGCACACCGGAAGGCCCGCCGTGGTGTCGCTGTAGCCCAGGAAGTTGTCGGCGGCGGTCGGAGGGTTCGTGAAGAGCGGCTTGTCGACGAGCACGTTTCTGGTATCGATGCAACTGGCCAGGGCGAGCGCGGCCAGCGCCAGGACGACTCCGGACCTGAGCAACCTCATGAGACCCTCTCGATGGTCGGGTTGTGGACGTTCGAGTTCATGACTGAGCAGGAGGGTCCCAGACGGGGGCGAACCACTTGTGGACGAAATGCAGGAGCACGACGACGACCGGCGTGGCGATCCACAGCGTCGCCACGAAGGCCAGGAGCAGCGCACCGAACCCCGTGAGGTGCAGTTGGCTGGATCCGAGGGGAGGGCGATAGACCACGAGCGCCAGCGCGAGGATCGCGAGCGCGCCGGAGAGGAGGAGCGTGCCGGGCCGGCTCTCGGGCCAGCGGGCAAACGCGCGCTCGAGCGCGTGCCACCCCTCGACGGCGGCCCAGCAGCAGACGGCCGTCCCCGCGATCCAGCCCAGACCCGTCACGACAGCGGTCCTCCAGGCGTGCAGCGTAAGCACGGCCGAAGTGAGCGAGATCCACGCCGCCGCCACCCACGCCACGAGCAGCGCGATGATGGCCACCGGGACGCTGATGCCGATGCGCGCGAGCGCTGCGCGCCCCGGAACCGCGGCAGGACGACCGACGTAGGCCAGGACGCCCCCGTGGACCAGGCCGGCGGCGGCCCCCAGCAGGAAGAGCACAGGAGCGAGGGGAAGCAGCTCCTGGGCTTCCTCGGGGCTGCCGAGCGCCGTCAGGCCGAGGAGGAGACCCCCGGCCGCCACGCCCCCGGCGGTGGTCCAGGACACGACCACCCGCCCGCACGATGAAGCCTCACCCCGAAAGACGTCCCGCCAGATCGGCGCGACCTTCGTCGATGGCTCGGTGGTCATGGCTCGCTTCCAGTCCAGAGACCGGGCGAAGGCGGAATGCCCTCACCCTGGAACTCCTTTCGCCTGCTTCTTCTATGCTCTCGGTGCCATGTGGCACGGGAGGCCGGAAACGAGCCGTTGAGGCTTGGATGCTATTCTCTTGAAACGTGACGGATGTCGCTGTAGTACTTCTGTTGAAATGCGTGTAGGGATAATCCCTACATAAAGAGTCCGTAGGATTCCGGATGGTCCCGCGGGACAGGTGTCGTGGGCGGCTGCGCGCCGCGGAAAAGGCGCACCGTGGACGCTTTGCGCCCACGCGGGTGTCAGCGCCGGACCGGCACCTTCTCGCCCGCCTCGACGCCGAGCGCCAGGCGGTTCTCCCGGGTGGGGAGCGGACAGGTCGCGAAGGCGGTGTACACGCAGGGCGGGTTGTATGCGTAGTTGAAGTCGATGACCACACGTCCGCTCGCGTCCGGCGGGTCGACCCAGAGGAAGCGTCCTCCTCCATAGGTCTCGGACCCGTTCGTGCGGTCACCGAAGACGATCTGGTAGCGTCCGTGGTCCTCGTCTCCCGTGATCGTCAGGCTGCGTTGCTCGCCCTTCAGGTCGAACACGAGCTTCGCGCGCGAGGGCACCACGGTCACGGTGCCGAGTTCGTCCGTCACGGCCACCGAGTCGTGGGGGGGCCCCCCCCCCCCCCGGGCCCCCCCCACCACCCAGCACCGGGAGCCGGCGAAGCCGGGGGAACGGCCACCGAGTCGTGGCGCGGCACCCACCGCGCCGTGACCCTCCAGTCCAGGCTGACCGGGAAGCGGTCGATGCCGTGGAACGTCCGGTAGGCGGGCGCGCTGTCGTCGCGCACCCGGAGCGCCCACCGGCCGGCGCGGCGCAGGAGCAGCCAGTCGATCGAACCGTTGCGCAGCACCGTGTAGTGGCCTGGCGAGACCTGACCCAGAACGGCCTCGCTCACCCGGGGCTCATTCGCTCGGTCTTCGACGATGGGACCGGTGCCTTCAGGGAGCACCATGGTCGAGTCCACCCCCTGTGTGACCACGACCCCGGGGTCGGCCACGAAGCGAACCGAGCTGTCGGACACGATCACCCGGCCGACGTGGGCGTCGGCACGCGGATCGGGCAGTACCACGTCATTGCCCGAGTCCGACCCGATCGTGTTCACCCCCTCGTGGAGCCAGGCCAGCCCCACGAGGGAGAGCCAGGAGTCCGGCGCCTCCAGCTCGGCCACGCGGCGCTCGTGCCACGCCTCCACCTCGGCGGCGTGGCGCGCCGGATCGATCGGGATCGGCCGGGGGCCGCAGCCGGCGAGCGCGAGGGCGAGCCCCCCGATCATGGCGAGTGCCGCTTCGCGACGAAGCGCCGCGCGCGGCCGGGCTGGAGGACGCGCCATCGAACGCCTACCCTTGCGAGGCTTTCCGGGCGCGGATGTGCTTGCCCGACCAGATCCCGCCGAACAGGCCGGAGAAGAGGCAGACGTCCCACGCGCCGGCAATGAGCGGTACGAGGCCGACCACGCAGACGATCTGCCCCGCCCGGGTTCTGATATTCATCACGCCCCAGACGATGAGCAGGATACCCGCTACGATGCGGACGCCGCGTCCCGTAGGCGTGGACATGAATCGAGCGAATCCGCTGTCGGCAAGGCTCATGGCATCACCTCCACTTGGTTGAGATGGGACTCCCTCCCCGCCTCCCCCACCCCGTACACGAACCGCTCCAGCTCTCCGTGCACGCGTCGGATCGTGTCGCTCGAGGGCGCCTCGGTGAATGCCGAGACCCCCATGGCCACAGCCGTGTTGAGCAGGAGCGACCAGATACCGCCTTGCAGGCCCCACGGATGCGGTACGAGCACGAGAGTTACATATAGCGACGTGGTCCCCACGATCAAGCCGGCCAACACGCCCGCGCGCGTCAGCGTCCGCCCGCCGGGGAAGCACACACCGACAATCCCCGGCATGAGCTGGAGCGCCCCCGAGCCCGACAGCGTGACCAGGATCACCAGGAAGTTGCTGGTGCGAATCGACAGGACATAGCCCACGCCGAGGAGCACGACCAGGAGCGCGCGCCCGACCCATACGTAGTGCGCCTGGCTCCGGTCCGGAGCGATGTAGCGCTGGTAGATGTCGCGGGTGAGCACGGTCATGTTCGCGTGCAGGATCGCCGCGAGCGTGGACATCGCCGCGGCCGTGGCGCCCGCCAGGGTGAACCCGGTGAGCCACGGCGACGCGTAGCGGAAGAGGAGCTCGGGGAAGATCCGGTCCGGCGTCGCGAGGTGCGGCATCACGAGCGCGCCGCCGAGCCCCACGAGCGCCGTCGGGATGTAGAGGCTCATGAGGTAGATCGGCGTGGTCGCGCCGAGCCACTTGAGCGTCTTCGCGTCGACGGCCGTATACCAACGCATGATGAGGTGAGGCTGGAAGACGATCCCGAACGAGAGCGTGATCGTCATCCCGATCCACATCCCCGGGGTGAAGTAGTGGTGCGGCCCGGGAAGGGACAGGAGATCCGGCCGCTCGGCGGCCAGACGGTGCCAGAGCGCAACCGGTCCGCCGAAGAGGTGGTACGTCAGCCAGAGCGCTCCTCCCCACACGGCGATGTACATCCAGATCCCCTGGAGCACGTCGGTCCAGCAGACGGCGCGGATCCCGCCGGCCATCACGTAGGCGGCGGTGACGGTCAGGAGGAGCAACGTTCCGAGGTCGAAGGAGATGCGCCCGCCCGATGCGACGCTCACGATGTATCCGAGCCCCTCCGACTGCACCTGGATATAGAGGATCGTGAAGAGCACCGAGACGACGGCCACGGCCACGCGCACCGCCTCCGACTCGTAGAAATCGGCGAGAAGGTCCGCGGGGGTGATGTAGCCGAACACCTTGCCGAGCGCCCACACGCGCGTGCCGATCACGTACGTGATGGCCCCGACCAGGATCGTCCACGTTCCGGCCGCCCAGAACCCGATCCCCTGCGAGTAGAAGAAGCCGCACGAGCCGAGGAAGGCGAACGCCGAGTGGAAGGTCGCCACCACGGTGAAGTAGAGGACGAAGAACCCGACCTTGCGCCCGTAAAGGAGGAAATCCTCCAGGTCGACGGTCAGCCTCTGGTTGGCCGCCACGCCGAGCACCATCACCACGACCAGGTAGAGCCCGATGATCGTGGTGGCGACGACCCAGGTCTGCATCAGACTCTCCTCCACAGCGTCCAGAGGAGCACCACGATGAGGGCGAGGTACACGGCCAGGAGCGACGCATAGAGGAACGGCATCCCCAGGACCCACGGCTGCACGCGGTTGAGCACCGACGTGACGATCGGGGGCTCGGCGAGCAGGAAGATCAGCACGAACGCGACCGTCGCGATCCACCCGTCGCGCGTACGGGGGAGGAGGTGCGAGCGGTAGCTGGGGCGGTCGTCCATGGCGGGCGAACATGGGCCGACAGGCCCGGGTGCAGCAAGAGCGCAGGCGCGCCCTCTACGTGTCGCGGCCTCCGGTGAGCGCCTCCCTCACCGCGCGCCGGTCGACCTTGCCGTTGGCGTTCCGGGGGAGCTCTCCGCTCAAGCTCCAGCGCCGGGGCCGCTTGGCCGGAGCGAGCCGCTCGCGCACCCATGCGTCCAGCGCGTCCAGGTCGAGGGACGGGCCCGCGGGCACGAGCGCGGCGGCCACCAGCTCGCCCCACTCGGCGTCGAACAGCCCCACGACGCACGCGTCCGCGACCCCGGGATGGCCCCGCAGCGCATCCTCGACCTCGAGGGCGTCGACCGTGACGCCGCCCGTGACGATCCGCTCGGAGCGCCGGCCGGTGACCCACAGGCGGCCGGCGGCGTCCACGCGGCCGAGGTCGCCGGTGTGGTACCAGCCGTCCTCGTCGGCGAGCACCTCCGCGCTGCCCACGTAGCCGAGCGCGCGGGTCGGCCCGCGCACCAGGATCTCGCCCTCGTCCGCGAGGCGGAGCTCCACCCCGTCGAGCGGCGCGCCCACCGTGCCCGGCGTCTCGCGCGCCAGCCCGGGCGAGGCCGTCGCGACCTGGGACGTCATCTCGGTCATCCCGTACGTGAGCGCGATCGGCCACCCTTCGGCGTGGGCGCGCGCGACCAGGTCGTCCGGGGCGTGCGCGCCGCCGAGCAGGACGCACCGGAACGTCGGAGGCGGCGGGCGTCCTTCGCGGTGGTCCATCACGCGCAGAAGCTGCGTCGGCACGAACGAGACGTGCGTGAGCGGACGCCCGGGCGGCAGCGGGCCGGCGGCCCGGGCCCCCGCGCCGCCGTCGATCAGCGCCGACACGGTGGCAGCGTCGAAGCGCCCCGCGGCCACCATGTGGCCCCCCAGCACGAGCGAGCGCACGACGAGCGCGAGCCCTCCCACGTGCGCGAGCGAGAGCGAAGCCAGCCAGGTGTCGTCCGGACCGAGGTCCAGGCGCTCGGCCGCCGCCCGGGCGTTGGCGCGCAGGTTGTGCGCGGAGAGGGCCACGCCGCGGGGCCTCCCCTCGGTGCCGGACGTCCAGAGGATCGCCTGCGCCTCGCCGGGATCCACACCCGAGAGCGCCGCCTCGGCCCGGCCCCGCTCCGCGGGCGTGAGCCCCGGGTTGAGCGGCGCGGGCACGGCGCCCACGCGCCAGAGCGCGAGCAGCGTCGTGATCCCCTCCACCGAGGACTCGAGGACCACGGGCACCACCTGCCCGGGCCGGACGCCCTCGGCGCGGAGCTCGGCCGCGCGCCGCCCGGCCCAGGCGTCCAGCTCGGCGTACGTCCAGGTCCGCTCGGGCGCGGAGAGCGCGGGCGCGTCGCGCCGCCCGTCCGTCGCCTCCGCGAGGAAGTCCACGACGCGCGTGCCCGCGCCCATCCCGCGCGGGTCCCGGCTCATCCGAGCGCCAGCCCGAGGCCCAGCAGGATGCCGTAGAGCGCCACCACCCGGGCGGTCTCACCCAGCGCGGGGAGCAGCTCGCGCGCCTCCCGGAAGCCGGCCACCTTTCGGGCGGGAGCGACGGCCAGGGGCGTCACCAGGAGCGCCGCGAGCGACCAGGCCGGCCACCCGAACGCGAGGACGCCCACCACCGGCGCGGCGATCGCCACGGCGAGGAGCGCCAGGTACTCGACCAGCGTGCCGCGACGTCCCAGCCGTACGGCCATCGTGTGCTTGCCCGCGCGGCCGTCGGTGTCGATGTCGCGCAGGTTGTTGACCACGAGGATGTCCGTGACGAGCGCGCCGAGCGCCACGCCGAGGAGCCACGTGTCGGGCGACAGCGCGAGCGCCTGCACGTAATAGGTCCCCCCCACCGCCACGAGCCCGAAGAAGATGAAGACGAAGATCTCGCCGAGGCCGTGGTAGCCGAGCGGGTAGGGCCCACCCGTGTAGAGCACGGCGGCCGCCACGGACGCGAGGCCGATCCAGACGATCGGCCACCCCGCCACCCACACCAGATAGACCCCCACGAGCATGGCGGCGCCCAGCACCGCCACCATCCCCCGCTTCACGGTGGCGGGAGGAATCAGCCCGGCCTGCGTGACGCGCACGGGGCCGACACGCTCGTGCGTGTCGCTCCCGTGCACGAAATCGTAGTAGTCGTTGGCGAGGTTCGTGCCGATCTGGAGCAGGAACGCCCCGAGGAGCGCGGCGAAGGCCGGGCCCCACGCGAGCGCGCCGTGGTGCGCGGCGAGCCCCGTGCCCGCCATGACGGGCGCGGCGGCGGCCGGAAGCGTCTTGGGGCGCGACGCCATCACCCACGCGCGCAAGCGCGAGGGCGCGCCGGGCGATCCCTCCCCGTCGCTCACCAGGGCAGCCACTTGTACTTCCGGAACGTCGGCTTGCGCTTCTCGACGTAGGCGTTCTTCCCCTCCTGGCCCTGCTCGGTCATGTAGAAGAGAAGCGTCGCGTTGCCGGCCAGCTCCTGGAGGCCCGCCTGGCCGTCGAGCTCGGCGTTGAACGCGCTCTTGAGCAGCCGGATCGCGAGTGGGCTCTTGTCGAGGATCTCCTGGGCCCACTGCCACCCCTCGGCCTCGAGTTGATCGAGCGGGACGACCTTGTTCACGAGGCCCATGTCCAGCGCCTCCTCGGCCGAGTACTGCCGGCACAGATACCAGATCTCGCGGGCCTTCTTCTGGCCGACCGAGCGCGCCAGGAACGACGCGCCGAATCCCCCGTCGAACGAGCCGACGATGGGGCCGGTCTGGCCGAACACCGCGTTGTCGGCCGCGATGGTCAGATCGCACATCACGTGCAGCACGTGGCCGCCGCCGATCGCGTAGCCGGCCACCAGCGCGATCACGGGCTTGGGCATCGAGCGCATGTAGCGCTGGAGCTCCAGCACGTTGAGGCGGGGCACCCCGCTCTTGCCGACGTAGCCGGCGTCGCCCCGCACCTTCTGGTCGCCGCCGGAGCAGAACGCCCACTTGCCGTCCTTGGCCGGCCCGTTGCCGGTGAGCA
>CAZFIS010000079.1:0-17275 GCA_964519125.1 uncultured Gemmatimonadaceae bacterium | reverse complement strand
GTTCCTCCCCTCGCGCGACGAGTTGGCCCTCATGTACGAGAACCTCAGGGCCAAGGGACTCGGCGATTTCCGGGACGGCGGCCGCCCGGACAACTTCGAGTACTGGACGTCGACGCAGAGCACGACGGACATGGCGGCCCACATCGACTTCGCCGACAACGGACGCCAGCACAGCGACGACAAGGACTACCCGCGGCGGGTGCGTGCCATCCGGATGATCTGAGGAGCCGCCGGGGGGGAGCGCCGCCTTTCGGCGTCGCGCCCGGAAGTCGAGTCTCCTTCGGCGCCCGTCAGAACCGCGGGGTCTCCAGGTCGCTCCACACGAGGGAGCGGTCGAGCCTCCGGCGCAGGCGTGCGCACAGGAGCAGGAAGAGCGTGGCCGTCGTGAACGCGTCACCGAGCGCCGTGTGCCGGTCCGTCATGGGGAGACCGAGATAGGTGCAGACCTCCTCGAGAGAGGGGGGTGGCTGGCGCGGGTACCCGACACGGTGGAACGCCTCGATGGCGGCGCCGGCCAGATACGCTGTATCCACCAGGGGATTCAGGAGCCGCGTCCCGAACCTCCGCTTGAGCGCCTCCTCGAGCATCGAGGCGTCGAAGCCGATGTGATGGCCGACGAGGACCGCGCCGGTGATGCGGGGCAGCAGGGCCGTCAGAACCTCCTCTTCCGGAGCGCCGGCCGCGCTGTCGGACGGCAGGATCCCGTGCACGCGGGTGGCTTCGGTGACCTCGAGGTCCGGGTGCTGCACGTACCACGAGAACGCGGACGCCACCCGGACCTCGCCTCGGGCGACGTCGATGCCCGCCACCGAGAGGAGCCGATCGCGTCCGATCCGCATGCCCGAGGTCTCGACGTCGATCGATACGACACGGAGCTCGTCGAACGGGTCCTTCCGACCGGGGCGAGGCTCGGTGCCCTCGGCGTAGGCTCGAGCGACCGGGTGGTCCGGGAGCCGTCGGCGAAGCCAGCTCATCCGAGACGCGCCGGAAGCCCGAACTCTCCGCGCACGGTCGACTGGACCATGCGCACGATGTCGAAGACGTTTACGAGGCGAGCGCGCTCGAGGGGCGTGAGCGCCTCCGGGTCGACGAAACGCCCCGAGTCGCCACGCCGGACCCCGTTGAGCGTCCGGAAGCTCATGAGGTCGTCGTAGCCGTCACGCGCGAGCGCGGCGATCTCGGACCACCCGCCCACCTGACGACGAACCGAATCCCACCGTCCGCCTGTCGAGTGGCGCCGGGCGAGTCCGTGCCGGAAGGAGAGCAGACGGGCCGCGTCGCGGAGCGGCGCCATCGCCCGGTTCTTCACGTCGAACTCTCCGGCGCGGCTCCCGCGCCTCTCGACGATGAACCTCCCGAAGAAGTTGAGCGGCGGAGGGGTATCCACGACCAGCTCCGCGAGACGCCGCTGGATGCCGTCATCCGCGCACGCCCGGTCCAGCGCCGGGCCACGGACCCGGGCCACGACGGTCTCGTCTCCCGCGACGTAGCGCATGTCGTAGAGGACGACGGCGCGCAGGAGCGCGCCGGGCTCGGTGTGGTAGTCGATCGCCGCGAGCTCCGCCGACCACTCGGCGTCGGTGCGGCACCACTGGGGATTGGACGCCATCACGCCACCCTGGCAGCGCGAGAAGCCACAGGCGACCAGGCCGGACACCACCCGCTCACCCAGGTCGAGGAACCGACTCCGGTGCTCTTCGTCCGTGTCCGGATCGCCCGAGGAGCCGAAGACGATCGCGTTGTCCATGTCCGTGCGCAGGATCTGCTCCCGCCGGCCGTCGCTTCCCACGGACATCCACGCCCACGGGACCGCCGGCAGGGACGTGCCCCTCCGGTCGAGATCCTCGATCGCCAACTCGAGCAGGCGGTGGACGAGCTCGTCGTTGAGCTCGGCGCACATCTGGCCGATGAAGATCGCCGACACGCCGGCCTCGAGGTAGCTGCGCACGATGGCGGCCAGGTCGTCGGACAGCTCGCGGAACCGGGCGGGCGAGCGGGCCTCGCGGAACTCCCGCAGCAGACCGACCGGATGGTGGCCGCTCTGGGCCAGGAGGTCCTTCTCGGAGCAGATGTCCAGGGCGCGCGAGCCGGTCGTGCCGTCCTCGGTGACGCACACCTGCCCGATCCGGCGCCGGAGCATCAACAGGAGGGCCGCGGTCGCGCTGGAGCCCGCCGACACGGTCACCACCGGGCTCGCCATGATCGTGAACACGGGCTCGTCGGGCGATTCCTCGCGGACGACCACGTGCCGGACCAGCATCGTGTTCGTCACGATGCCGAGAGGTCGGCCCTCCTCGTCGACGACGAGGATCGAGGGCACGCGGCGCTCCGCCATGCGGCGAGCAGCTTCGCGGATCGACAGATCGGGCGCACCGGTGAGCAGGCGGTCTCCCGGACGCGGCTGGATGAACGTGGCTCCATCGAGGTGCGCCTGGAGGATATTCTTGCTCCGTCCGCCGAGCGCCGCCTCCGTGGGCTCGGGAATCGGCAGGTCGGCGCCGACGCGCGTCGTCCACGAGAGATGGCGGCGCACGTAGTTGCGCGCCGCGTCGTGTTCGTCGAGGAGCTCCTGCACCGGCGCCCACGGGATCACGTAGAGGAGACAGTCCTCCACGACCTGAGCCTCGATCGTGAACGGCTCTCCGGTGATCAGCGCCGTGAGGCCCAGCAGGTCGCCGACGTCGCGCACGTCGATCAGTTCGGTGTGGTCCTCGACATGGAGCACGTACTCGACCCGTCCGCGCTCGAGGAAGATCAGCTCCCCCTCGGGCCCCTCGCCCTGCTCCCACACGCGGTCGCCTTTGACGAGCACGCGCACCGATACGTGGGTGGCCAACGAGCGCACCGCCTCTTCGGGGAGCATCGAAAACGGCGGAAAGCGGCGCAACTCGTTCGCAATCCGGTTCGGGATCACGTTGGGGGGCCGTCCCACGTCGCTCACGGTAGGGGCGCGACGTCTTCGCGCTCGAACTCGGGAAGCATCACGTCCTCCAGGAAGAACGCCGCCAGCTCGGCTCTTCCGGCCAGGCCGGACTTCTGATAGACGACTACCGCATGTTGGCGCACCGTGCGCTCCCGGCGGCCCGTGAGATCGGCGATGCGCTTGTGGCTGTAGCCCTTGAGGAGCAGGAGGGCGATCTCGCGCTCGGTCGGGGTGAGATGCCATACCGCGAACTGGGCGTCGATCGCGGCACCGAGTCCATGGAGCGCGCGGCGGGCGCGTTCACGCCATGCGTCGCGCTCGGCTTGGCGGTTCTCGAGAGAGCGTTGCACCACCTTCACGGTCTGGGCCGCGTTCCACCAGCCGAGCCACAGGACGACGGCGGCACCCATGGCCACGAGGATGCTGAACAACTCGAAGAGAGCATGCCAGAGCGGCCAGCGGCTCGAGTCGTGGAGTGCCAGGTTGACGGCTCCGTCGAGGGCCAGCAACACGAGGACGCCGACCAGAATCCTGCGTAGTGCCGCGCCGTTGTCGCGCTCCATCGCCGCTCCACTGTCGTATGCCGGATACCGCGGTCCGCCTCCGGCGGACACCTTGGAATCTCCACGAGATCCGCTCCCGCGACAATCTTGGCCGGGAGTCGAGCCCAGGACCCTCCACTGCCTCGCACAGGCCGAGGCGCGCTCCTCCGCAACCTCCGGAGATCCCATGAGACAGCTGTGCAGCATCGCGATCCTCTCGGTCCTGGCCGCTGCGTGCGGCAGCAAACCGGAAGCGGCCCCGGCCGCCGCGGGTTCGGGCTCGGCGAGCACTGTCCTGCAGGCGTTTCAGCCCCTGCCCGAGGTCATGGCCTCCGCCACGAACCCGATCACGCCGGAGAAGGTCGCGCTCGGCCGTATGCTGTACTACGACACGAGGTTCTCCTCCAGTGGCGACGTGTCGTGTTATGTCTGCCATCCGCTCCACGACTACGGCACGAGCCACCGCCGCACCGGAGTCGGACACGACGGACGCCTCGGCGGCCGCAACGAGCCTACGGTCTACAACGCGGCGGGCCATATCGCGCAGTTCTGGGACGGGCGTGCCGCCGACGTGGAGGCTCAGGCCCTCGGCCCGGTGACGAACCCTGTGGAGATGGGGATGGCCGACGGGACGCAGGTCGTCACCATCTTGAAGGGCATCCCGGGCTACGTGCAGGCCTTTGCCGCCGCGTACCCCGGTGAGGTGGACCCGGTGAGCTTCGAGAATTTCGGCAAGGCGATCGGCGCGTTCGAGCGAGGCCTGGTGACGCCATCCCGGTGGGACGCATACCTGAACGGTGACCAGACCGCGCTCACGGCGGACGAGAGGGCGGGATTCGACACGTTCACGTCGGTGGGCTGCCAGGCGTGCCACACCGGCACGTACGTGGGCGGATCGTTCTACCAGAAGACGGGGATGGTGAACCCCTGGTTCAACACGACGGACGAGGGGCGCTTCGCCGTCACGAAGAACCCTGCCGACCGCATGGTCTTCAAGGTCCCCTCGCTCCGCAACATCGAGGAGACCTGGCCCTACTTCCACGACGGGTCCGTGCAGCGCCTCGATGAGGCCGTTCGCCTCATGGCCTGGCACCAGCTCGGGCGCAATCTGACCGCGCCGGAGATCGCCTCGATCTCGGTGTGGCTGAGGACGCTCACCGGCCCCGTGCCCTTCGATTACATCAACGAGCCGGTTCTGCCCGCCGTCGCGCCGGCTCCCAACGGGAGTAGCCTGACGCCCTGACGACAGGAGGTGGAGCATGGCCGTCTTCAACCTGCTCGTGAACGGAGCTCGGAGAGACGTGGATGTTCCGTCCGGGACCCCCCTTCTCTGGGTGCTCCGCGACCACCTCGGTCTCACGGGCACGAAGTATTCGTGCGGCATGGCGTTGTGCGGGGCGTGCACAGTGCACCTGGACGGACAGCCCGCTCGCTCCTGCGTCACGCCGGTCCAGAGCGTGGGCGGCCGGGCCGTGACGACGATCGAAGGCCTCTCGCCCGACGGGAGCCATCCGTTGCAGAGGGCGTGGGTCGCCGAGCAGACGCCGCAGTGCGGCTACTGCCACCCTGGCCAGATCATGCAGGCGGCGGCGCTACTGGCGAAGAATCCGCACCCGACGGACGAGGAGATCGACCGGCAGATGGCCGGCACCCTCTGCCGGTGCGGCACGTACCAACGCATTCGCAAGGGAATCCGCACGGCCGAGCGCGAGGGGCTCCGATGAGCGCGCGCGAGGTGAGCCGCCGGGCGTTCGTGAGGACGACGGGAGCCGCGGGCGCGGGTCTGGTCGTCGGTTTCCATCTCCCCTTCGGGGGCGAGCTGTTCGACTCACCCCTCCGTGACGTGGACCTGGCGCCCAACGCGTGGATCCGGGTCGCGCCCGATGGGCTGGTGCACGTGGTCTACGACGATCACGAGATGGGGCAGGGAAGCTCGACGAGCTTCCTGATGATGGTGTGCGAGGAGCTCGACGCCGACTGGGCACACATCGTGTGGGAGCCGGTTCCTACCGATCCCTCGAACTGGCCGCGCTCGATCTCCACCGGAGGCAGCACGACGATCCGGCAGGCGTGGACGTTCGTCCGCACGGCCGCGGCGCAGGCCCGCGAGATGCTGCGCGCGGCGGCGGCCCGGCGGTGGGGCGTCGAGCCGGAAGGATGCGTGGCCCGCAACCACGCGATCGTGCAGGAGGCGACCGGCCGGACGCTCGGCTACGGAGATCTCGCCGAAGACGCGGCTACCGTTCCTGTTCCTGCCGATCCGCCGCTCAAGGCCCATCACGACTACGTCCTGGTGGGCCGCGACACGCCACGACTGGATATCCCGGAGAAGGTCGTCGGCAGGACGATGTACGGGATGGACGTTCGCCTGCCGGGCATGTTGTTCGCGTCGGTCGCCCAGCCACCCGCGTTCCGGGGCGGCGTGCGAAGCTTCGACGATTCCGCCACGAGGGCCGTGCCGGGCGTCGTGGACGTCTTTCAGGTGGAGGAAGGCGTCGCGGTGGTGGCGCGCGACACCTGGGCCGCCTTCCAGGGCAGGCGGGCGCTGAAGGTGGACTGGGATCCGGGTCCGAACGCGAATCAAAGTACGGAGACGCTCCTGGCGCGCGCTCGGGAGCTGATCGCACGGCCGGGAGCGGTCGAGCGCGAGGTCGGCGACCCCGACGGAGCCATGCGGCGCGCGGTGCGGACCGTGGAAGCGACATACGACACGCCCTTCCTGGACCACGCCCCGATGGAGCCTCTCAACGCGACGGCGTGGGTGCGGGGCGACCGGGTCGAGGTGTGGTGTCCCACGCAGGGTGCCACGGCGGGTCAACGCGCCGCGGCCGAAGTGGCCGGGGTGCCTCCGGCCAACGTCGTGTTCCACTCGCTCCTCGCCGGGGGAGGGTTCGGACGCCGGCTGAGCGCGGACGACACGGCCTTGGCGGTGCGTGTGGCGCGGCAGGTCGAGGCCCCGGTGCAGGTGGTGTGGACCCGCGAGGACACGTTCGCCCACGGCCGGTACCGTCCGTTCACGCTGCAGTGGCTCAAGGCCGGGCTCGATGCGGACGGATGGCCGGTTGCGTGGATGCATCGCGTCTGCGGCGAACCGCCGCGCGGCACGACCACAGGAGGGGCGGCTCATCCTCCGTACACGCTTTCGAACTTCCGTCTGGACAACCACCTGGAGGATTGGGGCATCCCGATCGGTCCGTGGCGGTCCGTGGGAAACACCCAGACCGCCTTCGCCGTCGAGTCGTTCATCGATGAGTGTGCGCACGCGGCCGGGAGGGATCCGTTCGAGTACCGGCGCACGCTGATGCGTGGGGCGGACCCGAGGTTGCTGAACTGTCTCGAGGTCGCCGCGGACAAGGCGGGGTGGGGAGCGGGTCGCCTCGGGACGCGGCGGGGAAGAGGGATCGCGGCCTGGACTTGCTTCACCGGGTACGTGGCGATGGTCGCCGAGGTGACGGTCTCGACGGACGGATCCGTCCGTGTCGATCGGATCGTGGCCGCCGCCGATCACGGAACCATCGTCAACCCCGAGGCCGTGCGCAGCCAGATCGAAGGAGGGATCGTGCTCGCGCTTACGGCGACCCTGAAGTCGGGCGTGCACATCCATGGTGGTGGGGCGGTGGAGAGCAACTTTCACGACCATCCGCTTCTCACCTTCTCCGAGATGCCGGTCGTGGAGGTGTATCTCATCGAGCGGACGGACGACGCCCGAGGGGTGGGCGAGCCGCCCGTGCCGCCGACGGCGCCCGCCGTGTGCAACGCGATCTTCTCCGCGACCGGGGTGAGGATCCGGAAGCTCCCGGTGGAGCAGGCATTGCTCAGGACGAGCTGAGGACGCTGCACCCGACCTCCACTCGTGATTCTCCCGCCCACCTATACATAGAAATATATCTATACTACTATTCTACGGGTCTGGATCACCACGAGGGAGGCTCTCGTCCTCCCTCTCGCGACATACGGGAGAAGCACGATGGAGATGGAAGTCGTCTTTCCGGGTGGGGAGCGCGTCGACGCGCTGTTGGGCAACATGGTCGTCACCACGAACCAGGACGGCTCGGCGCCCGCGCCGTTCGGTCTCTTCCTGGCGTCTATCGGTACCTGCGCGGGAATCTACGTGCTCGGCTTCTGCCAGCATCGGGGGCTGTCCACCGACGGCCTCAAGATCGTCCAACGCATGCACATGAACCCCGTCACCCGGCTCATCGAGCAGGTCGATCTCGACATCGTGGTGCCGCCGGAATTCCCGGAGAAGTACCACGAGGCCCTCATCCGCTCGGCGAGCCAGTGCGCGGTGAAGAAGCACCTCGAGCAGCCGCCGTCGTTCAACGTCCAGACGAGGGTCGCCGCCTAGAACGTCAGGCGGCCCGCCCGGTGGGAGCGGTCGGCGCACACGCCCCTCCCGCCGGGCGGTGCCTTCACCCGCCGGATTGGCTATCGTTCCCCGGTGCCGGTGCGCCGGGGAAGGGTTCGGGCGTTCGCCGGATCGGATTCGACTCACGAGCCACTCCGGTCATGCTCCTCGAGCTCATCGCCGCTGCCCTGACCGCCACACAGGCCCCGCAGGTCTACCGTGGCGTGGACCACGAGGTCGCGGTCGCCATCCCCAGGATGACCGCAGAGGCCGTGATCGACGGGGCGCTCGACGAGGCGGTGTGGTCCCACGCCGCCGTGCTGGCGGCATTCTCCGAGTACCTTCCCGTGGACGGCCTCCCCGCCGAGGACAGCACGGACGTGCTCGTCTGGTACTCGGCGCGAGCCCTCTACATCGGCATCAAGGCCCAGGAGCCGCACGGCCCTGTGAACGCGACCCTCGCCGACCGCGACCGGATCTTCGGGGACGACTACGTCGAGATCCTCCTCGATACGTACCATGACGGCAGGCGGGCGCTCCTCTTCGCGGTCAACCCCCTCGGCGTCCAGGCCGACGGCACCCAAACCGAGGAGCAGCGCTCGGCGCGCATGTTCAGCGCGGAGGGTGCCGCGGCCCGCGTCGACCTGAGCCCGGACTACATCTTCGAGTCGAAGGGACGCGTTGGTGACGGCGGTTACCAGGTCGAGATCCGCATCCCCTTCAAGAGCCTGCGCTTCCCGTCGGGGGAGCCGCAGACCTGGGGCTTCAACGTGGTCCGCCACGTCCAGCACTCGGGACAGGTGCAGACCTGGACTCCGGTGAGGCAGGGAGAGGCGTCGTTCCTCGCGCAGAGCGGCACGCTCGAGGGGCTCTCGGGCATGCGGCGCGGCCTGGTGCTGGACCTGAATCCGGAGATGACGGTTCAGGCGACCGGCGCTCCGGGCCCGGAGGGGCAGGGTGGATGGAGCTATGATCGTCAGCCGAGCCAATGGGGCGGAAACGCGCGCTGGGGCATCACGACCGACCTGACGCTCGCCGGCACGGTCAATCCGGACTTCTCCCAGGTGGAGTCCGACGCGGCCCAGATCCAGTTCGATCCGCGCGAGGCCCTGTCGTACCCCGAGAAGCGCCCGTTCTTCCTGGATGGAGCCGAGCAGTTCGCGGCGCCGGGGGGGCTCATCTACACGCGCCGGATCATCGACCCCGTGGCGGCGGTGAAGCTAGCGGGCAAGGTGCGGGGGATGGACGTGGGGTTCCTGTCGGCGGCGGACGGGCGGGCGTACTCGGCCACGGGCCGGGATCGTCCCCTCTACAACATCCTGCGGCTGCGCCGTGCTGTCGGATCGCGGAGCGCCGTCGGACTCACGTGGACCGACCGCGTGGACGGGCAGGATTACAACCGGGTGGGCTCGGTGGATGCGAGGTTGGTGAGCGGACTTTACACGCTCGCCGCACAGGTCGCCGGGAGCCGCACACGAAGCGCCGGGAGCCTCTCGTCCGCGCCCTTCTGGTCGCTCTCGATGACGCGCGCCGGCCGCTCGTTCGGGTGGTCTCTGTCGAGCACCGGCATCGATCCCGACTTCGTCGCGGGCAGCGGGTTCCTGTCACGGACCGGCATCGCTACGACGACGCTGACGCCGCGCTACACCCGCTTCGGGAGCGGCGGCTCGAAGCTGGAGACCTGGAGCACGAGCCTCACTCTCAACGGCGTCTGGCTCTTCGATCGCTTCGCGCGGGGGACGCCGGACGAAGCCAAGCTCCACTTCAACAACACGCTCACCTTCCGCGGCGGCTGGACGTTGGGCGCCTCCTTCCTCCTGGAGAAGTTCCTGCTTCCCCCGGGGCTCTACGACGGATACGCCGTCGATCTGGGGACCGACACCGTGCCGTTCGTCGGGCGGCCGAGCATCAACAACTACGACTTCGTCCTGAGCCTCCAGACCCCGCAGATGCCCACGTTCTCCGCCGACGGGTTCGTGATCGTCGGGCGGGACGAGAACTTCGCGGAGTGGGCTCCGGGCTACATCCTGTGGATCGAGGGGAGCACGACGTGGAGACCCACGGAGCGCGTGCGCGTCGAAGGGAGCTACACCGAGACACGGGTGCTCCGTCCCGACGATTGGAGCCGCGTCAGCCTGGACCAGGTGCCCCGGCTGAAGGTCGAGTACCAGCTCGCCCGGCCCGTCTTCGTGCGGCTGGTCGGTCAATACTACGCGTCGCAACGCAGCGCGCTCCGCGACGACGGGCGCACGAACCGGCCCATCGTCCAGCGCGACCCTTCGACGGGGCTCTACGCCGCGACGCGGCCTCGGAGCTCCAACGCCGTGCGCTTCGACGCTCTCTTCTCCTATCGGCCGGTGCCCGGGACGGTCGTCTTCCTCGGCTACGGGAGCAGTCTCGGCGAGGATCAGGCGTTTCGCTTCAGCCATCTGAACCGCCAGGGGGATGCGTTCTTCGTGAAGCTGTCGTACCTCTTCCGGATGTGAGGTGCGGGGGCCGGAGTCGGACATCGAGATCGAGCGGGAGCTCGGAAGGGAAGAAGGGCATGGGCATCACGAAGATGATCGGACGTGCCGGATGGGGTGCGCTGGCTCTGTCGGCGATCGGCATGGTGGTGGGCGCCGGCGGCGCCCGCGCGCAGAAGCTCCCGTCGACCACGGCGGAGCGCTCCGACTACACGGAGACGTCGACCACGGCCGACGTCTCGGCGTTCCTGGACAGCCTTCAGATGGCGGGCGCCCCGATCACGGTGGGGACGATGGGCCGATCGGCGGAGGGCCGGCCGATCTTCCTCGTGATCGCCTCGGACCCGCGCGTCACCTCTCCCGAGGAGGCGGCGCGCTCGGGCAAGCTGGTCGTCTACGTGCAGGCGAACATCCACGCCGGCGAGGTCGAGGGGAAGGAGGCCGTGCAGATGCTCCTGCGGGAGATGATCGGGCCGCGCCGGGACCTCCTGAAGAAGCTGATCGTGCTGGTGGCGCCGGTCTACAACCCGGACGGCAACGACGCGATGGGGCCCGCGGAGGTGAACCGTCCGGAGCAGAACGGGCCCAAGCGCGTGGGGCTCCGCCCGGACGGGCTGAACCTCGATTTGAACCGGGACTACCTGAAGGCCGAAGCACCCGAGACCCGCGCGTCGCTCGCCCGGGTGTACGACACGTGGGATCCGGCCGTGATGATGGATCTGCACACCACGGACGGCACGCTGCACGGATACCTGCTGACGTACTCGCCTCCGCTCGACCCCAACGGTCCGCGCGGCCCGATCGCGTTCACGCAGGACACGCTCCTGCCCGCCGTGCGCGCGGCGATGCAGGCGACGTACGGGGAGCCGGTCTTCCCGTACGGGAACGTGCGCAACCCGATGCACCCGCAGGCGTGGACGACGTACTCGCCGCTCGCATGGTACGGGACCAACTACGTCGGTATGCGCGGGAGGATCGCGGTCCTGAGCGAAGCATACTCGCATGCTGATTTCCGGACGCGCGTCAAGGTGACGCACGATTTCGTCGTGGAGGTGCTCGAGTACGCCGCCGCCCATGCCGACGAGATCCGGAGCCTCGAGCGCGCGGCCGACCGGCAGACCACGATCGAGGGAGAGGGAGCGGTGAGCCGCCCGCAGCTCGCCGTCGCGTTCAAGGCGGCGTCGCGCGGGGTCGAGCCCGTCGTGCTCCGGCAGGTCAAGCCGGTGACGGTGCCCGGTCGGCGGCGCCCGAGGTACGAGGAGACGGGCAAGATGGACACGGTGAGAATTCCGGTGGAGGACCGGTTCGTCGCGACCCGGACGGAGACGCTCCCCGGCGGGTACTTCCTGCCTTCGGCGGAGGGGGGTATCGCGGAGCTGTTACGGCTGCACGGCATCCAGGTGGAGCGGATCGAATCCGAATGGTCGGGCCCGGTCCAGGTCTTCCGGATCGACAGCCTGAAGTGGGCCGCCAACGAGTTCCAGGGCCACCACCAACTGAGCGTATCGGGCGCCTATGAGGATGCCCGGACGACGCTTCCCGCGGGCACGTACTACGTGAGCACGGCGCAGCCCCTGGGGAGGCTGGTCTTCACGCTCCTCGAGCCCGAGGGATACGGGCTGCCGCGCTGGGACATGTTCGACCGCCGGCTCGGTTCGGAGGAAGGAGCGCTGTCGGGTCTCGTGTACGGATCGAGCCCGAAATCGACGTTCCCCCTCTGGCGGGTGGCCAAGGACCCCGACGTGGCGATGAGGAGGGTAAGGTGAGGGGCTCGGTCGAAGGCGCGCCGCCGAGCTATGCCCCCGCCACCCGATAGCGCACCAGCCAGGGAACGCCGAGGCTGTCGACGTCCGAGCCGTAGAGCTCCCCCATCCGTGCCCACAGGATCGTCACCGAGCGTGGAAGCTCGAAGCGGCCGATGGCATCGCCCTGTGGATCGAGCACGACCCAGCCGAACGTGGGCCCTCCGTCGTCCTCGCGCCGGAGCCATACGGAGCCGTCCGCGCCGACGCGGACCAGGGAGACGGGAGCCTGGAATCGGGGCAGATCCAGCGCGCTGTGGATCGCGCGGGCGACCGCGACGCTGTCGAGACCCGTGGAGCGGGCGCTCCAGTGCGCCTGCTCCCCGACCAGCGTTTCCACGAAGGCCGGCGAGAAACCCGCAGGCCGGTAGCGGTACTCGCGTCGATAGAGGGTGTCACCCGCAGGGCCCGTTCGCGTGACGATGAGGATCGCGCTGTCCGGATCCGTCGCGGCTTTCCGATCGACCTCTACACGGCCGTTGGAAAGATGGACGAGGAACGGGCTGTCCGATGATGGACCCGGCACCACGACGGGGCGGCCAGCCAGCTTGATCGTTCGCCTGCCGAGGGACGGAAGGACTTCCCATCCAACCGTGTCGAGCGCTTGACCGCTCCGGTCCGATACGAGGTCGGGGACCCTCAATCCAAGCATCTGCCCCGGTCCGGCCCGAGCACTGGTGAAGGTGAACCCGATCCTCCCATCGGCCAACAGGTAGCTGCCCTGCTCGACGACCTCCGCTCTGTGGTCGATGCGAAGCGAGACCCCTCGGGTCCGGATCGTGCCGAGCACGTCACCCACCGGGCTGAAGAGCGTGATGCGTTCCGCGCTCGGATCGCTCACCCACAGCGTGTCGCCCTTGAACCCGAGTGCTCGCAGGGACTGGAACTCGCCCGGGCCGTCGCCCTTTCCCCCGATCGTGCGCAGCCTCCGGCCCGACGGGTCGTAAACCCGGATCTGCCGGTCCTGTCTCTCCTCCACGTAGACGAGGCCATCGGGGCCGACGGTGAGCGCGCCCATCCTGCTGAACCCCGCGTCCGGGCTGTCGGCGCTCCCGACCCTCAGGTCGCGCCGGATGGTGAGCACGGGAACGGAATCGATGTCGGCCGCGCCACCCCCGCCACCTCCCGCCGTCCCGCCCGCGCACGCCCCGAGCGCCGCGATCGCCCCGCACACGCATGAGGCTCGAAGGACCTTCATCGCCAGCCTCACTCTCCGGGATACCTCAGCCCCCACTCCGCCCGGATCGCGTCCAGCGTCCGCATGATCGCGAGCGACTCCTCGAGCGTCATCGCCGGGCTCTCGAGCTCGCCTACGCGTAGGCAGCGCATCACCTCGACGGCCTCGTAGTTGTAGACGTTGCCCTCGACGGCGGGCTCGATCCGCCGCTCCTTTTCGCCGGCGCGAGCGAGCGTGATCGCCGTGGGGCAGTAGATCGGCCCGTGCAGCCGCAGGCTCCCGCCCGCTCCGAAGAAGACCGCGTCGCTCGGAGTCTTCTCCATGAGCGACGTGTTCAGCACCGCCAAGCGGCCGTCTTCGTAGCTGAAGACGATTCCGGCGCGCTCGTCCACGCCGGTCGACCCGAGATGCGCGAGGGTCGCGACGCGGTCGGGTGCGCCGAACGCGAGGAACGCCATCGCCACCGGGTAGACGCCCAGGTCGAGGAGGGCGCCGCCGCCCAGCTCGATGTCGAAGAGCCGGTTCCGGGGATCGAACGGCGCCCCGAGACCGAGGTCCGCCACGAGCATGCGGACCTCCCCGATCGCGCCGTCCTGCAGGAGCCGCTCAGCCTCCAGCACGACCGGGTTGTACCGGTTCCACATCGCTTCCATGAGGAAGAGCCCGCGCTCGCGGGCCGCAGACACCATCTCCGAGGCCTGGTCCGTGTTGATCGCGAAGGGCTTCTCGCACAGGACCGGCTTGCCCTCATCGAGGCACAGCAGCGTGTTGTCCCGATGGAGCGTGTGGGGTGTGGCGACGTACACGACGTCCACGTCCGGATCCGCCGCCAGAGCCTCGTAGGTGTCGTGGCGGTGGGGCACGTCGAACGCTCTACCGAACGTGTCGGCCGTCGCGCGGGCGCGCGATCCCACGGCCACCAGCTCCGCCCCGGGCACCACCCTCAGACCCTCGGCGAACTTACGCGCGATCGTGCCCGTGCCGAGGATCCCCCAGCGAATGACGTCTTCCACTTCCGACCCTCCCCGTGAGCGTCAACGAGCACGGAGCATGGGAGGGGACTCCCCGGGCTGCAAGCCACCGAGGTCGGGCGTCGGGGCTGCTGACCCGTCCGGCGAGGCGATGTAGCTTTGGGGACGCAGCCTCCGCGCGAGGCGCGAACCCGGCAAGGAGTGGAGGCATGTTCGGACCCGATCTGCTGCTGACCGCCGTTCTCTTCACCGCGCTCCAGGGGCCGTCCGGCCAGGCTCCCCAGGGGCCTCCGAAGGAGGACACGATCCCGACGTCGTCGGGTGACCTGACGATCACCTTCCTAGGCCACGCGACGCTCATGTTCCGCTTCGGCGGCAAGGTGATCCACGTCGATCCGGTGCGTCGCGAGGCGGACTACTCCAAGCTGCCCAAGGCGGATCTCATTCTCGTGACCCACGAGCATGGAGACCACCTCGACCCCGAGGCCATCGAGCAGATCCGCAAGGCGGATACGCGGATCGTGGTCGGTCGCTCGTGCGCCGGGAAGGTCCCGGGCGCGGAGGTCATGACCAACGGGGAGGTCCGGGACGAGATCGGGCTCAGGGTCGAGGCCGTGCCGGCCTACAACGTCGTGCACATGCGCTCTCCCGGCGTTGCCTACCATGCCAAGGGCGACGGGAACGGCTACGTCGTCACGTTCGGCGACGTGCGGGTGTACATCGCGGGTGACACCGAGAACACGCCGGAGATGAAGGCCCTGAGGGACATCGACGTCGCGTTCCTGCCGATGAACCTCCCCTACACCATGACCCCGGAGATGGTGGCCGACGCCGCGCGCGCCTTCCGCCCGCGGATCCTCTACCCCTATCACTACGGCGAGACCGACCCTCAGGAGCTCGTGCGGCTGCTGGCCGACGAGCCGGGCATCGAGGTGCGGGTGCGCGACCTGAAGTAGGGGCGGAGCGGAGGCAACGTCGCAGCCTAGACGTGTTGCCCCCGCGGCCTTCTCGACGGGCTCTCCGACACGTACCTTCTCGTGACGTTTCCGTTGCCGAACGGTGGGGTGAGCCCGGGGCGACGGGGACGGGCCGGTCTGCACGCTTTCGGTGGAGGGTGAAATGCGCACGATCTTCGAGCTCTTCGGCAAGTCACCTTTCGAGCCGCTCGCCAAGCACGGTCAGATGGTGGATGAGGTCATCCAGGAAGTCCGGCCGCTGGTCGAGGCGCTCCTGGCGCAGAACTGGGAAGAGGCGAGAGCGGTCGCCGAGCGCATCTCGCGGCAGGAGCACGCCGCCGACCAGCTCAAGGCCGAGATCCGCGATAATCTTCCACGCTCGCTCTTCCTCCCCGTCGACCGAGGGGATCTGCTTCGGCTGCTCAAAGAGCAGGATGCGATGGCCGACGCGGTGGAGGATCTCTCGGTGCTCGTGACGATGCGGGAGACGCGCGTGCCCGACGCGCTGAAGCCCCGCATGCGGGAGCTCGTGAACAAGGTGGTGGAGGCGGCCGGCACCTGGTTCACCATCTCGAAGCTGCTGCCCCATCTCCAGGAGGTCGCGTTCACCGGCCCGGAGGTGAAGAAGGTCCTCGAGCTGATCCAGAAGGTGGGCGAGCAGGAGTGGCGCTCGGATCAGCTCGGAGCCCAGCTGGGCCGCGAGACGGTGCTCCTGGAGTCAGAGGTGGGCGCCGTTTCGCTCATGTTCATCATGCGCATCGGCCAGAAGCTCAGCGATGTCCCGAACCACGCCGAGACCGCCGGTGACATGGTTCGTCTGATGCTCGCGAAGGGCTGACCCGCCCGAGGTCCACTACTCCAGCACGGCGACGTTCAACACGCATGGGCCACGTCATCCTCGTCATCGCGATCCTCGCGGCTCTCTACATGGCATGGAACATCGGCGCCAACGACGTCGCCAATGCCATGGGCACGTCGGTCGGCTCGGGTGCCCTCACGCTTCGCCAGGCCGTCGTCGTCGCCGGGATCTTCGAGTTTTCCGGGGCGTTCATCTTCGGGAGCCACGTCACCGAGACCGTGCGTAAGGGGATCCTCGACCCCACCATGTTCGCCGTGACCGGTCCCCTGGGTCATGAGGGGCCCCTCCTGTTGGCGCTGGGCATGACGTCCGCGCTCATCGCCGCGGCGATCTGGCTCCAGCTGTCCACCAAGCTCGGCCTCCCGGTTTCGACGACCCATTCCATCGTCGGCGCCGTGATCGGGTTCGGCATCCTGGAGGTCGGAGTCGGGGGCATCGAGTGGCACGAGATCGGCCGGATCGTGGCGAGCTGGTTCGTCTCGCCTCTGATGGGCGGAGCACTCGCGTTTCTGATCTTCCTGGGCATCCGCAGGGTCGTGCTGCGGAACTCCGATCCCATCGCTGCCACGGTGAGGGTCGCACCGTACCTGATCATGTCCGTGGTGACGATCCTGGCGCTCACGTTCACACAGAAGGTGCTGCACAACATCGTTCGCAACCCCCATCCCGTGTGGGTCGGCCTCGCGGCGCTGGGCATCGGCGCCGTCGGCGGGGTGATCGGCAAGTACGTGATCCGCTCCTCTTCGTTCGGATCCAAGGAGGATCCCTACGCCTACGTGGAGCGGATCTTCGGTCTGCTCCAGATCGTCACTGCGGCGTCCGTCGCCTTCGCGCACGGCGCCAACGACGTGGCGAACTCGGTAGGCCCACTGGCCGCCGTGGTGGGCATCGCCAAGGTCGGATTCACCGAGGTACCGACCGGAGTCCCCATGGCCCGCTGGATCCTCGCGATGGGGGGCGTGGGGATCGTCGCGGGTCTCGCGATGTGGGGCTACAAGGTGATTGCCACGATCGGCCGCCACATCACCGAAATCACGCCGACGCGCGGCTTCTCCGCGGAGTTCGCGACGGCGTGCACCGTGCTCCTGGCGAGCCGGATGGGACTGCCCATCTCGACCACGCACGTGCTCGTCGGCGCGGTGATCGGCGTCGGCATCGCGCACGGCCTCGCGGCGCTGAACCTGCGCACGATCTTCCGGATCATGGGCTCGTGGATCGCGACGCTGCCGGCG
>CAZFIS010000078.1:0-17286 GCA_964519125.1 uncultured Gemmatimonadaceae bacterium | reverse complement strand
GGAAGGCACCGGCTCCAGCCTGACAGCCAGCCCCAGGCCAGCCGCCCCAGTGTTTGCATACGGTTCAGGTTGAGCCTGGCGTTCCCGAGAGCGGAAGCCTTCTATTTCTCGGGTGTGAGCAGCACCTTCAGTGCACCTCGCCGAATCGCGTCGAATCCTAGCTCGAAGTCTCGAAGGGGGAAGCGATCGGTTACAAAGCGTTCGAGATCGATGCGTTCGAATTCGATGAGGGATGCGAGGGCGGTCCAGGTGCGCCAGATGTGCCTTCCGAAGGTTCCGCGGATGGTGAGGCCACGCTTGTTGACGTCGGCCGTGATGTCCAGGGGAACCGGGTGGCCCGGATGGCCGAGGGTCACCAGCGTTCCTTCCTTGCGGATCAGGTTGAGAGCCCAACTGAACACCGAGGCTGCCCCGGATGCTTCGATCAGGACGTCGACACCTCCCCTGGCGGACGTGATGGCGCGGACGTCCTGGACAGGCTGCTGCCCCGAAGGGTCGAAGGGGATGGCCCCAAGCTCTCTTGCGGCGTCGAGGCGTTCGGGGTTGATGTCAAAGGCCAAGATGCGAGACGCGCCTGAGATGAAGGCCAATTTGCATGCGAACAGGCCGATGGGGCCGCAACCCGTTACGGCGACGGTGTCACCGGCCTTGATCCCGCTGCGCTGTAGGGCGTGCATGGCCACGCCGGCGGGTTCCAGCAGCGCCCCTGTCTCGAAGCTCATGCGTGCAGGGAGATGGAACAGCACCGATGCGGGAGCTGTGGTCAGTGTGGCGAATGCGCCGTCCTTGTCGATTCCGAAGAGCTGGACGTTCTCGCAATTGTGCGCGTTGCCGGTGCGGCAGGCGTGGCATTGGTTGCAGGGGATGTGAGTCTCAAAAGCTACGCGGTCTCCCACCTCGACGTCGTGGACAAGTGACCCCACGGCTCTGACCGTGCCGGCGGCTTCGTGCCCGACGATACGGGGGAGCTGCATCGGGAAGCTACGTGCGCCTTCGTCCCATTCATAGAGGTGCACGTCCGTACCGCAAATGGCTGTTGTTGCGATTTCGACCAGGGCTTCGTCTGGCGCCGGTTCGGGCTCGCGCGCATCTTGGGTGTAGGTGAGTCCTCGCTCTGGCTTGGTCTTGAGTAGGGCTTCCATTTGAGCGCTTCCTCTCGGTGGGTCAAGCGCAAGGAGCTTGTCTGAGCTCAGCCCGTGTACTTCGTGGGTGTTGGTGCCGTACCCATCGTAGTTTAACCGGTTAACATACTCCTGACAACTGGAAGTTTCGATCGGAGCTCAGGGAGGTTGAAATGCGGCTAGGGATCAGTTCGTGGGCCTTTCCGTGGGCCGTTGGGGTGCCGGGCTACGCGCCACGCGAGCCTATGGATGTCGTTGCCTTGCTCGAAAGGGGCTCCTCTCTTGGAGTTGACGTCATTCAGATTGCCGACAATCTCCCCCTGAACATGGTGCCTGAGTCGACGCTTGTCGAGGTGGTCGATCGCGCGAAGGCCCTTGGGCTTGAGCTGGAAGTAGGAACCGTTGGCTTGAGCCCGGAGGTCATGGACCGATACTTGGACCTGGCGCTGATGCTGGGCTCGAAGATTGTCCGTGTGGTCGTCGATACTCCGGAGGATCGTCCGTCGGTGGAGGACATCATTGCGCGACTCGATGTGATATTGCCTGCCTACGCAGTGGCGGGAGTACGCCTCTTGATCGAGAATCACGACCGGTTGCGTGCAGCGACGCTGCGAGAGATCTTGATTCGTGTCGGCCGCCCGGAGCTGGGAATTTGCCTGGACACCGTGAATTCCTTGGGCGGCCTGGAGGCGGTGGGGACGGTGGCGGAGACGTTGGCTCCATGGGTGATGAATGTACACGTCAAGGATTTCGTGATCGAGCGGACGAACCACAAGATGGGCTTCCTCGTTGAGGGGCGCCCGGCTGGTGAAGGGATGGTGGACATACCGTCCCTCATCGCCTTGGCCAGAGCACTTCCCCACGAAGTGAATGTCGTGCTCGAGCAGTGGCCTCCGTTCGTGGTTGACCTGAATGCGACCATTGAGCAGGAGGCGCGCTGGGCGGAGGAGAGCGTGACCAACCTCAGGCGGTGGATCCCCTCCTGATCCCCGCTGAGCTTCACAAGTTGATTCGAGTTGAGTGTGCCCGAGGCCTACCGCATCATGCCTCGGGCACAGAGTGTGGAAGAGTGAGGCCTAGTTCTCTTGGGCTGCGTCGACGCAGCGCTTGTAGTTGGCTTCCGCGGTGTAGGGCGGTACGAAGACGGTGGCCAGCTTGAGTTCTTCGGTGCCCGTGTTCTTCATCTGGTGGTGTTCGCCGGCTTCCACCCAGAAGACCATGTCTTCTTGGATCGGCATCTCCTCTCCTTCGCAGACTGCGGTGCCGCGCCCGCGGACAATGTAGATCAGCTCTCCACGGTCGTGAACGTGATAGTCGGTCTGACTTCCGGGCGGGATAAGGGCGTGGCTGAATGTGAGCTCCTCGACGCCGTCCTTGTCGGGGGCGAACAACACCTTGATGCGTCGGATGAATGGAGCGCCGATGACGACGCCTTCATCTTCCCAGGCCTTGGCAACTTTCATGGATGTGCTCCTTCCCTTCGCTCGTGTTGGAGCGAGAGTTCCAAGAGGTGGTGTAGGGATGTAGGCCTTATGGGTCGGCCCTCTGTTTAGTCGTGAGTTGGTGAGCGTAGGAAGCGAGACGTAGGCTAAGGCTGATTGTGATGAGGCCGAAGCCAACTAGAACGCTGGCGTACCAGAGTGGTGTGGGCAGGTGAAGCATGGGGCTAGAGCGTCCTGACGAGGCTTGCAGGAGCTTCCAGCCGGAGTAGGTAACGGCTACGGACACCACAAGGCTCAGGAGCGTGATGACGCCGTGCGCAAGGAGACGGCTTCGCACGCCCTTGACGAGCAAAAGGAGGACGGGCACTTCGATGTGGTCCCAGTCATGGACGAGCACGGCAGCGCCGAGGAAGACCATCCATGTGAACCCTAGGTCGATGATCTCGGTAGGGATGTCGTAGCCGCTGATGTTCAGAAGGCGTACGGCGATGTTCCAGGTGAGGACCAGAAGCAGCGCCACGATCAGGGTCCCGACCACGATCCGCAGCGCTGTCGCGGTGGCGTTCACCACTTTGCCGAGGCGGTGGGGAAGAGGAGCACCGGGTGCGCTCGGAAGCTCTTCTACTACACTTGCCTGAGCCTCGGAGAGGTGCGCTGTTTGAGAGGCGTCGCGACGGGGGCTCATGACGTCACCCTCCATAGCCCATCAACCAGTGCGGTACGGCGAGGACCATGGCTGGCCAGATGGTCACGATGACGAGGGCGACGAGGAGCGCAATGTAGTAGGGCGTCAGCTCCTTTAGAAGCGCTGGCATTGGGGTCTTGGAGACGGTCATCACAGCGTAGAGGGATAGGCCCATTGGAGGGGTGATGAGTCCGATCATGATGTCGAGCGTGAACACGACGCCGAAATGGACGGGGTCGATGCCGAGAAGATGGATTGTTGGAAGCAGTACTGGGACGGCGATCAGCATGATGCTGATGCCCTCCATGAACATCCCCAGTACGAGAATCAACGCGTTGATCGCAAGGAGGATCACGACGGGGCTGCCCTGATGCTGGCTGACGAGGTTAACTAGCGTATCCGGGATGTTGAGGTAGGTGAGCGCGAAGCCGAACGCTGCGGCAGCCGCGATAATGAAGAGCACCTGGATTGAGCTGCGGGCGGTGTTCCAGAGAATCCCAGGCAGGTCTTGTAGGCGAAGTGTGCGGTAAACGAAGAGCCCCAGTACGAGCGCGTACAAGGAGGCCACCACCGCGGCCTCGGTGGGGGTGAAGAGGCCACCAATGATCCCGCCCACGATTATGACCACGGTCCCCAGGGCGGCGATGGCGTCGAGGAAGCTACGCAGCAACGTGCGAAGGGTCGGGCGGTTCACGACGGTGGGGAAGTCTCGCCTCCTAGCAACCATGTACACGGCGACCATGAGCGCGATGCCCATGATGATCCCAGGTAGGAATCCTGCCAGGAAGAGCGCTCCCACCGATACGCCGGCGATACCGCCATAGATCACGAAGGGGATGCTGGGAGGAACCACGGGACCGATCGTTGAGGATGCGGCGGTGATGGCGGCGGAGAACGCCCGGTCATAGCCTGCGTCGGTCATCGCTTTGATCTCGATGGCGCCGAGGGCGGAAGCGTCAGCGACGGCAGAACCGGACATGCCCGAGAAGATCATGCTGGCGAGGACGTTGACGTGTCCCAGGCCGCCGGTGAAGCGTCCGACGACGTAGTTCGCGAAGGTGAAGAGCCGGGTTGTCATGCCCGCCGCGTTCATCAAATAGCCAGCGAGGATGAAGAAGGGAATCGCAAGGAGTAGGAACGATGTAGTGCCCGCATGCATTCGTTCGCTGATGGCAGGGAGCAGGAACAGGGCGTGGTTGGCCCAGAGCGTGATGAGCGCCGCCAACCCCATGGCGAACGCGACCGGCACCGCTAGCACGATCAGGCCCACGAGGGCGATGAACGGCACCCACAGCATCATGGTTGGCTTGCCCCCTTGGACGGAAGTAAGGGGGCCGGCCGGCACACTTTGTGGCCGGCCCCGATGTCGTGGGTGGTCGTCATCGTATGAACTCCCACCGTCGGCTCGTTGCGCGTTGAGTGGGAGTCCGCGGAGTCATGATGAGGATGGCGCAATCGCCGAACGTTCGGCTACCGCGCTGCATCCACCTCGCTCATGAACTGATTGGCGAAGTCCGCCCCCACGTAATCGATGACCTTCTGAACCGCCGGCTTGACGGCTTCTCGGAAGGCCGGGATGTCTGGGTGCGTTACGGTCACACCGTTGCTTTCCATCTGCTGGATCTGGTCGGTTTGGGCCTGAGCGTCCAGCTTCCGGACGAGATCGCCTGCTTGCTTGGAGGCGTCAACGAATACCTTCTGCTCTTCGGGTGAGAGACGATTCCAGAAGGGCTTGGCCATTACCAACATCTGACTGTTGTACGCGTGATTGGTGATCGCCAGGTATTTCTGAACTTCGAAGAAGCGCTGGTCGTAGATCGTTTGGATCGGGTTGTCCTGGCCGTCCACCACTCCCTGTGCGAGAGCTGTGTACAGCTCGGGGAAGGCGATGGTCTCAGTTTGTGCTCCCAGTGCCTGCATCATGTCCCGGATCTGGAATTCATTTGGGACCCGCATCTTGAGCCCCTTCATGTCGGAGGGCACATTGATCGGCCGAGCGCTGTTGGTGATCTGGCGGAAACCCCACTCCCAATTGCTCAGAACGATGAACCCTTGGGCCTCCGCCAGCTTGGCCAGTTGGTCGCCGGCAGGACCATCGAGAACCCGATGGGCATGATCGAGGCCGTCGAACATGAAAGGAGTCTCGATGATGGCGTACTGCTTGATGTACTCCTGCATCTGCCCGGAGGTCACGAGGCCGAGGGCGAGGGTGCCGAGCTTGATCTGCTGCGTGTACTGGGGTGCCGATCCGAGCTGGCTGTTCGGAAAGATCTTGATGTCGTACTTCCCGTTGGTGTTTTCGTTGACCAGCTTTGCGAAGAGCTGAGCTCCTTGCTGAGCGGGTGACGTGGCGGTGGAAATGTGCGCCAAGCGGAACGTTTGCGCGGTCGCGGATGAAAGCACGACGAACACGAAGCTGACGATGGTCAGGATGAGCACGCGAGTGCTACGGGCGAGCTTGGGTCCCACGTTGTTGGCCTCCTTGAGTCGGGGTCGGCTTGAAGTCAGGTTGCAAGCACGGTCCGCGGCATCGTGCCGCGGCTGAAGTGGACGATCGGATTCACCTCCCCCCGTCAGTCTGCGGGCGAAGAATTGCTACGGACCCGGCAATGTGAAGCTGTGGCGGAAGCCGGACATGCCGGGGCTTTCGAGGGCTCTGAGCGCCTTGCGTCCCTTGTCGACGGTCAATATCATCGAGTAGGAGCGCCGCTGCCTTGCGACCCATCTCGTAGCTCGGTTGTTCGATGGTCGTGATGGGCGGCTGCACAAGTTGAGTCCAGGAAGGCCGGTCGAACGTGATGAACGACACGTCCCCTGGCACGGAGAGCCCCATCTCGAGGAGGGCTTGCCATGCCCCAAGTGCGTGGATCCCGCTCGAGCAGAACAGCGCTGTGGGGCTCGATTTTCTACTCGCGAAGACGTCCTTGGTAGCGGCGTAACTCGACCCGGAATCCAGCCCGACCGTGCGGATCATCGACTTGGGGGGTGGCACGCCGGCGTCTCGTAGCGCTTGGGAGAATCCAGCGAGACGCTCGGCATGTGTGCTCACATCTTGCGGCCCAACGATGATCGCGATCCTCGTGTGGCCTTGCTCCAGAAGGTGGCGGGCGGCGGACATGGCGCCCAGTCTGTTGTCCGTCGTGACGAGGTCACTGTTGACGCCCTCGAGGCGACGATTCACAAGGACCAGGTGCCCAGCCCATGCCTCGATCCCACGTGGCGGGCGATGCTGGTCGCTCGCCGGCGACAGAAGGATTCCGTCGATGTATCGGTCGGTGAGGGACGCGAGATACTCTTCTTCGCGTTCGACACTCTCGTTGCTGTCACCAACGAGGAGGAGATAGCCGCGTCGTCTGGCGACTTCCTCTACGCCGCGCAGCATTGGTGCAAAGAACGGATTGGCGATATCGCTCAGCACGGCTGCGATGGTCCTCGAGGACTTGGTTGCCAGCGTGCGTGCCGCCTGGTTGGGCATGTACCCGAGGGTCACAGCTGCTTCGCGTACGCGGGCTTCGGTTGCCGTACTGACTTTGCGCTTCCCGTTGAAGACGTAGGAAACGGTCGCGGTCGACGTGCGTGCGAGTTTTGCGACATCCTTGATGGTTGGCAACCGGCTCCTCCAGGAGTACCGTGCGACGTCCTGTTAACCGCTTAACCACGACAGGCACACACGTAGCACTACTGGCGTTGCCTCCGGGGTGCAGTTCCAGCCGCAGTGCTGCTTAGACCAAATCTAAGCGGTTAACCACGTGATGTCAAACTGTTGTATTGCAGCTACGTACAAACCTACGGCGTTCCTCCTGGCCCTTGGCGGTCTCTTGCTGGCGGACGGCGAAGTCAAGGGGTCGTTGGGACACTAGGCGATTGGCGGGCCGGCGTAGTTGACGTTCCGGGCGCGCTTCACTAGAATGCGTCCATAAGTCTATACGTCTAGACCTTTTCGACGCTGGGGAGTTGCTTGGTGCCCGACCTCGCCTCGATCGTGGAACGAACCGTCCTGGACCGCTCGTCAGGCGTGCCTCTGCACGTCCAGATCCGTGAGGCGCTTCGCGGCCTGGTGGGAAGCGAGATCCTGCCGTGGGGTGGCACGGTGCCTCCCGAGGGAGAGCTCGCCAGGGAGTTGAGCGTCAGTCGCATGACGCTCCGACAAGCACTCGCGAGCCTAGAGAACGAGGGCCTTCTCGAGCGCAGGCAGGGTGTCGGAACCGTCGTAAGCTTCCCGAAATTCCGGCACGAGACACAAAGGCTGACGAGTTTCAGCGACGACATGACGAGTCGTGGGTTGGTGTCGTCGTCCAGGATTCTCAGACTCGAGAAGGTCTCGGCACCGGTCGAAGTCGCACGCTTGCTTCGGCTCGACGCCAAGGACGAGGTCTGGCTTTGCGAGCGTCTGCGACTGGCTGACGCGCATCCTGTCGGGATCCATACAAGCTACCTTCCGTCGCCCGGCCTGGACCTTTCGGGCTTCACTGAGTACTCGTCGTTGTATGCCGTCCTTCGCGACGCAGGGAAGGCCGTGTTCCGCGCAGACGAGACCATTGAGTCCATCGCGGCGAGTGCGTTCGAAGCCGAGCACCTCGATGTCGACATTCGTAGTCCCCTGCTTCTGGTGACACGTACGACCTACAGCGAGGATGGTCAACCGATCGAAGCCGTCTATGCCAGGTACCGCAGCGACGTATACCGCTACTCGCTGTCACTTCGCGTGGCCGAACCGTCGGAGGAGACCAGATCGTGAGCTTCGGAGGTAAGCGGGTGCTCACGGTCGGCTATCCGAGCCTCGACCACATCGCCAGGGTCGATCGACTTGGCGGGCGAGGTGAGACCCGCATCGTGAAAGAGCTCTGGCCTTCGCCAACGCAGGGGGGATGCGCGGCGAACGTGGCGGTGGCGCTTGCAAGAGTCGGGGTTTCAGTGGCGACGTGCTTCGCGGTCGGTGACGATGTGGAGAGCCAGTCGTACGTTGCGGAGCTACAGCGGGCCGGCGTCGACGTGTCGCACGTGGAAGTCCGGCCGGGCCAATTGATGCCTCAGAGCTACCTCTTTCTTGATGACCGGGACTCCGAGCTCTACTTCGACCCCGGAGCGATGCGTGACTGGAAGGGCCCCGATAGCCTCGACCTCAGCGGCACCGAGAGGCTCGTAGCAACGGTAGGCCCGGTCGAGGTGAACTTGGCCGTGATCGAGTTGGCCGAACAGCGCGGCATCCCTATCGCCCTGCAGCTCAAGCGGGACCTTATCGCTTTCGGTCCCGACCGAGTGCGGAGCCTGCTGGCGCACTGCGATCTGGTATTCGCCAACCAGGGGGAGTTCGAGTACCTTCTCTCCGCGCTCAAGGCCCGCGACGTCGAGGACGTCTTCGTGCTGGGCCCCCACTGGGTCGTTGAGACGCGTGGCCCCGCGGGCGCGGTAGTACATCACCCGGCAGGTTCCGTTGAGGTGCCAGTGGTTGCCCCCGAGCGAGTCGTGGAGCCTACCGGCGCCGGCGATGCGTTCACGGCGGGCGTGGTATTCGCGCTGCTGGAGGGTGCCGAACCCGTGGTTGCTGCGAGGATTGGCGCCGTAGTGGCCAGCTTTGCGGTAGAGGGGTGGGGATGTCAGGCGGCGCTGCCCACCCTTCCGGCTCTTCGACAGCGCTATCACTTGGCATTCGGTTCAGGAGCGGACGTGGCGTGGTTGGAACGGGAGGCGACGTGAGTTCAGCACTCGTCCTGGTGGACGTGATCAACGATTTCTTTGATGCCGATGGGGTCAATTACGACCCGTCATATGTCCGCCTGCACGAACCCATCAACCGGCTCGTGGTGACAGCTCTCGAGAGCAATCGCCCTGTCGTTCACGTCGTAGAGCGCCACCGTCCAGGTCCAGACTTCGAGTTCGCGAAGCTGCCGGTGCACTGCCTGGAGGGCAGCTGGGATGCAGCGGTCGCGCCCTGGCTTGCCGAGCACGACCGTCACATCGTTGTGCCGAAGCGACGCTACAGCGGGTTCTTCAGGACGGATCTCGACCTTCTGCTGCGGGAACGGGTGGTGAGTCGCCTGGTGGTCGCCGGCGTGAAGAGTCACGTCTGCGTCCGGGCAACCATCCAGGACGCATTCGCCTATGGCTACGATGTCTTGCTGCCGCGGGAGGCGACGGGCTCCAACCGGCAGAACCTGCACGAGGCGTCGCTCGAGGACATCGATCGCTATATGGGCCGTGTGGTCTCTCTGACAGAGGGGCTCGAGGCATTGCGAGCGGAGGACGGATTGTGAGCGCCTGGTACTTGCAGTGTGACGCACAGGATGTGGCTGAGCGCGTGATCCTGGTTGGCGACCATGCCCGAATCGCACTCGCCCAGGAAGTCGAGCCTTCCCTGCGGCCCGTATCGCAGAACCGTGAGTTTCACGTTTTCAGCGGCCAATACCGGGGCGTGCCCATCACCATGGTCGCGACGGGTATGGGGGCCCCGGCGCTGACCGTTGCGGTCGAGGAGCTGGTGGAACTGGGTGCGCGCCAGCTCGCTCGCATCGGGACGACGATGGCGATCGATGATCCGCTCGGTACGATGGTGCTCGCTCAGGCCGCCTGCCGCTTCGAGGGCACCTCGAGCACGTATGTGCCGTTGGCCGTTCCTGCCGTGCCCGACGGTCCGCTATACGCGAGGTTTCGAGAGGCGCTGGCGACATCGAGTCGACCCTGGGTGGAAGGCCTTGTCGCCAGTTTCGACGGGTTTTACAGCCAGATGCAACCACGCTCCGGCCGACCGACTTTTGCGCCTTCGATCGAGACCCTCAGGCGTTGGGGGGTCGCGGGCATGGATATGGAGAGCGCGAGTCTCTTTGTCAGTGCCCGTGTCCTCGGGGTCGCTGCCGTCAGCCTCTGCGCGGCCACTGTCTCGACCGGCGGCGGCGCGGTGGAGGCGGGAGAGCGGCATGACCTGGAACGCGACCTTGTACGTACGGCACTAGCCGCCCTGGTGGCGACCAGGAACGAGGAACGGGAAGGAGCGACACATTGAGCGCTTTCAACGACTACCTTGGAGAACTGCTGGAACGCATGCAACAACTGCGGAAGGACGAGCAGCAATCACTGGACAAGGCATCACAGATTTGCACGAAGGCCATTGCCGAAGGAGGTCTGGTCCATCTCTTCGGGACCGGCCACGGGTCGATGCCGGCGATGGAGGCCTTTCCGCGAACGGGTTCGTTCGTGGGGTGGCACCCTATCGTCATCGAGGCGCTCGGCCCTCACCTACGTGTGGGAGGCGAGGGGAGCGTGCACCAGTTCCGCTACCTCCAGGGGGCCGAAGGCTACGGCAAGGCAATCCTAGACAGCTACCCGATCCATCAGGGTGACGCCTTTGTCATCTCGTCCCACTCGGGCGTCAACCGTGTCGTGATGGAGGTCGCACTTGAGGTGAAGGAGGCCGGGTACCCGCTTATCGCGATTACTTCCCGCGAGCACTCTGGAACGGCAACGCCTCGACATAGCAGCGGAAAACGCTTGAGCGACGTTGCAGATGTTGTCCTCGACAACCATGCGCCGTTCGGAGACGCGGTGCTCGCGCTCGAAGGCCTTGACCAGCGAGTGGCTGCGGTCTCCACGTCACTGTCCATGGCGCTCGTCGGTGCGCTGGTGGCCGCCACGGCTGAAGGGCTTCTTGGGCGCGGCGTCGAACCTCTGGTGCTCGGCCATATTGACCGAGCGGGCAATCGAATTCCCGATGAGATGCGCCGCGACTACGTGCAGGCCTTTCAGGACCGCCTGTGGAGGCATGAGGATTGATGGTCGACTTCGATCGGCTCGTCAATGGCGAGTGGGCGAAAGAGAACGCCCCTGCCATCGATGTTGTCAACCCCGCTAATGGCAAGCTGGTGGGGCGGGCGCCGAATGCCTCACCGGCGCATGCAGATGCTGCTCTGAGGCGAGCCGCCGATGGATTCCGTGTATGGCGCGACGTGTCCCCCGACGATCGCTACGAGGCTCTGCAAGGGGTGGCAAGGCTGATCGAAGAGCGTCTCGAGGGACTTTCGCGGCTGCTGACGCGCGAACAGGGGAAGCCCCTGGTCGATAGCAGGAAGGAGTGGCGCGTCACCGCGAGGACGTTCCGGCTCTACGCTGAAGAGGCCCTCCGCATCGAGGGACCTGCCCAGCTCGGCGCTGCAGGTAGGTCGTTCAGCGTGGCGCTCCGCCAACCCGTGGGGCCCGTGGTGGCCATCGGCCCGTCAAACTACCCAGTGGAACTTCTTGCTTGGAAGCTCGCACCTGCCCTTGCCGCCGGGTGCTCCGTCGTCGCGAAACCACCACCTGAGACTCCGTTCGCTGTCCGGGCCATGGTCGCACTCCTTCACGAAGCCGGGATTCCGGAGACGGCGGCCCAGGTCCTTGTTGGCGGGGCAGAAGTCGGAGAGGCCTTGATCGCCCATCCCGATACAAGGGCGGTAGCCTTCACCGGCTCCACAAACGTAGGTCGACGCATCGGGATGGTCGCCGCCGAACACCTGAAGCCCGTGACGCTCGAGTTGGGCGGCCACACACCCTTCGTCGTATTCGCCGACGCGGACATGGAGAAGGCCGTTACCGGTGCGTTGCGGCGATCCTACTCGAACGCGGGCCAGATCTGTATCGCGGTGAAACGGATCTACGTAGAGGAGTCCGTGTGCAAGGACTTTGTCGAGGCCTTCGTCGACCGCGCGCGGGAGCTGCGTGTCGACGACGGTCTGCGCACGGCCGACGCTGATTTTGGGCCTGTCGTGAGCGAGAAGGTAGTCCAGGGGCTTGAGCAGGCGGTACTCGAAGTGAAGGAAAGGGGCGGACGCGTCGCAACCGGCGGGGTGCGCATGCTGGACGGTGACCACGGGCGTGGTCACTTCTACGCACCGACTGTGCTGCTCGACGCCGATCCGGATACCCGTGTCATGCGCGACGAGGTATTCGGGCCCGTCGTCACTATTCAGCGAATCGACAGTGAAGCGAAGGCCCTGAGATCGGCGAACGACACTCGCTACGGCCTTGCGGCATACGTGTACACCCGCGACCTGGACCGGGCCATGCGCCTTGCATGGGGCCTGGAGGCAGGTGGTGTGGGCATCAATGTCAATGATGTGTCCGAGCTCTCCATGCCCTTCGGGGGTTGGAAGGAGAGCGGCTCGGGTCGCGAACTCGGTCGCTATGGGATGGCCAACTACTTGGCGTGGAAGCACGTCAGGATTGGCGCGCCCACGACGGAAGGTGAAGGAGGTCAGTGACTATGAAGCGACGGTGGATCATCGGATTGTTCGTCCTGTTGGCTGGGGCGGTGCCCATTGCGATGGCGCAGGGACCGCTCAAGGTGGCCCTCATCATTGCGCAGGGGGGCCTCGGCGACCTGTCGTATAACGACCTGGCTTACCAGGGGTTACAGAAGGCGGCGAAGGATTTCGCGGGCAAGATCGAGGTGCGTGCCGTCCAGTCGAACGACATCGTCTCTCAGGGAGAGAGCGTGCTTCGGAGCGCTGCCAAGGCCGGCTTCAACCTCGTCATCGACCTGGAGTTCAGCACGGCCGACGCCCTCAAGCGCGTAGCTCCCGACTACCCCAATACGCAGTTCGCCATCCTAAATACCGTCGTCGACGAGCCCAACGTGACGTCTGTGATGTTCGGCGAGCAGCAGGGCTCGTACCTCGCTGGCGCACTCGCTGCAATGGTCACGGAGGACCCCTCGATCAAGGGGATCAATGACCAGAAAGTCATCGGCGTCATCGGCGGTACCAAGTCCCTGGGTATCGACAAGTTCATCGTGGGCTACATCGAGGGGGCACACTACATCGATCCTTCAGTGAAGGTGTTGACCGCCTACGCAAATAGCTTCGGAGACCCGGCCAAGGGCAAGCAGATGACCCAAGCGATGTTCGAACAGGGCGCTGACATCGTTTATCAGGTCGCAGGTGGCACCGGTCAGGGCGTCATTGATGCAGCCAAGGAGTCAGGCCACTTCGCGATCGGCGTCGATACGGACCAGGACTACCTGGCTCCAGGGAATGTCTTGACGAGCATGGTGAAGCATTCCGATATCGCTGTCTACAACCTGATCCAAGAGGACCTCAACGGTAGTCTCAAGGGCGGCACGATCATGACCTTGGATTTGGCTGCCGGCGGTGTCGGGCTCAGCCCCATGCGCTACACGAAGGACATGATTCCTGCAAAGGACATCACGAAGCTCGACCAGATCCGCGCGGGAATCCTAGATGGGTCCATCAAGCCCACCGACATCACGGCCGTTTCGGATCCGCAGGCTGTTCTTCAGAGGCTCGGCATCGGGCAATGAGTTCAGCGATCTCGGTGCGCGGTATCAGCAAGGCCTTCGGCTCCGTTCAGGCGCTGGACCGCGTGGACTTTGATCTCGACATGGGCGAGATCCATGCGGTCGTGGGCGAGAACGGCGCCGGGAAGACCACGCTGATGCGCGTCCTGGACGGCCTCATTCAGCCGGACCGAGGAAGCATCGAGATCGCAGGTAAGGCCGTGCACATCCCCGATCCCCAAGCCGCATCGCGGCTGGGGATCGGGATGGTGCACCAGCGCTTCCAGCTACACCCTTCGTTGACGGTGCTCGAGAACGTGGTACTGGGCGCCGAACCACAGCGATATGGGTTGTTCGATCGCCGTCTTGCACGGGCGCGCGTTTCCGAGCTTGCGGAACAACACGAGCTCGGACTCGATCCCGATGTCCGGGTGGCTACCCTACCGGTTGGCGTCCGGCAACGCGTTGAGATTCTCAAAGTGTTGCACCGCGGCGCCGACTATCTGATCTTCGACGAGCCAACATCGGTCCTCACGCCGCAGGAGGCGAACAGCCTCTTCGGAACCATTCGATCGCTGAGGGCCGCCGGAAAGGCCATCGTCTATATCTCACACAAGATCTGGGAGGTCCTCGAAGTCTCCGATCGTATCAGCGTTCTCCGGCGAGGACGGAAGGCCGGAGAACTGCTGACCTCGGAAGCGACGGCTGAGGCCATTGCAGAGCGAATGGTCGGCCATGAAGTGCCTCCACTACGACGCAGCAAAGGGAGGGAGGCCGGACCGGTAGCTCTGGAAGCAAAGCGGCTTACTGTCAAGGATGACCTTGGGGTGACCACAGTTCATGGAGTCTCGCTTCAAGTGTCCGAGGGCGAGATCGTCGGAATGGCGGGCGTCGAGGGAAACGGGCAGCGGGAACTCATCGAGGCCCTTGCTGGGCTCCGCTTTCCTATGGAAGGAGTGGTGCACCTTGCTGGATCGGAGGTCACCAAACTGGAAACGTACGAGCGGCGGCGCCTCGGCCTTGCCCTCATCCCAGAAGACCGGGACAAGGAGGGTGCGTGCGCCCAGTTTACGATTGCGGAGAATCTCCTCGGGAACCGGTATCGCGAGCCCCCCTATGCCGTGGCCGGAAGCTTGCGCAGCAAGCCATTGCGAGAGCTGAGCGACGAGCTCATCGGGCGCTACAGGATACGCGCGGAAGGCCCAAGCACGTTGGCCGGGACACTGTCCGGCGGGAACGTCCAGAAGGTGGTTGTCGCTAGGGAACTCAGTAACCATCCAAAGGTGGTCCTGGCCGTGCATCCGAGCCGCGGCATCGACATCGGTGCCATGCAATTCGTGCACCAGGAGCTCTTGGACCTGGCGTCGCACGGAAGCGCGGTCCTTCTCGTGTCCGGGGACCTGGACGAGATCTTCGCCCTGTCGGATCGGATTCTCACTGTATACGAAGGCAGCGTTACCGGGGAGCTCTTGGCGTCCACCGCAACTCGCGAGGAAGTCGGACGGCTCATGCTCGGCAAGCGGAGGGAGGCTGCGTGAGGACGGTTGCTCGCATTCTCTCCACGTTCGCCGTTGCACTAATTGTGGGAGCCGTGATTCTGCTCGTCTCCGGGCGTAGTCCCATTGCGATTTACGGGCTCCTCTGGCAGCAGGCTTTTGGCAGTGTAAGCGCCATCGCAGATACACTTTTGAACGCGACGCCGCTGATTTTCACTGGCGTGGCCACAGCACTGGCGTTCCAGGCCGGCGTCTTCAACGTGGGTGTTGAGGGATCGCTCTACGTGGGAGCGTTTGCGGCCGCCTGGGTGGGTTTCACGTTGACGACGCTACCCTGGTGGATGCTCGTTCCTCTGGCCTTTCTTGCGGCGGCCATAGCTGGACTGCTTTGGGCGCTGCTTCCAGCAGTCTTGAAGGCATATCTACAAGTAGATGAAGTGGTGACGACGTTGCTCCTGAACTATGTCGCCATCGACGTCACGGCCTACCTGGTGACCTATCCATTTCTTGCCCCGGGAGCCGCTAACTCGATGTCCGTACCGATTGCGAGCCAGGCTGAGCTTCCTAGGCTAGTCGCTTCCTCGCAGCTCAACGCCGGCTTCCTCGTTGCTGTTGCCGTAGCCTTCGTTGCCGCATGGCTCATTCGGCGATCGGTGCTGGGATTCGAGATCCGGAGTCTGGGTCTGAACCCGTGGTTTGCCAGGACCATGGGAATTCCGCTTGCCCGCACCGTTGTGGCCGCCATGTGTATCTCTGGGCTCATCGGGGGTCTCGGTGGGGCGACCCAGGTGCTTGGCGTGAACTACCGATTCGTGCAGGGTTTCAGCCCCGGATACGGCTTCGACGGCATTACCGTGGCCCTCATGGCGAACAACAATCCGATCGGAGCCATCTTGGGAGCGGTACTCATCGGAGCCTTGCGAAATGGCGGAACAACGATGCAACTCTTCACCAACATCCCTCTGGATCTCGTGAATGTCCTCCAGGCCATCGTGATCCTCTTGGTCACGGTCAAGGTTGGAATTCGATTCCGAGCTCGTCGAGCGAAGAAGGAAGCGACCGCCGCTTCATGACCGAAAGGAAGGAACGAATGCCGTGCTGCTGAATGTCCTGACGAGCACGCTGGACAGCACCACACCGCTTCTCCTCGCGGCCATGGGTGGAATCATCGCTCAGCAGGCGGGGATGCTCAATATCGGTATCGAGGGCATGATGCTGGCTGGCGCGTTCGGCGGGGTGCTGGTGTCATTCCTTACTGGCAGTGTTCTGTTGGCTCTTGTAGGAGCCATAGTGGCTGCCATGCTTCTGGGTCTAGTGTTCGACTTCTTCGTTGTGACGCTTCGGGCGAACCTTATCGTTGTAGGGCTCGCGATCAACATCCTTGCGGTCGGGGCCACCGGATATATCCTGCCAGTGGCATTCAACGTGCAGGGAGCGTTCGCGCCACCCGGTCTCCACGGCCTCGGACCTGTTCCCACGGGATGGTTAGCCGGCGTGCCGGTCATCGGAAGGCTCTTGCAGGGCCACACTATCCTCGTATACCTGTCCTGGATTAGCGTTTTCGTCACGGCCTTTGTCCTTCGTCGCGCCGTTTGGGGGATTCGGGTGCGAGCGGTGGGTGAGGATCCCGAGGCAGCTCGCGCGAGTGGGATTCCAGTCCGGCGCATCCAGTACGGGGCAATCCTTGTGTGCGCTGCCATAGCAGGCATTGCTGGTGCGCAACTGTCACTTGGCGAGTTGACCTTGTTCAACAAGGCGATGACGGGAGGTAGGGGATTCATTGCGCTGGCCGCATTCTACTTTGGTGGCTTTCGGCCCGGTCCGACGGCTATTGCGTGCTTCGTCTTCGGCTTCTTCGAGGCTTTGCAGTACCGAGTGCAACAAGTCGGGATCCCACCGCAGCTCATCGAAACCTTGCCCTACCTCAGCGTCGTTCTAGCTCTGGCGTCGATGCAGATAGCGAGAGCCTGGCGCAAGCGAGCGGCCGGTAAGTCAGCGTAGGCGAATGGTGGTATTGGGCGCTGGACGTGCACCTGACAGCGCTGCCACGCTACACCTGTCAAGTGATATCCAGTTTCACACGCTAACGCGATGTCCAGACCTGCGTGGGCCTGAAGCTCCCCCGCTTGGGCGTACACGACTTGGCTCGAGCTGGCGTGCTCAGGAAGAAGTCATGGTCGTGTGAACCGTACTGGGTTTGATGGAGACTCCGTTCTCACGGGATGGGAGAGAATGGAGCGATGTCAGTGCGTTATGACCCGGAGACGAAGGAGCGCGT
>CAZFIS010000077.1:7325-17361 GCA_964519125.1 uncultured Gemmatimonadaceae bacterium | reverse complement strand
AGGTGATGCTCGGCAGGTCGCAGCGTTTGGATCCATCCGAGGTCACACACCCCACCAGGTTGTTCTCCTGGTCCGTCATGATCCACGGCCCGGGAGGGTTCCCGTGGTACCATCCGGCGGCATCGCCGAAATAGGTGGCCTCCATGGTGCCGTTGTCGTCGTCGTGGCTGTCGATCTCGGCGTTGCCGTAGTCGAAGCAACAGCCGGAGTTGTAATGCCGCCCGCTGATGACCCAGTACTGCCCCTCCGCCTGGTCGTCGACCGCGGTGCCCTTCGGGTCGTCGTTACGCAGGCCCATTCCCGGCTCGATGAAAACGCCGTAGACCTTGTGGCCCATGACCGTGATCGGCGCCATGTCGGCGAGCGGGAGGTTGTTGGCCCCGCCCATGGCGGGGCCGCTGAAGTTGCCGCGAGGCGCCTGGGTCAGGTCGTTGTGGTGGGGGGATTGGTCGTAGATCGTGGTGATCCAGCAGTACGTGTCGGCGCAGAACGCGTCCTGCGCGGCCGCGTCGGCGTATCCTCCCCCATCCGGGACCGGAGACGCGACCGGCTGGACGACGCCGATGTCCAGGGTCTTGCCGTCCGACTGACGCATCACCCGGTAGAGCGGTCCGTCGTAGGAGGCATACAGCGCGCGCGTGGTGCTGTGGGCAGCCACGCAGGGGTCGCCGGCGGCGGCGTAGATGTCACATGGGCCCTGCGGGCGGGGCGGAGCCGTTCCGGCCGGTGTGGCCGTCGTCCACGTCCCACCCACCAGGGTGAGAGCCAGCGCGAGCGTCGTTCCAACATGGATCGTCGTTTTCATGGTCGTCTTGTTCGCACCGCCGGGTTCAATCCGGCAAATCGAGTTCGCACCTTTCCGAGGCAACGCCGCCCAACATAGGACGTCGGGCCTTCGACCGCTCGACCCGCGTGGCATCCCGTGCCTCGGTTCCCGCCGGGTCGTCCCCGGCGGAGCAGAGCCGAAGTGGCCTGGAGAAGGTCGTCATCGTGCTCCTCTGGCCGAGGGGGACTGACGCCTGGCGTCGGCTCCGCGATCTTTCCGGGCCATGGCCCTTCTCTCTTGTCAGAACCTGCGCATCGCCTTCGGCGGCCGACCACTTCTGGACGACGCGTCGCTGCAGATCGAGCGCGGGGAGCGCATCGGGCTGGTGGGGCGCAACGGTGAGGGGAAGTCCACCCTCCTGAAGCTGCTCGTGGGCCAGATCGCTCCCGACGAGGGCACGCTGGTGGCGGACGCCGGCGTGCGCGTCTCGCTGCTGACCCAGGAAGTGCCGGGAGACATGAGGGGCACCGTGGAGGACGTGATTCACGGTGGTCTGGTGGGCCACGCGCCGGGCGACCACGCGGTGCGGCGCCTCTGCTCTCTCCTCCAACTCGACGGTAAGCAAAGCTTCCCCGCTCTGTCCGGCGGACAGAAGCGCAGGACCCTGCTGGGACGTGCGCTCGCCAGGGAGCCCGACCTCCTCCTCCTGGACGAGCCCACGAACCACCTCGACCTGGCGAGCATCGAGTGGCTGGAGGCCTTTCTGCTGCGCTGGACCGGGACCCTCCTCTTCGTCACCCACGACCGGGCGTTCCTCCAGAAGTTGGCCACTCGCATCGTGGAGTTGGACCGGGGCGGGCTGACGTCCTGGGCGTGCGACTATCCTACGTACCTCCGTCGCAAGGACGAGTTGTTGGCCGCCGAGGAACGGGAGTGGGGCCTGATGGACAAGAAGCTGGCCGCGGAGGAGGCATGGGTGCGCCGGGGCATCAAGGCCCGCCGCACCCGAAACGAGGGCCGGGTGCGCGCATTGCAGGCGCTGCGCGCCGACCGGGCCGCGCGCCGCGAGCGCGTGGGTCAGGTCAAGATGACCATCCAGCAGCCGGAACGTTCGGGGGCCAAGGTCATCACCGCCCGGCACGTGGACTACGCCTGGGGCGAGCAGGTCATCCTGAAGGACTTCTCCACCTCCCTCCTCCGGGGCGACAAGGTGGGGATCATCGGTCCCAACGGCTGCGGCAAGACCACGCTGTTGAGCGTCCTGCTGGGCAAGCTCGAGCCCGACGCCGGCACCGTCGTGCATGGTCTGGCCCTCAAGGTGAGCTACTTCGACCAGCATCGGGTCCAGCTCGATGAGGCCCGCACCGTGGCCGAGAGCGTGGCGCACGGGAGCGATCAGGTGACCATCGACGGCCGGAGCCGGCACATCTACTCCTACCTGGAGGACTTCCTCTTCTCGTCCGAGCGCGCGCGCCAGCCGGTGGGGGCGCTCTCGGGTGGAGAGCGCAACCGGCTCCTCCTGGCCAGGCTCTTCACCCAACCCGCCAACGTGCTGGTGCTGGACGAGCCCACCAACGACCTGGACGCCGAGACCCTCGAGCTGCTGGAGGCCCGCCTGGTGGAGTACGACGGCACGGTCCTGGTGGTGAGCCACGACCGCCAATTCCTGGACGGACTCTGCTCGAGCACCCTGGTGTTCGAGGGCGAAGGCAGCGTGAAGGAGTACGTGGGAGGCTACTCGGATTGGCAGCGCACGCTGGCGGCACGTCAGGAGGCCGCACCCGCACCCCTTCCCGCTCGAAAGACCAGGAGCACCCCGGAACGTCCGGCGACTCCCTGCACCGACAAGCCGAAGAAGCTCAGTTGGGGCGAGAAGAAGGAATGGGCGGCTCTGCCGGCGCTCATCGAGTCGCTGGAGAGGGAGCTGGAGGCCCTCCATAGCCGCATGGCCGACCCCGCGTTCTACCGCGGTGATCCCGACGCCATCCGCGACACGAGAGAGCGGTCACGGAGTCTCCCCGGGGAGATCGAAGCGGCCTACGCCCGCTGGGCCGAGTTGGACGAGCGGGCCTGAGGCTGGGCGGGGCGCGGATTTGACCGCGGTCCGCGGCGCATGGAGAATGATGGGTCGCACCGCTCACGGGTGCGTACATCCGGCCTGGGTTCCCATCGACAACCGACGATTCCCGTGGACTCCCCGCTGACCGATCTGGACCACGACCTCGCCCTCTCCGAGGCCGAACGCTTCCTCGCTCTCGCCACCGAGTATCTGAACGACGCCCGGGACGGCGAGGGTCCCGTGTCGACGACGCTCGCACGCGACGAGCTCTACGCCCTCTTCGACGAGCCCCTTCCGGCCGAAGGGGTCCCGCTGGAGGACCTGGCGCGCCGCGTCGCGTCCGAGGTGGTGCCGAACAGCATCCGCCTCTCCCACCCGATGTGCATGGGTCACCAGGTGTCACCTCCGCTTCCCGCCGCCATCTGGATGGAGCCGCTCATCGGGGCGCTGAACCAGTCGACTGCGGTCGCCGAGATGTCACCGGCGGCCACGGCCATCGAGACGCGCGTCATCCGGTGGATGGCGGAGCTGGCGGGCTTCGGGGCGGACGCGGGAGGCACCGTGACGACCGGAGGCACGGAGGCGACCTTCACCGCCTTGCTGGCCGCGCGTAACGCGCTGATTCCCGATGCGTGGGAGAACGGCGTCGGCGCCCATCCCCCGGCCATCGTGTGCGGGGAGCACGCGCACTATGCGGTCACCCGCGCGGCGGGCGAGTTGGGGATCGGCATGCGCCGTGCGGTCGCCGTACCGTCACTCGACCACCGGATGGACGTGCGCGCGCTGGCGGCGACGCTCGACCGCCTGCGGGCCGAAGGCGTCCCTGTCATGGCCGTCGTGGCCACCGCGGGCTCCACCGCGACGGGCTCCTTCGACGATCTCGACGCCATCGGTCGCCTCTGCACGGAGCGTGACCTGTGGCTGCACGTGGACGGGGCTCACGGGGCTTCGGCTCTCCTCTCCGAGAAGCACCGCCATCGCCTGAAGGGCATCGAGCACGCGCGCACGATCGCCTGGGATCCGCACAAGATGATGCTCGTGCCCCTCGGCACCGGCATGGTCCTCGCACGCGACGAGCGCGATCTGGAGCGTGCCTTCTCGCAGCGGGCCCCGTACCTCTTTCACGATGGCGACGGGGGGCGACGCTGGGATCAGGGTACCCGCAGCTTCATGTGCTCTCGTCGCGCCGACGTGCTCAAGCTGTGGGCGGTCCTGCAGCGCTACGGCTCCCGCGGTATGGGACGCCTCTACGACCACCTGTGCGATACGGCGCACCGTCTCTGGGAGATCGTCAGCGAGCGGGACGACTTCGTCGCGCTGCACGAACCGGAATCGAACATCCTGTGCTTCCGCTGGGTCGGCGCTCCGGGCTGCTCCGACGAGGCTCTGGACGAGGTGAACCTGCGCGCGCGAGAGCAGTGGAACCACGAACGCGGATGGATCACCACGACGGTTCTCGACGACGTCCGGGTGCTGCGGGTGACCGTCATGAACGTACGCACCACCGAGCGTGAGCTGCGGGAGATGCTGGAGGGAATCGCCCGAGTGGCCGTGAGCCTCGCACCGTGACGGGCGTTGCCGGGAGCCGGTGGCTTCCGGAGGATGAGTGCGGCATGGCGCAGCTCCGCCCTGTGGCGGTTCCTTGCCGGAGATGCCGCGCCCACGTCAACTTCGCGCGGTCGATCGTCTTCAGCCCCTGGTCGCCATCGTGTCCCAACGTCGCCTCGTAGCCCTTCTCGTTCTGGCCTCCACCCTCTCGGGGTGCGCCACCGCTCGTCCGCATCCGTTGTCGATGTATCCCATCATTCCCGCACCGAGGACGCTGACGCCGGAAAGGGGTTACTTCGAGCTGGGTCCCGCGACGCGCGTGGTCGTGGCCGACTCCTCCGACGCGGAGCTCCGTCGCCTGGCGGAGTTCTGGGCGGCGCCCGTGCGCTTCGCAACCGGCTGGAGCCTCCCGGTCCAAGCCGGCCCGTGCGGCGCGCACGACGTCTGCATGGGGGTGGGCCGACCGGGTGCGGCCGAGGGCTACCATCTGCGCGTGAGCCGGAGGAGCATCGCCGTCACCGGTGACGACCACGCGGGACTCTTCTACGGCATCGAGTCGCTCACGCAGCTCCTCCCGCCGAAGTGGACCGGCGGCGCGCAGACCGGCGGCGCTCCGGTGCGTATCGCCGCCGTCGACATCGCCGACGCCCCGCGCTTCCCCTACCGGGGGATGCACCTGGACGTGAGCCGACACTTCTTCGGCCCCGACTTCATCAAGCGCTATATCGACCTCCTCGCCTTCTACAAGCTCAACTACTTCCACTGGCACCTCACCGACGACCAGGGGTGGCGCATCGAGATCAAGCGCTACCCGAAGCTCACCGAGATCGGGGCGTGGCGGGCCGAGACCCAGGTGGGCAAGAACGCGGACCCCTTCGTGGGCGACAGCACGCCCTACGGCGGCTACTACACACAGGACGAGATCCGAGACATCGTGGCGTACGCGCAGAAGCGCTACGTCACGATCATCCCCGAGATCGAGATGCCCGGCCACGCCCTGGCCGCGCTGGCGGCGTACCCCGAGTTGGCGTGCACGCCGGGTCCCTTCCAGGTGGGGACCCACTGGGGGGTGTACGACGACATCTTCTGCCCCAAGGAGGCTACGTTCACGTTCCTGGAGAACGTCCTCACCGAGGTCATGGACCTCTTCCCCGGCACGTACATCCACATCGGTGGCGACGAGGCCCCCAAGACCCGCTGGGAGGCGAGCGACACGGCCCAGGCCGTCATGAAGCGCGAGGGGCTCACGGACGAGGACGAGCTCCAGAGCTGGTTCACGAGCCGCATCGAGCGGTTCCTCAATGCCCACGGCCGGAGCCTCATCGGGTGGGACGAGATCCTCGAGGGAGGCCTCGCCCCCAACGCCACCGTGATGTCGTGGCGGGGCATCCAAGGCGGCATCGACGCGGCGCGTCAGGGCCACGACGTCATCATGACACCGACCTCCCCACTCTACTTCGACTACTATCAGGGTCCGGAGGGCTCCGAGCCACTCGCCATCGGTGGGTACAACCCGCTGGAGAAGGTCTACGCCTACGAGCCGGTGCCCGACAGCCTCACGCCCGACCAGGCCCGCCACGTCCTGGGCGCCCAGGGCAACGTGTGGACGGAGTACATGGCCACGCCGGCGCACGTGGAGTACATGGTGCTCCCGCGCATGCTCGCGCTCTCGGAGGTGGATTGGAGCGATCCGTCACGGAAGAGCTACCCGGACTTCCTGCGTCGCCTCCGGTGGCACTTCGAGCGCTTCGACGCGATGGGTCTCCACTACCGCGTCCCCGACAGCGCATCGAGCAAGACCGGCTCACCGCCCGGCTGAGCGCCCCGTGTCGGTGGGCTCCCTGTCGTTGGCGCCCTACTTCCTCCCCGTCCCGAGTCCCCGGTTCTCGAGCAGCGGCTCGATGCTCGGGTCGCTGCCCCGGAATGCCCGGAACATGGCCGCCTCGTCCTCGGTGCGTCCGCGCGACAGGATCATGTCGCGGAAGCGCTGGCCGTTGGCGCGGGTGAGCCCACCGTGCTCCTGGAACCAGGCGAACGCGTCGTCGTCCAGCACTTCGGCCCACATGTAGGCGTAGTAGCCGGCGGCATAGCCGCCGTCCCAGATGTGGGCGAAGTAGCTCGTGCGGTAGCGCGGCGGGACCTGCGGGATGTCGAACCCGTCCTTCCGGAGCGACTGCGCTTCGAGGCTGTCCACGTTCTGGAGCGGAGCGTCCGCCCCGAGCGTGTGCCACGCCATGTCCAGCAGCGCGGCCTCGAGATATTCCGTGGTGGCGAAGCCCTGGTTGAACGTGCGTGCCTTGCGGATCTTCGCCACCAGCTCGGCCGGCATGGGCGCGCCGGTCTGGTAGTGGCGGGCGTAGTGGGCGAAGACCTCCGGATCCAGGGCCCAGTGCTCATTGAACTGCGACGGGAACTCCACGAAGTCGCGTGACGTGTTGGTGCCCGCGAGCGAGGGGTACTCGACGTTCGAGAACATGCCGTTCAGCGCGTGCCCGAACTCGTGGAACATCGTGGTCACGTCGTCGAAGCTGAGCAGCGCCGGCTGTCCGGGTGCGGGCTTGGTGAAGTTGGCGACGTTGAACACGACCGGCTTGGTGCCCAGGAGGTGGGACTGGCCCACGAAGCGATCCATCCAGGCACCGCCTTCCTTGTTGTCCCTCTTGAAGTAGTCGCAGTAGAAGAGCGCCAGCGGCGTGCTGTCCGCGTCGAAGACCTCGAAGACCCGCACGTCGGGGTTGTAGACGGGAATGTCGTGGCGCTCCTTGAACGTCAGCCCGTAGAGCTTGTTGGCGGCGTAGAACACGCCGTCCTGGAGTACGTGATCGAGCTCGAAGTACGGCCGGATCTGTGATTCGTCGAGGTCGTACTTGGCTTTGCGCACCTGCTCAGCGTAGTACTGCCAGTCCCAGGCCTGCAGCTTGAATCCGCCGTGCTCCCGATCGATCAGTTTCTGCATGTCGGCCGCCTCGACGTGGGCCCTCCTCACGGCCGGCGGCACGAGCTGCGTCAGCAGCCCGATGGCGGCCTTGGGCGTCTTCGCCATCTCGTCGGCCAGCTCGTAGGCGGCATACGTCGGATAACCCAGCAGCTTCGCCCGTGCGGCGCGCTCCTGCGCCAGGCGCTGGATCACGCCGCGCGTGTCGTTCGAGTCGCCGTGCTCCGTGCGCATCGTGGACGCCTCGAAGATCCGCTTTCGCAGCGTGCGGTCCTTCAGGTACGCCTGCTCCGGCTGCTGTGTGGTGTTCTGTAGCGGCAGCACCCACTTGCCCTCGAGGCCGCGCCGCTCCGCCGCGTGCGCGGCCGCGGCCACGTCCGCCGTGCCCAGTCCCGCCAGCTCCGTGCTGTCGTCCACCACGACGGCACCCGCCTTGGTGCCCGCCAGCAGCCGGTTCTGGAACTCGGTGGAGAGCTTCGATTCCTCCTGGTTCAACGACCGCAGCTTCGCCTTGTCCGAGTCGGACAGCAGCGCGCCGGAGCGCACGAACCGGTCGTAGTAATACCAGGCGAGCCGCTTCTGCTCCGGGTCCAGCCCCAGGCTGTCCCTCCGGTCGTACAGGCTCTTGATCCTCTGGAACAGCTTGGCGTTCAGGTAGATCGCGTCGCTGTGCGCCGCCAGCTTCGGCGCCTCCTCCGTCAGCACCGCCTGCAACGTGTCATCCGTGTTGGCCGACGTGATGGCGTTGAAGACGTTCATGACCCGTGTCAGGAGTGCGCCGGAGCGCTCCATGGCCACCAGCGTGTTGTCGAACGTCGGTGCCGCCTGCTGCTCGGCGATGGAATCCACCTGCGCCAGCTGGCGCTTCATCCCCTCCTCGATGGCGGGCTTGTAGTCCGCGTCGCGGATGCTGTCGAACGGCGGCGCCTGGAACGGCAGCGTGCTGGCCTCGAAGAACGGGTTCTGGCGCCCCGCGGTTCCCGGCGCGGCGCGGTCGCACCCTCCGAGGAAGGCGAGGAAGAGGAGGAGACCACTGCCTGCGCGCGAGCTACGATGGGTGGACATCGGGTTCATCCTCGACGGATACGACGGATGCAGGGCCGAGTGGGAGGGAGACGCCGCGGCTCTCGAATTACAGGCAGGGTAGATCGCCCGTGGCCGGGCGGCAAGCCGTCGTCGCTAACGGATTTCCGCCCGCGCCCGGGAGCTCGCGGCGGCCGCGCGTTTCCCCCGCCAGTAGAAGGTGAGCCCGACCAGGATGAGCGCCATCGTCTCCGCGATGATCTTTCCCTCGAACCTCCACGCATCGGTCACGCCCTTGGGCGGCACCAGGCTGAGGATGATCGAGAGCAGCGTCGCTCCGAACCCCAACGCCATGGTGAGCCAGAGTCCCGCCTTGCCGCCCGGCACCTCCATGCCGGACGGAGCGTCGGCGTCGTGCGCACGCTTGAAGCGCAGCACCACCAGGGCGATGAACAGGTAGAGGTACGGGATGAAGTAGATGATGAGCGTGGCGTCGAGCAGGACGAGATACGCCTCCTTCACCGTCGACCCCACCACGCTCATCAGGATGAAGACCGTGGAGAGGATGCCCTGCACGAGGATGGCGATGTAGGGCGTGCCCCACTTCGGGTGGACACGACCCATCGCGGGTGGGAGGAAGTTGTCGAGCCCGACGACGAAGGGGACGCGCGCCGATCCCGCGAGCCAGGCTCCGGCGCCGCCGATGCCGCCAACGGTGATGCTGATCGCGATCACACTCAGCAGCCACGGCATTCCCAACCGGTCGCCCACGGAGCCGATGGACTGCACGATGCCGGAGATGATGTCCACGTGGCCCGGCTTGAAGACGACCAGCATGGAGCCCGTGCCGAGAATGTAGATCGCGGTGATGATGACGCCGGAGATCACGATGGCGCGCGGAACCGTACGCTCGGGGTCGCGGATCTCGTCGCCCATCACCGACGCGAGCTCGAGGCCGGCGAAGCCGAAGCACATGGTCGCCCAGAACGAGATCGTGTCCAGCGCGCCGAAATCGGGCATCATCGACGAGAGGCTGAAGTGCGTGCTGCTCCCGAACCGGATTCCGGCGATGACGCCGAGGACGACCAGGACGGTCGCAGGCAGCCAGGTCCCGATCGCGCCCAGATTCTGCACCCACTTGCCCGTGCGTAGCCCGATCATGTTCAGGACGATGGCGAGCCAGAGCACGCCGGTGCTGAAGACGGCCGTGTAGTACGGATTGGCCTTCAGGCCCGCCGCGTGGGCGCCGAGGACGAAGACTGCGTTGCCCGCCACGAAGATGAGGAGGGAAGGGTAGTAGATCAGGTTGTTGACCCAGTAGCACCACCCCGACACGAACCCGTGGAAGGGGCCGAACGCTTCCCTGGTCCAGACGTACAGGCCGCCTTCCTGGGGATAGTGGGCGCTGAGCTCGGCGACGGCCAAGCCCTGCGGAATGAAGAAGACCACCAGCGCGAGGACCCACAGCAGGATGGACTGGGGGCCGAGTTGGGCGGCGGTCAGGAGCCAGCGCAGTCCGACGATGGCGACGATGTTGAGCAGCACGACGTCCCACAGACCCATCGCTCGGGACAGGTGTGCGGTGGGACGGGGCTCGGGGGCGGTAGGGGTCTCCGGGGCAGCCATGGGCCGCAAGATAGGGCGGCCCCCCGGTCGGGGGGGGGGGGGGGGGGGGCCGCCCCCCCCCCCGGGCCGGCGCAAGACA
>CAZFIS010000077.1:0-7315 GCA_964519125.1 uncultured Gemmatimonadaceae bacterium | reverse complement strand
AAGTTCGGGCGGCCCCCCGGTGGGGGGCGTGGGTGGACGCTCCCTCGCCGCCGACGGTCCGGACTACTTCACGCCGCCCATGAGCTTCTTCACGCCGGGGCTCGCCACCAGGGCGACAATGCCCACGATGCCCACGGTCATGGCGACCTGGTGGAAGACCGGTGCAGGGGGAAGGTTCTCGAGACGCCCGGCCACCAGAGCCGCGATGACGTTGCCCAGCGCCGCGCCCACGAACCAGATGCCCATCATCTGACCCACCCGCTTGACGGGCGACAGCTTGGTGATGGCCGACAGCCCGATGGGCGAGATGCACAGCTCGCCCACGGTGTGGAAGAAGTACGTCACCACCAGCCACGCCATCGTCACCGGGTGCTCCTTGGTGGCGTTCGTGGCCCCCCACGCGATGACGAAGAAGCCCACCGACAGGAAGATCAGTCCCAGGCCCGCCTTCATGGGAAGCGGAGGGTTCGCCTTGATCCTGTCCAAGAAGAGCCACAGCGACCCGAACAGCGGCGCGCCGATGATGATGAAGATCGGGTTGACGTCCTGGAGCCACGACGCCGGCATCCGCCACCCGAAGACGTTCCGGTTGGTGAGGTCGCGTGCGAACAGATTGAACGACGTGCCCGCCTGCTCGAAGCCCGACCAGAAGACGGCGATGAGCACGAAGAGCCAGAAGATCACGAAGAGCCGCTTTCTTTCCGCGGCCGTATGCCCGCCCAGGAACCACAGGTAGGTGAAGTACAGCGCCACCAGGCCGAGAACGATGTACACCATGTACTCGGCGATCTCGGTGAGGGTGATGGGCACGATGCCCGACCACACGGACAACCCGAACGCGCCCAACACGGCCAGCGCCACCACGAAGGTCCCGTAGAACTTGCGGGCCTTCTCGCTCAGCTGCTCGGGAGTGTCGGTCGTCTTCAGGAACCCGGCGTCACCCAGGTACTTCGCCCCCAGCTTGTACTGCGTGAGCCCGACGATCATGCCCAAGGCACCGATGCCGAATCCCCAGTGCCAATTGTGTTGCTCACCGAAGACACCGGTGAGGGCGGGGCCGAGGAGGGCACCCAGGTTGATGCCCATGTAGAAGACGCTGAAGCCCGCGTCGCGCCGGGCGCCTCCCTCGGGGTAGAGCTCGCCGACGACCGTGCTGACGTTCGGCTTCAGCAGCCCCGTGCCGATGATGATCAGGAACAGGCCCAGGAAGAACGTGGGCTCGAAGGGCAGCGCCATGCTGAGCTGGCCCGCCGCGATGAAGCAGCCGCCGACGAAGATCGCCTTGCGCTGACCCCACAGATTGTCCGCCACCCATCCGCCCGGCAGGGTGAGGATGTAGACCAGCCCGACGTACAGTCCGTAGATCGCCGTCGCGGTGGCGACGTCGAAGCCCAATCCAGGGTTCGACCGCAGCGGCGTCCCGTCCGCCGAGAGCACCATGTGCGTGGTGGTGGCGGTCATGAAAAGGACCAGGAGCGCGCGCATGCCGTAGTAGGCGAAGCGCTCCCACATCTCGGTGAAGAAGAGGGTCGCCAGTCCCCGGGGGTGCCCGAAGAAGGTGGGGCCGCCGTTGGGGGCGGTCGCCGCGGGTCCAGCCGTCTCGGTGCTCAAGCTCGCATCTCCCGTCTCGGGGTGAGGTGGAGTGTGGCGTCGCGGCCCGCCGCTACGAGCGCCTGAACGATGTGACTTCGGGCATCGGGAGGGCGACGCGGAGGACAGAAGGCCGGCCGGCCCGTGCGTCCCACGGTCGTGGAGTGCACGGTACGCTGCGTGTGGGATACGGGCAAGCGTCGTGGGGGGGTGACGCCCCGGACCGACGAGTGGCGTCGTCGAGTCGCGCAGCGGAGGTGGGAGCCCCGGGCGCCGCGCGGCGCCCGGGGCCACATGGTTGCATGGACGAGGGGCCTTGCGCCCCTACGAGGTCGCGCGGGAGCGGCTGGAAGTGGACGGGAAGGCGGCGGAGGCATGCCTCGCGTTGCCCGTGATCGACGCTCCGCGTTGCTGGCCAACGGGCTCGGGCGCACCCGCACCCGATCCCGACGACCGGGCAGCCTCGACTGGCTGCAGCACTGCCTCGCTGAACCGACTCGAACGACAAGGGTTCATATGACTCCCGCCGCGGAGGTCGAATGGAAGGATGTTGTACGCTACGGCAGGACCGTCATTCCAGTGTCAAACCCGTGGGGGAGAACGGTGAGCGCGGGTCGTCCGACAACCCCGTCGGGGTGGGGTGCGTGATTTCACGCGCCGCCCGCCTCATGACGCTCCCTCTTTCAGAGACCGGTCAGCGGCCGGCGAGCCCCCGAACCGCACCGCGCGCCTCTCGCGTCCGAGCCCGGCCACCAAGGCCGCCAGGATGAAGACGACCGCGCCGACGGTGGCCATGGAGCGCGCGTAGCTCATATGCTCGGCGACGCGCGCCTCCAGCGGGGGAACGAGGCCGGCGATCAGTGCGCCGCACTGATAGGCGAAGCCTGGAAGAAAGCCTCTCACGCCGTCGGGCGAGAGCTCCGTGATATGCGCGGGGATGACGCCCCAGGCGCCCTGGACCATGAACTGCATGACGAAGGCGCCGATCCACAGCACGACGAGGCTGGGCGCGAACGCCCACATCGGGATCGCGACCACCGCCAGGACGAGCGTAATGATGATGGCGCGTCGCCGCCCGATGCGGTCGGAGACCAGGCCGGTCACGATGCCGCCCGCGATCGCACCCACCATCGAGAACGCTGTCAGCGCCGCGCGCATCTCGGGCGTGAAGTGCCAATCGCGCTGGAGGAACGTGGGATAGAGGTCCTGGGTCCCGTGGGAGACGGCGTTCATCATCGCCATGAGGAGCGTGATGTAGAGGGCCAGCTTCCAGTTGGCCGCGATCTCGCCGAACAACGAGCGCCAATCGGTGTGGCGCACCTCCTCCCAGACCTCCGACTCCTTGACGTTGTAGCGCACGTAGACGGCGAGCAGCGCCGGCAACCCGCCGACGAAGAACATCGGCCTCCACCCGAAGCGTGGGAAGATCAGGAAGTAGCAGCCCGCGGCCAGGAGGTAGCCGAACGCGTAGCCCTCCTGCAGGATGCCGGAGAGGATACCGCGGAGCTTCCTCGGCGCCTTCTCCATCGCGAGCGTGGCGCCCACGCCCCACTCGGCGCCCATGCCGATGCCGTAGAGTGCGCGCAGCACGAGGAACGTCGTGAAGTTGGGCGCGAGGCCGGTCAGGACCTCGATGATCGAGAAGAATACGAGGTCGATCATCAGCGGCAGCCGCCGGCCGTAGCGGTCCGCGATCAACCCGAAGATGAGCGCCCCGACCGGGCGGAACGCGAGCGTCAGCGTGAGCGACAGTGCGACGTCGACGTCCGATTTGCCGAAATCCTTGCCGATGGCCGTCAGGCAGAGGACGACGAGGAAGAAGTCGAACGCGTCCAGTGTCCACCCGAGGAAGCCCGCCAGGAGGGCGGGGCGGTGGTCGGGGGGCGGCTGGGGGGGCGATCCCGCTCCGGCGGGTTGCCGGCCGGAGTGAGCAGCGTGCATGCGACCTCCTCGGGCTCGGGTTCAGGCTCGGAAGGGCGACGTGCCACACGCCGGCTGGGCAACTCCGGGAGGAGAGGGGCAGGGCCGGCCGCCCGCTCGAGTCGAACGAGATCGTAGGCGGCGGGAGCCTCCCCGGCAAGCAACCACGGAGACCTTGCGTACGGGTGACAATTTGTGTAGGGTGTCGATATAGAGATCGTCGATATATAGGCCCAACGGGAGGCTTCGAGCCCGATGACCGAAACCGACTTCGACGTACAGGGCTTCGCGCGGGATATCCACGAGCTTCTGGTCCTGGCCACGTTGCGTGCCCGGGCGAAACACGGCTATCAGATCGCGCTGGACGTCGAGGAGGAGAGCAACGGCCTCTTCCGCTTCAAGCACGGGACGCTCTACCCCATCCTGCACCGGCTCGAGGAGGAGGGGCTCATCCGAGGGTCGTGGTCCCGGGATGGAGGCCGGAAGAAGAAGGTCTACGCGCTCACGGGCGCTGGGCGGAGGCACCTGCGAGGAGAGACGGGCCACGTCGAAGAGATCGTCACCGGCTTGATGAAGCTCCTGCGCCGACCCGGCGAGGCCCCCGCGTGACGTCCCGAGCGGAACGGGTCTTCCTGCCCGCCCTGCGGGAGGTCGAGCGCCGGCTCCAGGTGCCTCTGCCGCGCCGGATGCGGATCCTGCGCGAATTGGAGTACGACCTCGAGCAGATGCGTGCCGGATTCCTCTCGCGCGGCATGTCGCCCGAGGAGGCCCACCACCACGCCATCGAGGCTCTGGTTCCGGATGCTGCGAGCCTTTCGGCGCTCGGCAGGCTGCACGCACCTCTCTATCGGCGCGCGACCCGAGGGATCGCCGCCGACCGGCTGCGGGCGCTCGAGCGGTGGGCGCTCGTCACGGCCGCGCTGGCGGTGGTGCTCACCGAGACTCTCCTGTTGCTGCGTGCCGGTCTCCTTCGCGATCCCTCCCCCTTCCTGTGGCCGGTGCTGGGGTTGGGCGCGTTGCTGTTCGCTTTCGTGGTGGCTGGGGCGTTCCATCTCTGGGTGAAGGCCGACGGCGCCCGCACCTCCGCAGGCCTGAGCTGGATTCTCGCCCTCTCCGCCGTCACGGTCGGAGCCGGTGTGGGTGGGACTCTGGCGGACTTCTATCGACTCTCCGCGACGCTCGAGCGCACGCCCGCGCTGGCCTCCACTCTCGTCACGCGCTGGCTGGTTCGTGACGCATCCCTCATGGCGGCCGCAATTCTCATCGGACTCGCGGGTGCGCTCGCCTGGCTGGTCCTCACTCAATGGCTCACGCTCGTCGCCGAGGCCCGCCTGGAACTGCTCGGGCTGGCTCGGCACGACGAATCCTCGAACGGGAGGTGATCGACATGGGCACGATCTGGTACGACATGGGCTACATGCGGTGGCCGCTGGCCTTCTCCCTGGTCCTGGTCCTCGCGCTGACAGGATGGTCGACTGCGAAGCTCTTCCGACCCGGAGCGAGGGGCGACATGAGCACGAAGGCGTGGCTCGACTCCATTCTGTTCTGGGGAGGGTTCGCCTTGATCAGCGGGGTCCTCGGGACGCTCGTCGGAATCATCGTGGCGGCACGGGCGATCGAGACCGCTGGGGGCGTGTCCAGCCCTATCCTGTGGGGAGGGATCCGGGTGGCCCTGCTCACCGCCACCTTCGGCACGCTGATCCTCGCGCTCGCCTCGATCCTGTGGTTTGCGCTGCAGCTGCGGTGGCGCCTGCTCGTGGCGGGCGAGGAGCGGCGCGCCGTGGGGTGAGCACGGCGGACGGGAGCCGGTTGCCGTCCGCTTGACCCGGCCCTCCCGCCCTCGGCAGCTTCCTCGCGGGGTTGCTCCCTCCCTCGAGGAGACGTGCCGTGAAGACGAGCAGAAGGGACTTCGTGAAGCTGTCCGCCGCGGCCGGCGGCGTCCTCGGTCTGGGAGGCGTGCCCGCGTCCCTGCTCGGCGCGCGCGCGCCGGGCGCGACCGGTGAGGAGGGCCTGCCGACCGTTCCCGCGGCGCCGCGCACGCTGAAGATCCTCATCCTCGGCGGGACGGGGTTCATCGGCCCGTACGAAGTCCGCTATGCGGTGGCCCGCGGCCACACGGTGACGATCTTCAACCGGGGCCGGCACAAGGCGGATCTGCCGTCCTCGGTCGAGCGCCTCGTCGGCGATCGCAACGGCGACCTCGAGAGTCTGAAGGGACGCGACTGGGACGTGGTCGTCGACGACCCGACGACCCTGCCCAAGTGGGTGCGGGAGTCCGCCTCGCTCCTCCAGGGTCACGCGGGCCAGTACGCGTTCATCTCGAGCATCTCGGTGTACGCCGACACCAGCAAGCCCGGCATGGACGAGGACACGCCGGTGCTGCCCTACCACGGAAGCGATCCGTACGCCGAGACACGCGTCACCGGGGAGAACTACGGCCCCCTGAAGGCGCTCTCCGAGAAAGAGGCAGAGAAGTGGTTCCCCGGAAAGACCACGGTCATCCGGCCCGGACTCATCGTCGGACCGGGCGACCCGTCCGACCGCTTCACCTACTGGCCTGTGCGCATCGACCGAGGCGGTGAGGTGATGGCCCCGGGCGCGCCGACGGGTCCGGCTCAGATCATCGACGCACGCGACCTCTCCGAGTGGACGATCCGGATGTGCGAGCAGGGAGACACCGGGATCTACAACGCGACCGGTCCGCGGGCCCCGCTCTCCTTCGCGGAGATGCTGTACGGGTGCCGGGCCGTCACGAGTGGGAGCAACGACATCCGCTTCACGTGGGTGGACGCGGCCTTCCTCGAGGAGCAGGGCGTGAGCGCGTGGAGCGAGATGCCGGTCTGGGTCCCGGATACGCCTGAGAACGCGGGCTTCGCCCGGGTCAGCATCGAGCGGGCGGTCGCCAAGGGGCTCACGTTCCGCCCCCTGGCCGAAACGGCCCGGGACGCGCTGGAGTGGTTCGGGACGTTGCCGGCCCAGCGGCGGGCGAAGATGCTCGCGGGCATCGACCCCGAGAAGGAGACGCGCGTGCTGGCGGCCTGGCACGCGCGGGGGTAACGGGCTTCTGGCCGGCCCGCGCCGGCGGGGATATGTTGCAGCTTGCAGCACGATGGACCGCCTCGGGAGAACAAACTCATGGATGATCACGCTAACAAATCAGATATGACCCGCCGCGAGATGCTCGAGACCATGGGCAAAGCGGCGGCGGTGGCGGCCGTGCTGCCGCCGTTGGTGAACGGTGGACCGGGCCTCGGCACGGTCGACGCGCCGCTTCAGGCCGTCGCGGGTCCCGACCGGGTCGTGATTCTGCCCGGCAAGACCTACATCAATGCGTGGGTGGGCTATGGCGTGCCGCCGTGGGATCGGCGTCGCTTCTTCCGGCGCGGGGAGCAGCCGCAGCCGGAGCCGACCGGCCCCGAGGCCAAGGTCTCCTGGCGCAAGAAGTCCGGTCCCGGGAGCGTCGAGTTCGAGAACCCGAAGACGTTGGTGACGACCGCGTCCTTCTCACGGCCGGGCGCCTACGTGATCGAGATGGTCGCGGACAACGGCAAGGAGAAGAAGACCTCGACGTTCCACGTCGACGTCCGGAAGAACGACGCGTCCAGCGATCCTCTCATGCCCGTCTGGAACCGGGGCTTCAAGATCGACGACCCGATCTGGAGCCGTCAGGTCAAGAATCTGATCGTGAACTGGATCCCCTGGTGCATCGATCAGCTCAACGATCCGAACCTCGAGCTCGGCCCCGGCGGCATCGACAACTTCATCGAGGCGGCCAAGGCGCAGCGCGGCGAGCCCCACGGCAAGC
>CAZFIS010000076.1:3054-17370 GCA_964519125.1 uncultured Gemmatimonadaceae bacterium | reverse complement strand
CCGTTTGTGGGGGCGGGGGGGTGGGGCCTCCGACCCCGCCGCCGCTGTGGTCATGGGCGTGCGCCGGGGGTGTAATGTTGCCTGCAGCGGGCCGTATATCCGCACGATGCGGACAGACAACCAGGCACCCGCCATGGTGACGCGACGAGCGTCCAGCCGGCAGTCCACGGACCTGCCCCAGGACTTCCAGGCCTGGTATCGGGACCACCGGAGCGTCGTCTATCGGTACGTTCGGTTCCGGGTTGCCACCCGGGAAGCGGCCGAGGATGTGACGTCGGACGTATTCATGAAGGCCCTGAGGGCGCTCGGTCGTTACGACCCGACCCGGGCGTCGCCGCGGACGTGGCTCCTCCGAATCGCGCGAAACGCCGTCACCGATCATCTCCGCTCGTTGCGCCGACGGGGGGCGTTGCACGTCTCGCTCGACCGGGTTCCGGACCTGGTCGCGGAGATGCCTTCCCAGGAGGAGCGGGTGATCAAGGAGGAGCGCATCCAGCGACTGCTGAACGGCAATCAGACCCTGCGCAAGGTCGATCAGGAGATCCTGTCGTTGCGCTACGGCGCGGGTCTCTCGAACAGTGAGATCGCCGAGCACCTCCGCATCAGTGACAACGCCGTCGCCGTCCGCCTCCATCGTGCGCTGAAGCGCCTCAAGGAAGCCGTCCAGGAATCCAGGACCAGCGAGCTCGAAGGCCATGAACGATAGATCCCACGACGAGAACCCCGCGCTGCCGCCGGACATGGCGGAGCTGGACGCGGAGCTCTCCTCCATCCGATACGAGGAGCGCCCGTCCTTCGGCCCCGAGCTCGAGGCGGAGCTGGCCCGCGAATGGCTGGACGTGCGCGCACGGCCGCCTCTGTCCGTCCACGCGCTCGTAGCGGCTGCCCTGGCCGGTCTCCTGCTCGTGAGCGTGGCCGTGCCCCAGGCCCGGGCCTCCCTCGTCCGCTTCGTGACGCGACTTCAGAGCGATCACGAGCAGACCGTGAAGCTGTCGCCGCCTCCTGCGACCCGTCCTTCGCAGAGGTCCGCCGCCACTCCCGGTCCCCGGTCCGGAAGCTTCGTCCTGCCTCCGGTCGGGGACCGCGAGGATTCCCTCCCGGTATCCGGGCCCGTCGGCGTGTTCGCCGGGGCGGCGGTGACCTTTCCGAAGCTCCTGGACCGGCCGGGTGCCGAGGCGCTCATTCGCCGTCACTACCCGGTCGCGCTCCAGCGGGCGCACGTGGGTGGGACGGTGAGGTTGAGGCTCTGGGTCGATTCGACGGGCTCGGTGGACTTCGTCGCACTGGGGTCCAGCTCGGGTGTGCCCGACCTGGATCGAGCGGCGCTCCAGGTCGCACCGTCCTTCCGGTTCCGGCCCGCGCGCCGGTTCGGGGCCGGGGTGGGGACGTGGGTCGAGTTCAACGTAGAGTTCAAGCCTGGGCCGACCGAGAGCGATTCGACGTCGCTGCCGAAGGCCGCGCTCCCGCCCGCGCCTCAGGCTCCGGACACCGACCGTCCCGATCTGACGCCCCAATGGCAGAGGCGGATGGTGCTCTCGGCGCCGGGTCGCCGGGGCGCGGAGGACCTCCTGCGCTCCGCGATCGGTGACGACCGTCGCGCGGATCAGCTGGGCCCGATCGGAGGCATCCTGGACGGGGATCCGCCCGCCGGGGTCGGCCCCACCCAGTGGCGCGCCGAGGTCGGCCGGGCGATGGAGCGCGCGATGGTCCGGGATCCGGACAATCCTGCGCCGTTCCTGGCCCTGGGGCGACTGCGGCGCAAGCAAGGGCTGCGGAGCGAAGCCGACGCACTGTTCCGCCGTGGGCTGGAGCGGGCGGAGCGAGAGGGGCGCACGACCTCCCCCGAGCTGCTGGCGGCGCTCGAGTACGAGCGAGGGAAGCTTCTGGAGGAGTCCTGGCTCGGATCGCGAAACCTCGGCACGGTACCCCTCGGCGCTCTTTCCGCCGCCGCCTGCCGGCAGGCGGGCGACCCGTCGGCCGGATCGGACACGGCTTATGCGACCGCCGATCAGCTGATCACGTGGAGCTACATGTGTCCACGAGCCCTGGAAGAAGTCTGGCGCAAGGGATTCCAGCCGGACGCGAGCGGAACGGCGGCCCGCGATCTGGATAGCATGATGGCCTCGTTCGAGGCCGCCGTGAGCGCCCAGCCGGACCACGACGGAGCGAACGTCGGACTTCTCCTCGGGCTGGCCGACGAGGGACGCTGGAGCGAGGTACTGACAGGGGCGCGGCGCTTTGCCGAGGTGAGCAACGGCGCCCCGGACGCGCTCCTCCTGAGCGGCCTGGCGCTCGAGCGGCTGAGCCGGCCGGAGGAGGCGGAGGTACAGTTCCACCTCGCACTCGAAGACCTCCCCGCCGCCTCGGTCGCCGAGCTGGAGGACGTACGCTCGGTCGCCACGCCGGCTCAGCTCGCCCGGTATGCCGGCCTGCGCGCCGAGGACAGGCAGGGATGGCTCGACGCCTTCTGGGCCCCTCTCGATCCGATTCTGTCGACCGCGGTGAACGAGCGCCGGGTGGAGCATCTGGCGCGGGCGGCGTACGCCTACCTGCGGTTCGGAAGCACGACGTCCCAGCCCGGCCAGGTGTGGATGCGGTACGGACGTCCCGACCGGATCCGGGTGATCGCGAGCGGATCCGACGTTCGCACCGAGTTCTGGGACTACGGGATCGGGCCCGACATCACGTTTCGCCGCATGGGTCTGTCCACGGGCCTCACCCTCACATCCGAGGGGCGCTCCTATCTCACCGACCTCGAGCAGGTCTATCCCGTTCGCTATGGTTCCTCCGGGAGGATGGTCACGCCGCTGGGCGCGCAGGTGACGCGGTTCCGCGGAACGAAGCCCGCGACGACTGACGTGGAGATCGACGCCGAGGTGCCCGACGCCTTGGTCGCGGGGGGAGCGGACAGCCTCGACTTGTCGATCTTCCAGCTCGGCGCGGACGGGAAGGAGGTCTGGTCCGTCAAGCAACGGGTACCGGCCAAGCGCGTCTCGATCTCGTTCCACAGCGTCGGATCGTCCGAGGTTCGTCGCCTGGCCGTCGAGCTCATGGACCGGACGTCGGGCCGGGTCGCGGTGCTGCGCGCTCCGGCCCGTCTGGAGGACCACGGAGCGGGGAACCCTTCGGCGTCCGATCTCCTGCTGACCTCTCCGGACATTCCTCAGAAGTGGGAGAGCACGCCAGATCGGGATTGGCTCCATGCCCAGACGCTCGCCGGGCCGGTTACGGGAGACGAGCTCGGTGCGTACTTCGAGATCTACGACCTACCCGCTTCTCTTCCGTGGTATCGCCTGCGCGCCGAGTTGGAGGACCGAGGGACCGGGGAGGTGAGAAGCGTGCCCATCGAGCCCGCGGGCAAGACCGGGTTCCGGCCTACGTGGGACTTTCGCCCGACGCCCGGCAAGGCCGCGCAGGACTTCGTGATCGTGAGCCTCGCGCGCGTGCCGGCCGGGTCGTACACGTTGCGCCTCGTAGCGGATCTGCCGGGGGCGGGCTCTCCTGTGACCGCGTCGCGCGATTTCGACCTGCACCGCTAGGGCATCGGGTGGTGGTGGGGCGGGGGGACGGTAGACGGCCCCCCGCGGGCTTGGATAGCTTTTCTTCGTCCTGTCCCGCGCATCCCGTGCCCCCGTGCCATTATGACCGCGAAAGTCCTTTCCGCCCTCGATCCATCGGCCCTGGCGGGTCGTACCGCCGTCGTTCGCGCCGACCTCAACGTCCCCCTCGAGTCCGGCGAGATCTCCGACGATCGGCGTATCCGAGCCACCCTTCCGACCCTCGAGCTTCTCGTGAAGGCGGGAGCGAAGGTGGTCGTCCTTTCACACCTGGGACGTCCGAAGGGCGAGCCGCGCCCGGAGTTCTCCCTCTCTCCCGTCGCCGACCGGCTTTCCGAGCTGCTCGGGCGCCCGGCGCGATTCGTGCCAGAGCCTGCCGGGCCGAAGGTGCGGGACGCGGTCCAGGCGATGAAGCCGGGCGATGTCGTGCTCCTCGAGAACACCCGTTTCCTCCCGGGCGAGACCGCCAACGACGCGGCCCTCGGCGCCGAATGGGCGTCCCTCGGTGACCTCTACGTGAACGACGCATTCGGGTCCGCTCATCGCGCGCACGCGTCAACGGTCGCGATCGCGGAGGCGATGCGGGCCAAGGGCGGCGAGGCGGTCGCGGGCCTCCTGATGGCCCGGGAACTACGCTTCCTGGGCGACGCCCTGGCGCACCCGGAGCGCCCCTTCGTGGGCATCCTGGGGGGGGCCAAGATCTCGGGGAAGATCGACGTGGTCGACGCGCTCCTTCCTCAGGTGGACCGGCTCCTCATCGGAGGAGCGATGGCGAACACCTTCCTGCGTGCCCTGGGCCTCGCCACCGGCGCCTCGCTGGTGGAGGACGATCGGGTGGACCTCGCGCGCGCAACGTTGGAGCGTGCGGGCGACAAGCTCCTCCTGCCGGTCGACTGCGTGGTCACCACCGAAGTCGAGGCCGGCGCTCCGACGCGCAACGTGAAGCGCGACGCGGTGGGCGAAGGCGACCGTATCGTCGACATCGGGACCGCGACGCGGGACGCCTACGCGCGTGAGATCGCAGGTGCCCGCACGATCCTCTGGAACGGACCGATGGGCGTGTTCGAGATCGACGACTTCGCGGCCGGGACGCTGGCGGTGGCCGAGGCGGTGGCCGAGGCCTGCGATGGAGGCGCGATAGGGGTTCTCGGTGGTGGGGACTCGGCCGCCGCTGCTCAGCGCGCGGGCGTCGCCGAGCGGCTGACGCACGTGTCCACCGGTGGAGGCGCGTCGCTGGAGTTCCTCGCGGGCGCCGAGCTTCCGGGCGTCACGGTGCTCACGCAGGAGGGCTGAGATGGCCGTCATCGCTGGAAACTGGAAGATGCATCGGGGGCCGAAGGAGACCGAGGAGTTCTTCGCCGCCTTCGATCCCCCGGCCTCGGACCACGACCTCATCGTCTTTCCCCCGTCCGTCTCGCTGGTGGCGGCGGTCCGGTGCGCGGAGCGAGATGCCCGGGTGCGGCTCGGAGTCCAGAACATCCACTGGGAGGACGCGGGCGCCTTCACGGGTGAAGTCTCGGCGCCGATGGCCGTCGAGGCGGGGGCCACGTTCGCGCTCGTCGGTCACTCGGAGCGTCGCCACCTGTTCGGGGAGACGGACGAGGAGGTCGCGAAGAAGATCGCCGCCGCGCGTCGGCACGGACTGGTTCCGGTGGTCTGCGTGGGCGAGACCCTGGAGGAGCGGAGGGCGGACCGGGTGGAGGAGGTGATCTTGCGGCAGCTCGACGCCGCGCTCGGCGTGCTCACCGAGCCGGACGGAGCGCGTTTCCTCGTGGCCTACGAGCCGGTATGGGCGATCGGCACGGGAGAGACCGCCACCCCATCCGACGCGTCCGCGGCCCACACCACCCTGCGAGCGCGTCTGGAGGAGCGCCTGGGAAGGGGCCGGTCCGCGAGCGTTCCCATCCTGTACGGAGGCAGCGTGAAGCCCTCCAACGCGGCGGAGCTCCTGGGTGCCTCCGAAGTGGACGGGGTGCTCGTCGGCGGCGCGAGCCTGGACCCGGGCTCCTTCGCCGCCATCGCCGCGGCGGTGCGCTGACCAACCTCGATCCCCCGGGGACCCGATTCCCCGGGGGATCGCACCTGTTGACACGTTCCGCGGCCGGATCGACGTTTACGTCTGACCTTTTGACGATGGAAGTTACGCCGACATGTATGGATTTCTGCTCGCTGTCCTCGTTGTGGACGGGCTCTTTCTCGGCATCGTGATCCTTCTCCAGGCCGGGAAGGGCGGTGGACTCGCGGCCGTGGGCGGGGGTGCCGCCATGACCGAGGGGCTCATGGGCGGTCGTCAGGCGACGACGGTGCTGACCCGGTCCACGTGGATCTCCGGGACGATCTTCATGGTGCTCGCCTTCGTGCTCTCCATCATGTCCTCCAGGGCTCACCAGCCGCAGTCCGTCATCCAGGTCAATCCCCCGACGACCTCGGCTCCCACTCCGGAGCCGATACTGCCCAACGCGGGCGGCACGACAACTCCGCCGGCCACGGGCGGCGCGACCGGCACCCAGAGTCAGCAGGGCAAGGGGGCCTCCGGATCTTCGGGCTCCACTGGTCACTGATCCCGGAGCGTCCGGCCTCGATCGCGGCCAGTTGCTGGACCTCGATCGCTGGATGTGTCTGGTTCGGGCCTCCGAAGGGCGTCTCGCAGTTCTCCGGAAGCAGAGCCATCTGACGGCCGGCATCTATCGCTCCCTCGGACAGGAAGCCGAAGCCGTGCGACCCGCGTGCCGGGTGCGTGCGCACGCCCCGTGGCGCGTGTGTGGGATCGCCGCGGTTGGTTGAACCTGGAGAGCGCATGGAATCACTGCCGCCCGAGCACCTGACCAAGACGGGCCGCCGGGAGGCGGTGACGTTCCTGGAGGCGATCAGCGAGGCGCTCTTCGAGGAGATGGAGCGTGACGAGCGGGTCTTCCTGCTCGGAGAGGACATCGGCGTGTACGGCGGCGCCTTCAAAGTCACGCGGGGGTTCCTGGAGCGTTTCGGGCCGGAGCGCGTCGTCGACACTCCGATCGCCGAGGGAGGGTTCACGGGGGCGGCCGCGGGCGCGGCGCACATGGGGCTGCGTCCCGTCGTCGAGATGCAGTTCATGGACTTCGTCTCGCCTGCCTACGACGTCATCACCAACTACATCGCCACTTCGCTGTACCGGGGAGCCGGACCGCTGCCGTTGGTCATTCGTGGTCCCGTGGGTGGGGGCGGACGCGGCGGCCCGTTTCACTCACAGAACGTCGAGATGGCCTTCTTCCATACACCGGGCCTCAAGATCGTCTACCCGAGCACGGCTCGCGATGCCAAGGGCCTGCTGAAGGCCGCCATTCGCGACGACAATCCGGTGATCTTCGAGGAGCACAAAGGGCTGTACCGCGCGCCTGGCTTGCGCGAGGTTCTGCCCGACGAGGACTACGTGGTTCCTTTGGGTAAGGCGCGTACGGTGCGCGATGGCACCGACCTGACGCTCGTCACGTACGGAGCGATGGTGCACCGCTGCGTGGACGCGGCGGACAGGCTCGCCGCGGAGGACGGGGTTTCGGCCGAGATTCTCGACCTGAGGACGCTGCTTCCCCTGGACGAGGACGCGATCGTGCAGAGCGTCCGTCGCACGGGGAGACTTCTGGTCGTGCACGAGGACACACGTACGGGTGGAATCGCGGGTGAGATCGCGATGCGGGTGAGCGAGCGGGCGTTTGAGTGGCTGGACGCCCCGATGCTGAGGGTCACGGCGATCGACGCGCCCGTGCCGTACTCGGCTCCCCTGGAGGATTTCTTCCTGCCCCAGGTCGAGGACGTTCTCACCGCGGCCCGCTACCTGGTACGGTACTGACGCACGGCACGCGGGCAGGGGGGCGCCCCGGTCCCGCGTCCCTGCCCGGTGGGGTGGGGCGGGGGGAAGAAGCCGGATCGAACCCAGGGTCCGAGGGTACCCGACACCCCCGGGCCGAACACGGCCAAGCGCGGAGTTGACAGCGTTCCAGCGAATCCGGAGAGACGAGCGTGGCGCGGATAGAGGTATCCATGCCCCAGATGGGTGAATCCATCGCCGAGGGTACGGTCTCCAAGTGGCTGAAGCACGTGGGAGACGTCGTGGAGCGCGACGAGCCCATACTGGAGATTTCGACCGACAAAGTGGACGCGGAGATTCCCTCGCCGGCGGATGGGACGCTGGTGGAGATCTCCGTGGACGCAGGGGCGACCGTGGAGGTCGGGACCGTCGTGGCGTACATCGATCCCGACGGGAGCGCCCCGTCGGTGGGCGCGGCACAGGCGGGGAGGCCTGAGGAAGCCGCTCCCGAGCCCGAGAAGGCCCCCGAGCCGCCCGCGCGACCCAGCGCGCCGGCCGTCGCGCCCTCGGCGGCCGCACCCGCCCGTGGAGACAACCACGTGGAGCCTGCGGCGGGCGAGACGCAGTCGGCCGGAGATCGCCTGCGGACGCGGTCTACGCCGGTCGTGCGCAAGATCGCCGAGGAGCACGGCATCGACATCTCCGCGCTGTCGGGCACGGGCCACGCCGGCCGTGTCACCAAGCAGGACATCCTCGACTACATCGAGACGGAGCCGGCGGAGAGGGCCCCGGCCGCACCCGCGCCGCAGGCCGCTCTTGCGACGCCGGCCCCTCCTGCGACGTCGGCCGACCGTGCGTCCGTATCCGCACCCTCCGAATTCTGGAAGCTCTTCTACAGCCAGGTGGAGCATCCAGAGTTCCCCGTGAGGGAGGCGGACCGGGTCGAGCCCATGGACAAGATCCGCCGGCTCACGGCGGAGCACATGGTTCTGGCCAAGCGGGTGGCCCCGCACGTCCACTCGTTCATCGAGGTGGACTTCTCGGTGATCGACCGGGTGCGCGCCGCCGGGAAGAAGCGCTGGGAGGAGCAGGGAGCGCGCGTCAGCTACACGGCCTTCGTGGCCTGGTGCGTGTCGCGCGTCCTGCGCGAGTTCCCCATGGTCAACGGCCTGGTCTCGGGGAACAACCTCGTCTATCGGGGCAACGTCAACATCGGCATCGCCGTCGATCTCGATCCCGGACTCATCGTTCCCGTGATCCACGATGCCGACAACCTCAGCCTCGTCGGCCTGGGCAAGAAGATCGTGGACCTCGCCGAGCGCGCCCGGGCACGTCAGCTCATGCCGAGCGAGATCCAGGGTGCCACGTTCTCCATCACGAACCCCGGAGTCATCGGCACCCTCGTGGGCATGCCGATCATCCCCAAGGGGACGGCCGCGATCCTCGGAACCGGAGCGATCGAGAAACGCGTCGTGGTCGTGACCGATCCCGACACGGGAGCCGACGCCATGGCCATTCGCAAGCGTGCGCTCTTCTCCCTCGGCTACGACCACAGGATCGTGGACGGCGCCGACGCGGCGCGCTTCATCGCCCGGCTCAAGGAGATGATGGAGAGCTTCCCCGAGGACGCTTAGCGGCCTGTCCGATTCGGATGGGCTCCCGAGCGGTTCCACGGATGCAGGAGAATCGCGCGCTTTCGAGGCAGACGGCCTCCGGGCAGGCGTCTCGGGTCCTGGCCGTTCGCGATCTGGGGCGGTCGGCATACGCGGACGGCCTCGCGCTCCAGGAGCGCCTGGTCTCCGAGCGGCGCGAGGGTGCGATTCCCGATACGCTCGTCCTGCTCGAGCACGGGCACGTCATCACGCTGGGTACCAGCTCCCGGGCGGAGCACGTTCTGGTGGACGACGCTCGCCTGGACGAGCTCGGCATCGAGCGCTTCGAGGTCGGGAGGGGAGGGGACGTGACCTATCACGGTCCCGGGCAGCTCGTGGGTTACCCCATCCTGGACCTGAAGCCGGATCGGAAGGACCTGCATCGCTACCTGAGGGATCTCGAGGAGGTCCTCATCCGCACGGCCGCGGCGTTCGGCGTCGAGGCCCGCCGCTGGCCGGGCCGGACGGGCGTGTGGACCTCGACGGGCAAGCTCGCCGCGATCGGCGTACGCGTCTCCTCCGGGTGGATCACGTCGCATGGCTTCGCCCTCAACGTATCCACCGATCTCGGCTACTTCGACACGATCGTTCCGTGCGGCATCACGGACCGCGGGGTCACGTCCCTGGAGCGCGAGCTCGGGCATCGCGTGACGCTCGACGAGGCGTCTCATCGTGTGATCGAGGCCTTCCGGGGCGTTTTCGACTTCGATGAAGATGTAGCCTAGGCAACATTCAGTCTTCTCTGAACGTCGTGCCGGAAGGGCTCGCGAGGAGGTGCTTTCGAGAATTCCCGGAGGTGGAATCCGTCTCGCACAGGAAAGAATGTTTCAGAAACCGTTTGTTTACCACCAGCCCCGAAGAGACGTCGAAACGGAATGCGTGGTATTCTGTAATACGTTGGGAGATATATAGATACAGCGTGTTGTTTCTCCAGTCTCCGAGGACGTCACAAGACTCTTGCATCCCGGCTGGCTGACCCGTATTCATGGATCGCGTTTCGGATGCGGCTCGTCGAGATCGATGGCGATGGTCATCCCTCAGACGAATCCGAGGCGGGGCTGCCGGGCGCGACGGCGCGACGGTGGCAGGCGATCCGGGGCTTGGGAAACCCGGGGAGCCAGGCAAGGAGGTCGCTGGCCTTGCTGGAGCAGCCCCCAAACAAGAGCTCGGGGGCACCCCTGGTCACGGACCGCGTGACAAAAAGGGGTGAAGGGAATCAGGCCCAGCCGCCCGCACGTGGGCGGTCCCAAGCAGGGCAGGACTCCCGCCAGCGCAGTGGAGGTGCCGCGAGACGCAGCGTGAAGCGAGTCAAGCGGAGCTCCCGAGAAAGAAACGGTCCGAGCGCCTCGTGCGTCTCGGGCCGTTTCCCTTTTCGGGTCCCTTCATCCGCTCACTCCCCGGGGGGCAGGAACTCCTGGTAGTCCAGGTAGCGGCCCTTCGCGCGCTGGTCGTCGAGCCAACGCTCGAATTCGGACGGGACCAGGCCGCCGGACTTCGTTTGTTCCTTCGCAGCTCGCACGGCGAGATCGTTCGCGTACTCGTTGCGGGGGTGACCCGCGTGGCCTCGCACCCACCGCGCCCGCACCTCGTGGCGGGCGAGCTCACCGTCCAACTCCTGCCACAGCTCGAGGTTCTCGATCGGCCCGCCCTTTCTGCGCCAACCGCGGGCCTTCCATGAGGGTAGCCACTCACCGATTCCCTTCACGAGGTACTGGCTGTCCGACACGAGACGGACGCTGCACGCGCGCCTGAGCGCCCGCAGGGGCTCGATGGCGCTCCCCAGGGCCATCCGGTTGTTCGTGGTGGCGGGCTCGGAGATCCAGAAGTCGCGTCGCTCCCATGCCGCCTCTTTCCACACCTCGACCAGGCCGGCCGCCCCTCCGGGGCTGGCACGGTCCTGGAACTGGTTGCCGAGACAGGATTCGTCGACGTGGAGGTGGACGACGTCGAGGGCCATCATCACTCCGAGCGGTGGGATCGGGGAACGGCACAAGGTAACGATGCCTTGACCCCCGGGGGACCCCGCCTAGCTTTGCACTCCGGCGCGGTCGCACCGCGCCGGGCCCGCTCATCCAACCGCGGAGAAGCGCCTCTTGCCACACCCGGCCTACCTGCTTCTGGAAGATGGACGCCGCTTCGACGGCATCTTCTTCGGGGCCGAGCGGCTCGCGCTCGGGGAGGTGGTTTTCAACACCTCCATGACCGGCTATCAGGAGATCCTCACCGATCCATCCTATGCCGGCCAACTCGTCACGATGACCTACCCGCTCCAGGGCAACTACGGCGTAAACGACGAGGACCGGGAATCAGCGGTTCCTCAGGTGGCCGGGTTCATTGTGCGGGAATCCAGCCGGATGCCCAGCTCCTGGCGAGCGGAGGCGTCGCTGGGAGCATACCTCGAGAAGCAGGGTGTCACCGGGATCGCCGACATCGATACGCGAGCGCTCACGCGCCACATCCGAGCAAAGGGTGCGATGCGGGGAGCCATCGCGCCGTCCGATGCTCCGGTGGCGGACGTGGCTGCGAGGATCGCGGAGCATCCGCGCATGGAGGGGCTCGATCTCGCGTGTGGCGTATCGACGGGGGAGCCCTACGAGGTGCCCGCCGTGGGTGAGGAGCACTTCCACGTCGCTGCGTTCGATTTCGGCGTCAAGGCACACTCCCCCAGGCTCCTGGCCGAGCGCGGTTGCCGGGTGACGGTGCTGCCCGCGGAGACTCCGGCGCAGGCGCTCCTGGACGACCCGCCGGACGGACTCTTCGTCTCGAACGGCCCCGGTGACCCGGCGGCGGTTGAGCGTGCCGAGCGTGCCATCCTCGGGCTGGCGAAGCAGGGCGTTCCGGTCTTCGGGATCTGCCTGGGCCACCAGCTCATCGCGCGGGCTTTCGGTGGCCGGACATTCAAGCTGCCGTTCGGTCATCACGGAGGGAACCACCCGGTCCGAAACCTCGATCGGGGCACCGTCGAGATCACCTCGCAGAACCACGGGTTCGCCGTCGAAGGTGGAGAAGGGGACCGGATCCCTGGGGCCCCGGATCTGCGGCTGACGCATGTGAACCTCTACGACGGGACCGTGGAGGGCGTGGCGCACCGCGCCCTTCCGGTCTTTTCGGTACAGTACCATCCGGAAGCGGCTCCGGGACCCCACGACAGCCGCTATCTCTTCGACGCTTTCATCCGGTTGATGGAGGCGCGCGCTCGCCCGTCCGCTCGAGTGACCTGATAGGCGCAAGTACTCTGCGGGCAACGACTCCCGGAACCTTGCGGCCCCATGGGCCCTGGGTTACCGTGCCTCCGCCCGAGAAACAGGACAGGCCCACGAACCCCCCCACGGACAGCATGAGGGAGGAAGAATGACGAAGGCGGATCTCGTCGAGCAGGTGGCCGAGGCCATCGGACCCGGGATCACCAAGAAGGACTGTGCATTGGTCGTGGACGGGTTCCTCAACGCCGTGAAACTCGCCCTGACACATGGTGAGAACATTGAGATCCGCGGCTTCGGCACCTTCAAGGTCCGCAAGCGGAAGACCCGCATGGCCCGCAACCCCAGGACGGGGGACGCGGTCGAGGTGCCGTCCCGCTCCGTGCCCGTCTTCAAGCCCTCCAAGCACCTGCGTGGGCGGGTGGCCCGACTCGACGCGCGGAAGGTCTCGGGGTAGCCACCGGCAGATCCGGAGATCTTTCGTGCGCGGGTCTCGTGCCAGTTCTCGTCCGGGCGCGACGGGGACACTCGCGCGCCGTCCCTCTCTTCTCTCGGCGCAGGCGACCGCCCGGGGGAGGGGCCTCCTTAACGAGTGCGCCCTTCCGGGCGTCTGAATATCGGTGAGCGACGACGAGCGGCGTGAGGGGGTCTCCGACGCGGCGTTGGTTCATGAGAGCCGCCGCGGCGACCCGTCGGCGTTCGGCGCGCTGGTGGAGCGGCATCACGAGGCGGTCTATCGGTTGGCGCTGTCGATCGTGGGCGACACGGACGTGGCCCAGGACGTCGCCCAGGACGCCTTCGTGAAGGCGCTTCGCGGTCTGGCGGGATTCCGGGGGGATGCGACGTTCCGGAGTTGGCTCCTCACGATCGCTACCAACGAAGCTCGTGCGATGCTGCGTCGAAAGGGCAGGCGGCGGGAGTCGGCGTTGGAGGATGTTCCGGCGATCTCGGCGGGCGATCGCAGTCCGGAGGAGGAGGCCATCGAGGGAGACGACTCGGCGAGGGCGAGACGTATGCTGGCGCGGTTGCCCGAGAAGCAGCGTCTGGCGGTGTCGCTCCGCGTCGACGAAGGGCTGAGCTTCCGCGAGATCGGGGAGATCATCGGCTCGAGCGAGGGAGCTGCCAGGGTGAACTACTTCCACGGCATCCACAAGCTGAGGGAGTTCATGAGATGAACGAAACACGTTGCCGAGCGGTGCGGGAGTTGCTTCCGGAGCTCGCTGCGGAGGCTCTTTCCCGCGCGGATGCGGAGGCCGTCGAGGCGCATCTGACCACGTGCGAAGCCTGTCGCTCCGAGATGGAGATCGTCCGGCTCCTCCGCCTGAGCCGTCCGTCCGTGCCCGCTGACCTCGCTCCCCGTATTCGTGGAACGGTCAGGTTCCGGCGGAAAGTGGCCGCGCACCCGTGGTGGGGCGTGGCGGCGGCGGCAGTCGCCGCGCTCGCTATCGGCATCGGTGTCGTGGCGCAACGCGCCGAGATGACCCAGACATCCGTGCCGGCCTACGTAGCCGAGCCTGCCCAGAGCGATGTGTGGCTTGCGAACGACGGGCTCGTCGCGGGGGGGCCGGTCCTGAATGGGCTGTCCGACCAGGCGCTCGAGGAGCTGCTCAAGGAGATGGGCCAGTGGAGGACAGGCACGTGAACGCCGGCATCCGAACCAGCGCGGCGCGCCCTTTCGTCGTGGCTGCGCTGGTGGCGCTTCTCGCGCCGGGCGCGCTTGCGGCGCAGGGATGGATGCCCGGGCGGAGGGGAGACGGACGGACGCAACTCGAGCAGCGGATCCGGGCCCGATTCGGTGAGATCGTGCGGGATCGTCTCGGTCTGAGCGACGAACAGGCGCGGCAGCTCGGAAAGGTGGTGCAGGGCTTTCAGGGCGAGCGGATGCGGCTCGCCGGCGAAGAGGATGCGGTGCGTCAGCGGGTCGACTCGCTCCTGCGGCAGGGCCAACCCTCGGATTCGGTAGCGCGTACCTTGCTCGCACGGATGTCCGATCTGCGTGCGGAGGAAGTGCGACTCGCGCGCCACGAGGAGGACAGCCTGCTCACCGTGCTCTCTCCTTCCCAGCTGCTGCGCTTCAACGTGCTGCGCGAGGAGCTGGGGGCACGCATCCGCCAACTCCGGCGCGG
>CAZFIS010000076.1:0-2954 GCA_964519125.1 uncultured Gemmatimonadaceae bacterium | reverse complement strand
CGCGAGTTGCTCGGGCGGTCCGAGTTCCAGGTGGAGCTTCCCGACGGTGCGGCGGTCGTCGACCTGGTCGACGGGCTCCGGAGTCGCGGAGCACCGTTCGACTCGCTCCCGGCTCGGCCGACGGTCGCCGTCAACCGTGTCTACGCTCCGTTGAGCGCCCCGCTCGGGCCGGGGGACGAAGTCGCCTTCATCCCGCCGGTGGCGGGCGGCTGACCGGCCTCCGGCACGGTCCGCGATGTACACCGAGATCGTCCGTGAGCCGATCGATCCCCGGACCGTCCTGGAGCGGGTGGGCGACGCTGCGGACGGCGCGGTGGTCTTCTTTCTTGGCGTCGTGCGCAACCACGCCGAGGGCCGCGGCGTGACGGGCGTCCTGTACGACGCCTACGACGAGATGGCCGCGGAGGTCCTGTCCGCCATCGTGGTGGAGGCGTCGGAGCGCTGGGGTACCGATCGCATCGCTGCCGTGCACCGGGTCGGAGCGCTCGACGTGGGTGAGGTCAGCGTGGCCGTCGCGGTGTCCAGCGCCCACCGCGCGGACGCGTACGAGGCGTCCCGCTACGTGATCGAGGGGATCAAGCAGCGGTTGCCCGTTTGGAAGAAGGAGCGTTACGTGGAGGGAGAAGAGGCGTGGGTGAAGGGCGCGGAGCCCCCCACCCCTGCTCCCACGGGAGACCAGTCGTGATCGATGGCTTCGGACGCAGGATCGAGTACCTCCGGATCTCGGTGACGGACAAGTGCAACCTCCGGTGCGTCTACTGCATGCCCATGGAAGGCGTACCCTGGATGAAGCGGGCGGAGCTCCTCACCTACGAGGAGATCGAGCGCGTGGTCCGCGTCATGGCCGGGATGGGGCTCAAGAGGGTACGGATCACGGGTGGGGAGCCGCTGGTCCGGCGCGACGTGCCCGTCCTGGCCCGGATGCTCTCCTCCGTGCCGGGGATCGAGGACCTCTCGCTGTCCACCAACGCTGTGCTCCTGGCGCGGAACGTCGACGACCTGCGTGCGGCCGGCGTGCGCCGCCTGAACGTCTCCCTGGACTCCCTCCGTCGCGAGCGCGTAGAGGCGATCGCGCGCCGCCCCGGCTGCTACGGCGACATCATGGCCGGCCTCGACGCCGCCGAGCGGGTGGGCTTCTCTCCGATCAAGATCAACGTCGTCCTGATCGGGGGCCAGAACGACGACGAGATCGAGGACTTTGCACGGATCACCCGCGAGCGCCCGTGGCACGTGCGGTTCATCGAGTTGATGCCGACGTCGAGCAACCTGGAGCTGAGCACGGGACACTTCGTCTCGTGCCAGGAGGCGCTGCGGCGGCTGCGGGCGGTCGACCGCCTCGATCCCGCGGAAGGTCCACCCGGCAACGGTCCCGCCACCTACTACCGCTTTCCCGGAGCGCCGGGCACGGTCGGCGTGATCACACCGATGAGCCACAATTACTGCGACCAGTGCAACCGGATGCGGCTTACCGCCGACGGCCATCTCCGGCCGTGCCTCTTCGGCGATGTCCAGACGAACCTGCGGGATCCTCTGCGATCGGGTGAGGAACTCGCACCCCTGATCGAGCAGGCCCTCCGCATCAAGCCCGAGCGGCACTACCTTATTCAGGGAAGTGACGAAGGGTCGGGCGGGCTCGTGGCGCTGTCGCAGACCGGCGGATAGAGGACGTCCCGACGTCGAACCTTGCGCGTCCCCTGCGCCTCGGCCGTGGGCCCGACGCGGAGATCCTCTCGTACTTCCGGCCGGTTTTGACACCCTCCCGCGGCCTGAATACGTTCGTGCTATCGATCCACCAAAATCCTGCCGAAGGCGGACATTTCGATATGAGCGTGAAGAAGATCACAGTGGTGGGCGCCGGCCACGTCGGCGAGCACTGTGCCCAGGGAATCGCCGCGAAGGAACTCGCCCGGGAGGTCATTCTCCTCGATGTGCTGGAGGGTATCCCGCAGGGCAAAGGACTCGATCAGTGGGAGAGCGCGCCGATCGGTGGATTCGACTCCAAGGTGGTCGGGAGCAACAGCTACGATGACGCCGCGGGTTCGGACATCTTCGTGGTTACGGCCGGCATTGCGCGTAAGCCTGGCATGAGCCGCGACGACCTCCTCAAGACGAACGCGGGGATCGTCGAGTCGGTTTCGAAAGAGATCAAGCGGGTCGCTCCGAACTCGGTCGTCATCGTCGTGTCGAACCCTCTCGACGTGATGGCGTACGTCGCCCTCAAGACGACGGGTTTCCCGCGCGAGCGCGTGTTCGGGATGGCGGGCATCCTGGATACCGCCCGCTACCGCTCGTTCATTGCGCTGGAGCTCGACGTCTCGGTCAAGGACATCCAGGCGCTCGTGCTCGGCGGCCACGGCGACACGATGGTGCCGCTGGCCAGCTACACGTCGGTGAGCGGGATCCCGCTCACCCAGCTGCTCGGCAAGGAGCGCATCGACGCCCTCGTCGAGCGCACCCGCAAGGGCGGCGCCGAGATCGTGGGTCACCTCAAGTCCGGGAGCGCCTACTACGCCCCAGCGGCTGCGGCGACCCAGATGTGTGAGGCCGTCGTGAAGAACCAGCGTCGCATCCTCCCGTGCGCCGCGTACCTGCAGGGCGAGTACGGGATGAAGGACGTCTTCCTCGGCGTGCCGTGCCAGCTGGGAGAGGGCGGGCTTCAGAAGATCTTCGAGGTGGATCTGAGCGGCGACGAAAAGGCGGCCCTCGCCCAGAGCGCCGAGCACGTCCGGTCGACGATCAAGGCCCTCGAAGCTCTCTGATGGATGGTCTTCGAGGCTCGGGCCGAGGGCGCCGGAGCCGTGAAGGTGATCGACGCGTAGCGCCGACGTTCAATCTCTGACAGAGGAGATCCCGCCGGGGGGACGATCCCCGGCGGGCTCCGCAAGATCTCGACAGGAGAAGCGATGCGACGGGTCGCAGCGCTGTACAGGTCCTCCGTGGGGAAGAAGGTCCTC
>CAZFIS010000075.1:0-17371 GCA_964519125.1 uncultured Gemmatimonadaceae bacterium | reverse complement strand
TGTGGGCCATGGCGATGAAGGCCAGCTCCTTACGGACCTCCGACTTCCCGTGTTGCGCTTTACCCCAAGCGGACATGTCGGCCACCTGTCCGGTGAACCCGGAGGTGCAGGCTTGTCCGCCCGTGTTGGAGTAGACCTGGGTGTCCAGGACCATCACCCGGATGGGCTTTCCGCTCGCCATCAGGCGAGAGAGGTTCTGGAACCCGATGTCCATCATGGCGCCGTCGCCCCCGATGCTCAGGATGGGCGGGCAGAGATGGAACTCTTCGTCGGTGAACTCCTTCCAGTCGAACGCCTCGGCGAGGCGCGCGAAGGCGCCGGCATCGTACGTGCCGTCGACGAGCTGGCGGGCTTTACGCAGTGACAGGAAGGCATCTCCCATCTTGCGCATGTGCCCCTCGAACACGCCGATCGCCACGGACGGAGCGTCCTGGAAGAGGTGGTTCACCCAGGGGAATGGATAAGGATTGTACGGGTACGTGCTCGCCCACACGGAAGAGCAGCCCGTGGAGTTCGTGATGCCGAGGTTCACCCGTCCATGGCCGCTCGGACCCTGGACGTAGAGCCACTTGAGCTGCTCGAGCTCCTCGCGGGCTCCCTGCAGGATCGCGAGACGCTCGCGCTTCGCGGGAGAGAGCGTGAGGCCGACCTCACCCGAGGCCGACTTGGCGGCCTTGGCCAGGTCGGCGTCGGCCGACAGGAGCTCGCGCTCCTGCTTCTCCAGCGCCGCGATGAGGGCGTCGATCTCAACGAGCAGCTTATTCACACGTGGCTGCATGAGCGCTTCGATGGTCGACGTGACCAGGTGCACGGCGGTCTTTTCGCCGCACCCCATGCACGCCCCGTCCCCTCCGACCATCGACCGGTAGTTGTCCTTCTTGAGGAGCAGCGACGAGAGCACGCCGATGCCTTCATCGACGTTGCGCACGTTGATGTACTTGTCGTCGGTGTCGGGGAGCCGCTCCCAGAGCTTCCAGTTACGGCGCAGCCGGGCGACGATGTCTTCGTCCTGCTGAACGGTCACGAGCGCGTGCTCGGGGCAGACGTTCACGCAGATGTTGCACCCTTTGCACGCCTCGGGATTGACCGTGATGGCGAGCAGCCCGCCCGAGTCCTTTTCCTTCGACTCGGGGAGATCGTAGAAGGGAGCGGTCTTGGCCAGCGGGAACTCCGCGAGCGCCGGATAGACCCGAGCCCACTCCTCGTCGAGCTGGGCGCGGCGTTCCGCGTCCCAACCCAGCTTCTCGACGAGGTTCGCGTAGGCGGATGACGCCACCTCGCCGAAAGTCGTGAACGGCACGCCTTTGAGGATCTTATGCGCCTCTTTGGAGAGATGCTTGGAGATCTGCTTGAGGCGGTCGTTCGGCTTGCCGTTGGCGGTGGTGCGGATGACCGTGTCGAAGATGTCCTCGACCGAGAGCACCAGGCCGGGAATGGCGGCATCGGGGCACTGCACCCAGCACTGGCTGCAGCCGGTGCACTTTTCCGCGATGAAGTCCGGAACCTCGAAGCGGATGCCGGTCATGTCCCGGATGGTGCTCGTCACCGCGGGCATGGCGGAGATCGCCGTGTACGGATCCGCGATCACATCCTGCCCGATCGAGCAGAGCGCGCACACCTGCTCGAAGAAGCGACCCTGGTTGCCCAGCCCCTCGTCGGCGTCCGGGTTGTTCAGGAGCGAGGGGAGGTACGACCCCGGGGCCCCCTTGATCTCGTCAGCGCCGACTTCCGCGTCGGTGGGCACCTCGCGGACCTCGTCGAAGCCACGACGGATGACCCGCATGTTGTCGTCCACCACGCGCTGGCCAAGCTTGCCGAACTTCGACTCGATCTGGGCCTGGATGCCGTCGAAGAGGCTCTTCTCGTCCTTGCCCTCGCGTGCGGCCACCGGCGAGCAGCGGAAGAAGGCGCCCATGAAGGCCACGCCCTGCATGCGGTAGCGCAGCTCGACGTCATTGGCCTCGGCGGATGCGATCCCGAAGCCGTCCAGACAGAAGACCTTGATGTTCCTTTCCCGAATCGCGCGCCGCGCTTCGGCGGGGAGCGACGTCCAGACGGCGGCAGGCTCCTCGTGGCTCTGGATGACGAAGACGCCCCCCTCCTCCATTCCCGCGAGCGGGTCGGAGTGCCGGAAGACGTTGCCGTCGGGCGAGAGCACCACGTTCACGTGCTTGAGCTCGGCGTTGAGCCTGATCGGCTCGTGCGCGAGCACGGCATAGAACGTGGTGGGTTGGCCCTTCTTCTCCGAGCCGTACTTCGGGTTGGCCTTGACGTTCATCCCGAAGAGCTCGAAGGCGGTCATCGCGATGTTCTTGCCCATCGTGATCGCGCCCCAGCCACCCACGGAGTGGATACGCAGCGCGGTCGAGCCCTCGGGCAGGAGGTTGTAGTCTCCCGCCGACTCGAGCGAGAGATCCACCAGCTCCGGATATGCCTCCAGGAGCTGCTCCTGCCAGATCTGGAGCTTGGGAAGGCGGGTGCCCCTCCGAATGAAGTCGATGCCCAGGTAGAACTGGCGCGTGTGCTTCCCGTCCGGCAGCATGTTGTTCACGGCGGCGATCACGTCGCCGGGCTGCAGATCGCGGCTCCCGAAGCCGAAGCCGGCGGAGTAGAAGTCCGGCATGAACGTCGGCTCGATGGGCGTCACGCGGGCGTAGGGCACCGGCGTCACGACCCCCTCTCCCTTCTTCCCGTTGGCGCCCACGCGCTCGGCCTTCCAGTTCTCCATCCCCTGCGTCATGGCGGACCGGATCTCCCGCAGGAGAGGCGCATCCACGGCCAGCGGCTGGTCCACGCGCTCGAAGACCGTCACCGCCTTGGCGTGCGAGAGGATGCGGCTCACCAGGTCGGCCGGGAACGGACGGAACATGCTGATGTTCAGCACGCCCACCTTGAGGCCGCGCTCCTGGCGCAGGTGCTCCGCGACCACCTCGAGGTTCGGCACCACCGAGCCCTGACCGGCCAGGATCCAATCGGCGTCCTCGGTCAGGTAGCCCACCGCGCGGGCGTAGGAGCGGCCCGTGAGCGCCGCGTACTCGGCGAACGCCTGATCGGCGAGCGCCGCGATGTGGTCGAAGTAGAACGGCCGCTGCGCCGCCACGCCCTGTGCGTACGAGTCCTGGTTCTGCACCGGGCCGAGCATGGCCGGGTAGTCCACGTTGAACAACTCGGGGATGCGGCGGCGCTGGGCGCCGAACGTCAGGCGCTGCGCGGGCGTCGGCGAGTCGATGATGTCCGCCGGGCTTCCCAGGTACTCCTTGACGAGTCCGGGCTCCGCCAGCCTGGCCGTCTCGATGACGTGGCTCGTCAGGAAGCCGTCCTGCGCATTGATGCCGGGGTTGAGCGAGAGTTCGGCGATCCTGTGCGCGATCAGCGAGAAGTCGCCACCCTCCTGGACGTCCTTCGCGAAGAGCTGGAAGAAGCCCGTGTCGTCGACGGCGTGGTAGTCGTCGTGGCCGGCGTGGACGTTGAGCGCGTGTTTCGTCATGGCGCGCGCCGCGACGTTGAGCACATACGTGAGGCGCTTGCCGGTGGCGGCATAGAGCGACTCGTGCATGTACGCGATGCCCTGCCCGCTCGAAAAGTTCGTGGCGCGCAGGCCGGTCATGCTCATCCCGGCGGTGACCGCCGCGGCCGCATGCTCCCCTTCGGGCTCGAAGAAGAGGAGGCGACGACCGTTGACGTTGGTCTTGCCCGCGGCCATCGCGGCGGCCCACCCCTCACCCATCTGCGTGGAGGGCGTGATCGGGTACGCACCCGCGGCCTCGCTCGCGTTGGTCTCGGAGTGGACGACCGCGCCCGTACCGTCGGTGGCGGTGAGAATGCCAGGGTATTTGGGACCTTCGCTGGTCCCCTGCGTCTTGCTCATGCGGCCTCACTCCCGGCGGCGGCGAAGAGCTCAGGGAACTGCTGCCCTTCGATCCACACGATGGCCCCCGTGGGGCATCGCTCGGTCGCCTTGGGATTCTCGAGTTCGATCTTGTCGTAGTCGATGGTCGCCAGGCCGCTCACCATGGAGATGAGCCCTGGCGCGGCGTCGGCGACGCAACGCGCACAGGCGTTGCACGCGACGGAGCAGACGGCCTCGGCCGCCTCCGCGGACAAAAGGTTCTTGCACTGCACCACCAGGTGGTCGCTCTCGGGCATGAGGACGAAGAGCCCGAGCGGGCACGCGTCGACGCAGTCCCCGCACGCGGTGCACTTGGCTTCATCCACCACCGGAAGGCCCGTAACGCTCATGACGATCGCGTCGAAATCGCACACGACCGCGCAGTCTGCGTAGCCCAGACATCCCCATGAGCACGACTTTCCGCCCCCCGTGACGGCGGCCGCCGCCGCGCAGCTTTCCACGCCGTGGTAGCGTCCCTTGTAGGGCGCGACGTCGCGCCCTCCCGCGCACAGCAGCCGAGCGACCCGCTTGTCGGCCGTGCCTACGTCCACGCCCAGGTAGGCCGCCACGTCCGCGCGCGCGTCTTCGTTCATGACCGTGCACTGCGCTGGAATCACCTTTCCCGTGATCACTGCCTCCGCGAAGGCGCGGCAGCCGGCCTCCCCGCACGCACCGCAGTCGTTGCCCGGAAGGATCTCACGCACCCCGTCGATGCGTGGGTCCTCGAACACCTTGAACCTGGAGTGCACGATCGCGATGAACGCGCCGAACACGATCGTCACGCCTCCCAGGACGGAGATCGATTCGAGGATGTCACGCAGGCTGACCACGGCGGCCCTCCTACTGTCCCAGGGTCTGGCTGAGGAGCCACGCCGCCAGCTGGTCGGCGGGGGCCGCTTCCTCGTCCGCGGACGGCTGCGCTGCCAGCACTCCCTCGAGGTCGGCCGCGCCCACGGGCGCCTTGGCCAGGGCCTTCAGGTGAGCGAGGTCCTCCAGCCAGGAGGGACTGCGCCTGCCCCGCCCCACCTCGGGCGTCTCGGGCATCTGTTTCACCAGGAGCCTCTTCCACACGACGCTCCCTGCGTCGGGATCGTGGACGAAGCGAGCCTGATCGGAGCGCTCCTCGTCGAAGAGGAGCCCTACGCCCGGATGCCGCGAGGTGGCAAGCGAGCCCAGATCCGCCGGATCGGCGGTCTGCACCACGAACGTCCCGGGCGTGATGAGGCGGGCCAGGGGCGCAGGTGTCGTCGGGCCCTTCACCACGAGCACGATCTTCATGGTTCCGTCCAGGAACTCGCCCAGCCCGGCGGGGACGAGGTCCTCGGCGCCCACCTCCACCACGAGCGGTGGAGCGAGCTGACGCTCCGTGCGATTCCAGCGCCGGAAGGGCAGCGAGCCGAGCAGGCTCACGTGCTCGTCCGGATCGAAGCGTCCGGACCGAGCGAGATCCACGGCGCGTGCCGCGCCGAAGATGCGTCCGATCTCCGAAAGGGTGTCCTTCACCGCATCCCGTAGATCCCCGCCCGGCTCCACGGAGAGCCGGTGCAGGTCGTCGTCACCGACGAACTCCGCCAGGATGCTCTGCGCTTGATCGAGGATCGCGAACGCCTCGGGAGACGTCTCGTCGCTGTCGCCCATCAGCGCAGCGAAGCGCTCGGAGTCGATGCGACCTACGGCGAACGGGCCGAGCTCCATGACGGCCTTTTCGGCTCCGTACTCGCTCGCGCCGCGCTGCTGGGCCGTGAACGTGCGAATCTCCTCGAGGGCGACTGCCACCGCCGAGCGGAACGCATCGACGCGGCTCCGGAGCGCCTCGAGCGCGAGGACGGTCGGGTCCTCGGCCACTTGTGAGGTTGGGGCTTCAGACGGCATAGCGCTCGAACTCCTCGTTCAAGAGATCGACCTTCTGCTTGGCGGTATGCTTCGGCAGGGACCGGGTCTCCTCGTAGCGCGGTCTGTTCTCGTCCCGGAAGAAGAGCCCGAGGCGGACGGCCGAGATGTCTTCGGCCAACTCACGCGCGCGGTTCAGGTCGGCCGGGTCGTGGCGGACCCGGTTCTTGTAGATCTTGTCCAACCCGTCGGCATGGATGCCCTCGGGGTGCTCGAGCAACTCGACGGCGTCCGGGCTCTTCATCAGTTGACCGTAGAGGTCGGGCGTGAAGTGCGGGCAACGCTGCAGGATCCGGACGAACGCGAAGCCACGGTGCTCGTACGCCGCCTTGAGCGTCGCGAACAGGTGCGAGGGAACCCACTCCGCCGTCTGGGCCACGAACGAGGCGTTGGTCACCCCGAGCGTGGTCTCCAGCGGGTTCATCGGAGGCAGGTAGCTCCCGTATGGCTGCGTGTTGCTCTTGTAGCCCTGGGGCGTGGTAGGCGAGGTCTGCTTCTTGGTCAGCCCGTAGATGTTGTTGTCGAGGAGCAGCGCCACCATGTCCAGGTTGTAGCGGATGGCATGGATCCAATGGCCCGCGCCGATCGAGACGCAGTCACCATCCCCCATCACCACGAAGACGTCGAGATCCGGACGGGTGAGCTTCACTCCCGTCGCCACGGGCAACGCGCGGCCGTGGACCCCGTGGAAGCCGTACGTCTTCATGTAGTGCGGGAACCGGCTCGAGCACCCGATGCCGGAGACGAACACGGTCGTCTCGGGCTTGAGCTGGTTCTCGGTCATGAGGCGCTGCGCCGCGGTGAGGACCGAGTGGTCGCCGCACCCCGAGCACCACCGGGCGATCGGCCCCTGATAGTCCGCCATCTCGAAGACGCGGTCGTCGTCGCCCATCGACGCAGACAGCAGAGAACACGATTCGGCGATCATGCCGCACCTCCACTCGGGATGTGCTCCCGGATGGCCTGAAGGATCTTGCCCGGGCGGAGCGGTTCCCCCAGAACCCGGGTCCAGCAGTCGACGTCCATCAGCGTGCTCGACCTCAGCAGGATCGAGAGCTGCCCGCGCCGGCGGTTCTCCTCGGTGATATACGGGGCGCCGAGGTTGTCGGAGTAATTGATCTCGACGGTCATGACCTTCTTGAACCGCGAGAAGATCTCCTTGAGGCCGGGGTGGAGCGGCGACAGGAAGGTCAGGTGGGTCGACGACACGCTCAGCCCTTCGGCGCGCGCGCGCTCCACCGCCTCGTCGATCGCGCCCTTCGTGCTCCCCCACCCGACCAGCAGCAGGTCGCCACCCTCGGGGTCTCCGTTGACCTCCGGCGGAAGCAGGGAGCTCTGGAGCGCGGCGATCTTCCGGCTGCGCATGTCGTGGGAGCGCTGCACGATCGCGGTGTCGTAGGCGACCTTGCTCCGCTCGTCGTGCGCGAGACCCGTGACCGTGTGCTCACCGCCCGGCTGGCCCGGGATGAAGCGGCGGGAGAGGCCCGTCCTCGGATCCCAGTCGTACGGCCTGAGCCCCTCGGGGATCGGCCGCTGATCGGGTGGGACGGATTGCCATTCCTGTGACAGCTCGGGACGCGGAAACGGCGCCACGCCCGTTGCGAGGTTCGCGTCGGACAGGACCATGACGACGGTCCTGAGCGACTCCGCGATCCGGCGCGCGGTGGTCATGATCGTGAAGCACTCCTCGATCGTGGCCGGGGCCATCACCACGTGGGGAGCGTCACCCGGCTGGCCGTAGATGGCTGCCAGCAGGTCTGATTGCTCCACCTTGGTGGGGAGTCCCGTGCTGGGTCCGCCACGCTGGACGTCCACGAGCACGAGCGGGACCTCGATCATGGTCGCGAGCCCCAGGAACTCGGTCTTGAGCGCGAGTCCGGGACCGGACGTGATCGTGAACGCGCATCGACCCGCGTATCCCGCACCGATCGCCACGCCCACCGCCGCGATCTCGTCCTCGGCCTGGTGCAGAACGCCGCCGAACTTCTCGAACACCTCGCCGAGCATGTGCGATACGCTCGTGGCCGGGGTGATCGGGTACATGGCCGCGAGCTCCAGTCCCGCTGCGACGGCACCGAGCGCGATCGCGTCGTTGCCGTTCATCACCACCTTGGGAGCCGAGTCCGACATGGTGGGGACGTCGTACTTGAAGTCGAGGTTCGCGTCGGCCCAGGCGTACCCGAGCTCGAGGAGCTCGACGTTACGCTGGTAGACCTCCTCGGACTTCTTGCGGAACGCGTACGCGATCTGATCGCGCGCCTTGTCGAGGTCGCGGTCGAAGATCCAGCAGAGCATCCCCAGGGCGAACATGTTCTTGCCCTTGCGGGCGTTGTCCACCACGGTCAGACACTGCTCTTCCATCGGAACTTCGATGATGCGGTAGCCCCGCTTGGAGAGCTGCTCCATGGCGCTGTCCCACTCCGCCCGCACGTCCGGGTTCGGGTGGGTAGCCCACATGCTCTCGACGAGGACGGTGGCGTCGGGTGCGAGTGCGTTCAGGTCGTGACGGCCGAGCAGAGCCTGCTCGTTGAACGCCACGACCACGTTGGTCTCGTCTCCCCAGTTGGTCACCTCGCGGTCGCCCAAACGTATGCGGATGCCCGAGGCACCGGCGGGTTGGCGGGGGGGGGGCTCGACTTCGGCCGGGATGATCTCCACGGTCCACACGCCGTTGCCCATCTTGGCCGATACCGATCCAAAGATCTGCCCGCACTTCTGGGCACCCTCGCCGGAGTCGGAGACGATCTCGACAGCGAGGTCACTCACTCGCTGGACGCGAACTTCTTTTCCCGTCGACGCGCGTGCGTCGACGGTTGGCAGCTTCATCGCCATGCCTTCCCTCCAAAGGGAGAGGGTAGGTTGTCTGTCCCAGCCCGACTGGCTGGTGGCCCATGGGGAAGCTAGGGGTGCCGATTCAAGGGGGGTGTCGGGAAGAGAAGGCGCGCTGCGGTGGGGATTCTGTTGAATCTGTAGTAGGGAGAATCCCTACGGGACGCCCGGCCCGCCCCGGCGGGGGGCCTCACCACCGGGTCACATCGACGATCCCCACGTCCACGTATTGCGCCCCCCCGGTGTTGTGCACGTGGACGGCCAGGGTGTGCGGACCGGGAATGAGAACGCGTCGGGCGGCGTCGCTCAGGGGCACCACCTCGTACTCCTGGTTGGCTCCCGCGAGCGAGTCGGCCGGCACACCGTCGATCCAGATCTCCGCGTCGTCGTCGTGCCGCACGAGCAGCCGCGGGTCGGTGAGCCCGTGAGCACCCAGTACGAAAGTACTCCTCAGCCAGAGATCAGAAGACGTCCAGGGTGTGCGCACCACCGTGTTGTCGTCCCGGGTCCGACCGAAGGCCCCCAGGCCCTGCTGCCAGGAGGAGTCATCGAACCCGGGGCTGGCCCAGTCGTGGGGAGGCGCCTCGGTGGTGTAGCGCCAGAGCTCTCCTTCCCCGCGCGACGTCGCAACCACGGCGCGCACCACGGGCGGAGGCCCGTACAGACGCTCCGCCGCGGCACGAGCGGCCGCCGGCAACTTCACGACCGCGCGATCGTACGTCATGATCCCGTTCACCTCGACCTCCACGTCGGTGAGCTGGGTGTAGACCGCGGCCGCGAGCCCCTCGCCCTCCAGGAAGCGGACCTGATCGAGCAGCCCGAGATACGCGCGACCCAGCGCCGCCGTGTCCGTGAAGCTTCGGTATCCCCAGTTGTTTTGGGTGACCCAGGTGTGGCCCGCGAGCGGCAGTCCCAGCCCACCGAACTCGCCCAGCACACGGGCGCGCCGGTTGTCGTTCGGGGGCATGGCGGGACCGGGATAGGCGTGCACGTCCGCTACATCTCCTACGCCCCGGTCGGTCCACCCGCTCGCCTCGTCCACCAGACGCGTTGGATCGTACGCCTTCAGCCAACTCACGATGCGCTCGGTGTCGTACTGCCCCCATCCCTCGTTGAATGGCACCCACATGACGATCGAGGGATGGTTGCGCCGCGCGTCCACGACGCGGCGGAGCTCGGATTCGAACTCCGCGCGCGCGGCCGGCGTGCGGTTCTCCCCGCTGGGCATGTCCTGCCACACCAACAGACCGAGCCGGTCCGCCCAGTAGTACCAGCGCTCCGGCTCCACCTTCACGTGCTTGCGAGCCATGTTGAAGCCGAGGCGGCGCATCGTCTCGATGTCGGATCGGAGCGCCTCGTCGGTGGGAGCCGTGTACAGACCGTCCGGCCACCACCCCTGATCCAGCGGACCGAACTCGAAGAGAGGCCGGTCGTTGAGGAAGAGCCGCAGCGTGCCCGTGCTGTCGCGCGCCACCGCGATCTTGCGCATCCCGAAATAGCTGGAGACGGAGTCTCCTCCCGCCACGCTCACCCGCAGGTCGTAGAGGAACGGGTCGTCGGGCGACCAGAGGTGCGGGTCGGGAACGTCGAGGGTCAACGGCTCGCCGACGGGCCCTCGCGCCTCGGACACGCGCCGCGTGCCATCCAGGGCCAGAGCGTGCAGGCGTGCCCCTTCGGGAGCCCCGTCCACTCGCACCCGCACCACCACCCGTGAGGAATCCACGTCCGGCCGGATATCCAGGGCGACGATGTGCGCCGCCGGCACAGGCTCCAGCCAGACCGTCTGCCAGATGCCGGTCACCTCCGTGTACCAGATGCCGTGCGGTCGGCGCACCTGCTTGCCGCGAGGCTGCTCACCCGCATCCGTCGGGTCCCACACCGAAACGACGAGGTCCTGCACGGGACCGGCAGACAGAGCGTCCGTGATGTCGAACGTGAAGGGGTCGTAGCCGCCCCTGTGCCCACCCACTCGGTGACCGTTCACCCACACGACGGCGTCCCAGTCCACCGCACCGAAGTGGAGCAGAAGACGGCCGCGAGCCGGCCGCGTCGCCCGGAACGTCCGGTGGTACCAGAGCCGCTGGGTCTCGCTCACGGAGCGCCGCACCCGGCTGAGCTGCGATTCGATGGGATACGGGACCAGGATGCGCCCGTCCCAGGCATGGGGCCGGGGTGCCGCGCTGTCGCGCACCGCGTAGTCCCACCACCCGTTCAGGTTCTGCCAGTCGGACCGCTTCATCTGCGGCCGCGGATACTCCGGCAGGACATGGGCCGTGTCGACGTCGGCCGCCCAGCGCGTGGCGAGGTGGGAGGGTGGAGTCTGGGCAGCCAGAGAGGCGTCGAGAGTCGCGAGAGCGAGGAGCGCGACAAAGCCGAATCGCGCGTTCCTGTAGATCGTCATGAGGGCATCCGGATTCGAGACGACGTCGTTCGTCGACATAGTACGGGACCCGCTCCCGTGGGGCACGGGCCAACGCCGCGCCACCGGCCCGCGGAGCCTACGGAGTGAGGGCGTGCCGAGCCTCGGGCGCTGGGCGTCGGTGCGTTGCGTGGTCCCGCGCGCTCAGGGTCTGCGGCGCCGCGGCGTGTCACCCCCGCGGGTGATCTGCTCGAGTTGGCCGAGCATGGTGTCGGAGCCGGCTTTGCTGGCCCCGAACAGCCCGTCGTCCGTGGCGTCGGCGTGCTCCGCTGCGCCGTAGACGTTCAGCCACAGGTCGGCTCGCTCGCTCACGCGCATGAGCGAGTAGAAGAGCCGGGGTCGGTTGCCTCCGCCCGAGAGCACGTCGATGATGACGGCGACGATGGAGAGGTGGAACACCGCGACATCCTTGAGGCCGTCGAGCACCAGCTTGAGCTGGAAGATGAAGAAGTCGCGGATCGTGACCTTTCGAGTCGTCGTCGTCATGGAGAGTCCCCCCGTCCGTTCCTCTTGAAGGCCGCGGCCCCGACGTCGTAGGGGCACTCGTCCCTACGGTGCGCGCTCCGAGAAGATTCAGGGCTCCGGAAGGGCCCGGACGGGACGTGGAGCTGCGAGAACTCAGCCCTGCGATCCGCTGATGACTTCGCGGACCTTGGAGCGGAGGCCTTCCACCGTGAAGGGCTTGGCGATGAAGTTCACCTCGGCCACACGGACTCCCTGGAGGATCACCTCGTCTTCGGTATACGCCGACATGAACAGAAGCCGAACGGCCGGATAGCGCGCGGACAGACGCTCGGCGAGCTCCCGCCCGCTCATGCCCGGCATGACCACGTCGGTGAGGAGGAGATCGATGCGTCCGTTCCGCTCTTCCGTCAGCCTCAGAGCCTGCTCCCCGCCACCGGCCTCGACTACCTCATAGCCGCCGCGGCGCAGCACCTTGCTGGCGACCTGCAGCACGGATGGATCATCATCCACGACCAGGATCGTTTCCCCCCCCAGCATTGGCTTCTCCCCGATCTCCCCCGCGGCAGCTTCAACGGTTCGATGCGCCGTCAGCGAGGCAAGCTCCGCGTTGTCCTCGCGCGTCCATTGGACACTGGACTGCATGCTCATTGGTCCTCTCGGTCCGGGATGCTTCCCGGAAGTCGGGAAGTCGACCTGCAGCACATTGAGCAGCGCCGATCAGAAAACTCGGGGCCGGTGCGCATTGTCGCAATGCCTATCAATTTGATACGGACATAGCCATGGCTGGATGGGAGTCCCGGACCGCGCCCCGGGGTGCCCCGGCGTTGTCGCCGCCCCTCTCCCCCTCAGGCTGCCCTGCTGTAGATTCTCCTCCCCGAGGCGCATTCCGTCCCCCGTCCCCCCACCCTTCCCGGCATGAGCGGACCCCAGTTCATCTATCACATGCACCGGCTGTCGAAGATCGTCCCGCCGAAGCGGGCGATCCTCAAGGACATCAACCTCTCCTTCTATCCGGGTGCGAAGATCGGTGTGGTGGGACCGAACGGAGCCGGCAAGAGTTCCCTCCTGAGAATCATGGCCGGCCTCGATCGCGACTTCCTCGGCGAGGCCTGGGCCGCCAAGGGGACCCGGATCGGCTACCTGGCGCAGGAGCCCGAGCTCGATCCCACCCTCGACGTGAAGGGAAACGTCGAGCAGGCCGTGGCCGAGACTCGCGCCCTCCTGACCCGATTCGAGGAGGTGAGCGCGAAGTTCGCCGAGGTGACGGACGACGATGAGATGGACGCGCTCATCGAGGAGCAGGCGAGCCTCCAGAACCGCATCGACGCGGCCGACGCATGGGAGATCGACCGGCATCTTGAGATCGCGATGGACGCCCTCCGGCTCCCCCCGGGCGACGCCGGCGTGACGACCCTGTCCGGTGGCGAGCGGAGGCGGGTCGCCCTCTGTCGCGTGCTTCTCGAACAGCCCGATCTGCTGCTCCTCGACGAGCCCACGAACCACCTGGACGCGGAATCGGTGGCGTGGCTCGAGCATCACCTCTCCGCCTTCCCCGGAACGATCGTGGCGATCACCCACGACCGGTACTTCCTCGACAATGTGGCCGAGTGGATCCTCGAGCTCGACCGGGGCGAGGGGATCCCGTGGAAGGGGAACTACTCCTCATGGCTCGAGCAGAAACGCGAGCGGCTGCGCGTCGAGGAGAGGCAGGAATCCGCGCGCCAGAAGACGCTCGAGCACGAGCTCGAATGGGTACGCATGTCGCCGCGCGCTCGCCACGCCAAAGGAAAGGCACGCCTCACGGCCTACGAGGAGCTCCTCGCCCGGGACGAGCGCGAGCAGGCCCGCACCGCGGAGATTCTCATCCCCAAAGGCCCCCGTCTCGGCAGCACCGTCATCCGGGCCGCGGGCGTCACGAAGGGTTTCGAGGACGTGATGCTCATGGAAGACGTCTCCTTCGACGTCCCGGCGGGGGCCGTCGTGGGCATCGTCGGCGGCAACGGCGCGGGCAAGACCACGCTGTTCCGCATGATCGTGGGCCAGGAGAAGCCCGATGGGGGAACGATCGAGGTCGGCCAGACCGTTGAGCTCGCCTACGTGGATCAGTCGAGGGCCGCGCTGGACGCGGACAAGACCGTCTTCGAGGAGGTGAGCGGAGGCCAGGACATCCTCCGCTTCGGGCGCGCCGAGGTGAACGCCCGCGCGTACCTGTCCTGGTTCAATCTGCGTGGCGCCGAGCAGCAGAAGAAGGTAGGGGTCCTCTCCGGCGGCGAACGCAACCGCCTGCACTTGGCCAAGCTCATCAAGTCCGGCGGGAACGTCCTGCTGCTCGACGAGCCCACGAACGATCTCGACGTGGACACCCTGCGGGCGCTCGAGGACGCGATCCTGGACTTCGCCGGGTGCGTGTTGGTGGTCTCGCACGACCGTTGGTTCCTCGACCGCGTCTCCACGCATATCCTGGCCTTCGAGGGGGACAGCCGGGTGGTCTGGTTCGAAGGCAACTACCACGAGTACGAAGAGGACCGTCACCGGCGCCTGGGCACGGAGGCGGACCGCCCTCATCGCGTCAAGTACAGGAAGCTGGTGCGGGATTGACGCCGAGCATGCGGCATCGAGCCTCAAAAAGCTAACGGAGCCCGGCTGCGCCCCTTATCTTGGAGGGACGAACCTCACCCCCCGGGATCGTCCGTGACCCACTCAGAGCACGACTCTCCGGCTCCTCTCGTAAGTCGCAAGGAGGAGCGCCAAGAATTGCTCGCGGAGGCGCTCGCACACGCCTCTACGCAGGACGCCGCATTCCGTCAGCTCACCGTAGAGGGGCCGCGGAACGCGTGGCGGAAGGCTGCGCTGGCCCTGGTGATCCTGCTCCTGGCCCTGTACCTCGGAGCGTCCCCTCCCTCTTGGCTCGTGCCAGGTCCCCCCGCGACGCTGACGCGGAGCGACGTGGAGCGCGGGACCGATGCGGCGCTCTACCTCGAGGCGCAGCAGATCGAGGCGTTCCATCTCGAGCGAGGACGCTTCCCGTACGGTCTGGACGAGCTGCCGAACCGGATTCCGGGCGTGGTCTTCGTACGGTCGAACAACCGGGTGTACCAGCTCGTCGCGCGCAGGGCCGATGGATCGAGCCTGATCTATGATTCCGCCCATCCGGACCCTGGTTTCGCGGCGGCCGCCGCGGGCTGGAGCGCGAAGGCGGGGTCACGGTGAGCCGCGCGGAGGGGACCCGCCGCCCGGGGTGGGCACTGGCCGGAAACATGTTCCTGACGGTGGCGGCCCTCGCCCTCGCGTTCGTGCTCGCCTACCCCACCCTGCGCTGGACGGAGTTCGGGCACCGGGTGCGCGCCGTCGTCGGCAGCATCGATGCTGTACAGGCCTCCGCTGAGCGGTATCACCGTCAGCACGGAGCATGGCCCGCCGCCTCGCCTCCCGGGACGGTGCCCCGGGAGCTGGTCGGACTCCTTCCCGCGGACGTCGAGTTCAGGGGCTCCGGGTACCGTCTGGCCTGGAACCGGTGGAGCGAGGTGCGACGGCCCGCTCCATCGCCGACCGGAGGTCCGGGGGCCGACACGCTTCCTCAGGCGCGGCCTTCGCTGGGCACGTTGGGCGGCATCACGCTGTGGTCTCACGACACGTCCCTGCTCGCGGCCCTTCTGGACCACTACGGCCAGGCAACCTCCTTCGCCCGGGACAGCAGTTGGACTTTGATGATCGGGGCGCCGGACTCCGCGTCCGCTCCGGCCGGACCCTCTCTCCCCTCCAAGCAATGATCCACCCGCAAGAACCCCGGGATCTGGACCATGGCCTTCAAAAAAGCCTTGGGCCACATGGGGATTCGTGCCTAAATTGGACATTTGAGGATGTCTCCGCCCCTGGGGCGGCCCCCTGGCATCGACAAGACGTGTATGGCAGATCCGAACGCTGAATCGGCCGACGCGCGCAGCGGCGACGACCGCCCCGACGATCTCCGCGAGGAGATGAGCGAGGAGCAGGAGCGAGCTCGTGCCCTGGCAGCGGTCCTGAGAGATCAGGCCGAACGGGCGGAAGCGGCGCGCGACGCCGACACCCGCCGCCTCAAGCACACCCGCATCCGCCGGGGCGTGCTCGTCGCGGCGTGGGTAGGCATGGCGTACATCTGGCTCGGCGCACCTTCCTGGGTGAGGGTGGCGCCTCCGCCCACGCCCACGATCCTCGACGAAGCGCGAGCCCTCCGGGTGGACGTCTTCCTGCAATCTCAGAAGATCGAGGCGTACCGCCAGGTGCGAGGCCGTCTCCCCTACGTGCTCTCGCAGGCGGGCCCACCCTTCCCCGGTATGCAGTACCGGCGAAAGGACAGCCGATTCTACGAGCTGTTCGGGAAGTCCGACCGGGTCCGGCTGAAGTACGACTCCGAGATCGCTCCGCTGGATTTCGTGGGCTCGGCCGCCAACATCCTGGACGACCGTCAACCGAGGATTCGGCGGTGAAGCTACTCCGTCTCTTCCGGCTGCCGCGGCGTGCCTCCACCTTCGCCCGGGAGCGGACCGGCTTCACCATGGTGGAGCTGCTGACCGTCACCGCGATCATGGGAACGCTCGTGCGGATCGCGGTCCCCGACCTGCACAAGGCCGTGGTCAAGGCCGAAGCCGCGTCGGTGGTGGGCGACTTCGAGACGGTGCGCGTGGCTGTGCTCAACTACCACGCCGATCACCTGCAGTGGCCCGCGGACGGCTACTCAGGCGTGGTGCCCCCCGGGCTCGCCCCGTATCTGCCGGACGGGTTCAGCTTCGTCCGCCAGGGCTACCAGCTGGACTGGGAGAACTGGGTCCTTCCCAGCGGCCTCCCGCAGCATCCGGACACCGGCGTCCTGCTCGGTATCTCGATCGTCACGAGCAACCGGGAGCTCGGACAGGAGGTCGTGGACCTGCTGGGGGGCGGCATGGCCCACTACACGCTCGGCGATCGCTACACCTTCGTCGTGGAGCGCATGTAGCCCGCGTCCGCGGGCTCACTCCCCACCTCCCAGGGAGTCCAACCGCTCCCGCGCCGGACGGAAGCCGGGCACCAGCTCGAGCGTCTTCCTGTACGCGTCGATGGCCCCCTGTTTGTCGCCCTGGCGCTCGTGGATCTGCCCCACCACGAAGTAGCTCCGTGCCGACCGGGGGTTGAACTCGATGGCGAGCTGAAGCAGGCGCAGTGCATCGTCGGCCTGGTTGTTCCGGACCAGACGCTCGGACAGGTCGAGGAGCGGTCCGTCTGTGAAATCGTACGCTGCCGCGCCGTAGTAATCCTTGCGCAGCTCCCGGTATCGGGCCAGCGCGGAATCCACACCCTCGTGCCGGATCGTCTCTTCGACGATCTGGTCGATCGGCTCGGGACGGCGCACACCCCGATGACAGGTCCTGCACGTCACAGCCACGTTCGGGGTGTCGCGCTGCGGGAGCTTGGAGAGGTAGGCACCGTTGATGGCGCGGACCATGCGGAGCATCACGCGGGCATCCCGCTTCATGGCCTTCTTGTCCGACGCGAAGTCGTAGGTCGAAAGCGGCTTGCCCTCCTCTCCCACGTGACACGCCGAGCAATGGACGCCCAACCCGCCTGCAAATCCCCGCATCGTCTCCATCAACTCTCGACGGCTGATGTCCTTGGGGAGAACCTTGAGGTTCTTGAACTTCCGGGGGATCTGGGCTCTCGCCGTCGCGGGCGCGGCCAGGAAAGTCGCGGCCAGGAGGACGAGGAATCCCCGGGCGCACGCGACGCGTCCGGAGGAGCGAAACGTAGGGAGGGTCATGGAGCTCGCTCCGTCATGGGTTTTGCGTGCCGGACCACGGGAAGCTCCAACCTCCCTAGGCGCCCGGCGCCCTGGAGCTTACTGTGCCGGGGGGTGACGGGGCCAGCCC
>CAZFIS010000074.1:0-17788 GCA_964519125.1 uncultured Gemmatimonadaceae bacterium | reverse complement strand
ACGGCTTCTGCGGGTCGCCCCAGTCCGGACAAGGCCTCGGCGAGGAGGTGGTACGTGCTCGGATTGGAAGGCGAGAGAAGAGTGGCAGCCCGCGCCGCGGCGGCCGCCTCACGGTACCGGCCCTCACGGACGTCGACGGCGGCGAGGAGCCCCGGCGCCGCGGACCACTCGGGACGCTCCTTCCACGCTCGGGCGAGCAGGAAGCGCGCTGGGCCCGGCCGGTTCATGCCCAGGAGGTGGGAGGCCGCGTCGGTGCACACCTGATAGTTGGAATTGAGGAGTCCGGTGGCGACGGCGAAGGCCCGCAAGCTCTTGGCGGGCATGCCCTCCGCGGAAAGCTCGTCCGCGTACGCCTGCCATGCACGGCCCGACAGCGGATGCTGGTCGAGCAGCGTGGACATGACCGTCTTGGTGTTCTGCCAGACGGGCACCCGCGTCACGGTCCGGTAGGTCAGCAGCACGAGCACCGCGGCCACGGCGAGCCGGCCGGCGCGGCGGTGCTCTCGGCAGAAGCTCACCAACACCCACCCTGCGGCAGCCACGGCGCCGATGGAAGCGACGTACAGGGTGCGCTCCGCCAGCAGGATGTTGGAGAGGAAGAGCACGTTGGCGACGGGCAGGATGGACGCCCCGGCGAAGAGGATCGCCAACCCTACGACCCGGACCGATCCTCTTCCGGGAGCCAGAGGTGCTCCACCACGCCACGTGAGCCATGCACCTGCGAGCAGCGCAACGGCCATCACGACGCCCAGTGTGCCGGTCACCGTCCAGCCGAATGCCACCGGGATGACGGCCGGTCCATAGTCGGAGGAGAGGTCCCACGGGAAGAGAAGAAGCCTCACGTACTGCGGCCACACCTGCGCGATCGTCCATATGCGGGGAATGTCATGCAGCACTTCGGCACCGGGCGGAGCGGGCGCGGACAGAATCGTGCCCAGGACCGACGCGCGCTCGGCAAGGAGCACGGCCAGGGCGGCCGCCAGGAGCAAGTACAGAGGGCCGCGGTCACGCACGTAGCGCCACAACCCCCGTGCGTCGAGCTCCGTGCGTGAGGCATCGAGCAGCAGGAGAAGGAGTGGAAGGACGACCGAGCCCTCTTTGGCCAGGACCGCCATCACGTACAGAGCCGTTACGACCAGGGCTCGGGGCAGGCCGTAACGCGTGCCGGCCCGCAGGTGCAGGAGGGCCGCCGCCAGCAGGAAGACAGCGGCGAACGGTTCGGCCGTGCCGACCACGTTCGCCACGGCCTCGACGTGTACCGGGTGCACGGCGAACAGGAGGCCTCCGAGCACGGCGGCTTCGGCCGACATGAGCAGCGACAGCAAGAGCACCACCAGGCCCGTCGCGAGGGCGTGGAGCACGACATCCACCAGGTGGAAGGCGACGGGGGAGCCTGCAGAGGCCACCCAGGTCAGGCCGAAGAGGGCCGTGGTCGCCGGGCGCCAGTTCCCGATCTGCGCCCCGAAATCCAGGGGCCAGTAGGGCTCGGCGAGGCGCGCCGGCAGGGTCTGCAGCGTGTGAATGCCGGAGTCCCCCTGCACGATGAACGCATCGTCGTAGGCGAACCCGTTGGCCAGGCTCCCCGCCGAGACCAAGGCGGCGAGCGCCCCCACCAGGATCGCCGCGCGGCGCGGGTCGGTGAGGATCCCTCGGAGGAGGGCGAATGCACGACCTCGTCCACCGTCCTCGTTCCTCGGTTCCTCCAGGGCGCCTTCGTCGTCCATGGCCGGATGATCCACAGTGGGAGTTCGAACAGGTGCTCAGCGCGGCGCCGACCAGCCCGCCGCTGCGCTCCGTCTCGAGATCGCGGAAGAAGGATGCGGCGAGCGGGCCGGACGGAACCGAAGGTGGCCGGGCATCGGTGTCAAGCCGCCGATGCGCGAGGGCTCAACCGTCCATTCGCGCGTCCCGGCTCTCCGGTCATGATGCTCCATGCGCCGCGGCTACACCCTCGTCGAGTTGACCTTCGTGATGCTCCTCATGGCCATGACGGGCCTCACGGTCCTGCCCGCCGTCCACCGCCTCCGGGACCGCATGGCGGTCGTGGGGGCGAGAGAGGCTGTGGCCGGGATTTTCGCCGAAGCCCGTGTGGACGCACTCCTGCTCGGGGGCGCAACCGTGCGGGTGCGCTCGGGGCCGTGGAGGGCGTGGGCCGAAGCGGGCGATTCGGTGCTGCGGAGCGTAGACCTCGAGCGTGACTTCTCCGTCACGGTCTCGCTCGGTCGCGGCCGGACCTCGAGCGACCTCCGCTACGACGCGCTCGGGATCGGTGCGGTCGCCAGCGAGACCCTGACCTTCCGACGGGGCGGCGAGGAGACGGCGCTCGTGGTTTCCGGATACGGGCGCGTGAGGCGGCGATGACCACGCCTGGTGACACCCGAGGCTTCACGCTGGTGGAGGTTCTCGTCGCGCTGCTCGTGCTCGAGGTGGGCATCCTCGCCGCTGCGGGGACGCTCCTCGTTGCGGCGCGTACGCTCCGCCGGTCCGAGGCTGAAGCGCGCGCCGTGAACGTCGTCGAGAGCGTCCTCGACTCGCTCCAGGGTGGCGCGGACGCGGGAGCGTTCGCTCGCGTGACGGCCGAGGGCACCCTGTCAGGATCCGTCTCCGAGGACGGAACCGTGCGGATCCGGTACCGCTCCGGGCGGGAAGGCGTGGTGGTGACCGTCGAGGGAGCAGCGCCCGTGGCGACGGGGGTCGGGCCGTGAGGTCCCGGCGCGCGGGGGTATCGGTGATCGAGGCCGTGACGGCCCTCGTGCTCGGGCTGCTCGTGGTGCAGCTCTCGCTCGGCGTGTTGGCGCGTGCTCGCTCGGCCGAAGCCCGTTTGACGGCGCGTGCGGAGAGCCTGGAGGCAGTGCGGATCGCCCGGCACATCGTCGGTCGGGAAGTGCGACGTGGCCGAGCCGGTCGCGATTGGACGGTCTTCGGCCGGGACTCGCTCGTCCTGCGGGCATTTCGAGGGGTGGGCGAGATCTGTCCATGGAGGCCCGGGGTCCGGGAGATCCTCGTCGCGTACCGGGGTGTGCGCGAGGCGGATGCATCCAAGGACTCCGTGCTCCTGATGGATCGGGACGGAACGTGGACCGCGCGCGCTCTCGTGTGGGTCGGGGGATCGGATGTGTCGTGCCCCCAGGCGCCCACGGTCGCCGTCGAGCGCTGGCGGCTGGACCGCGACGCTCCGGCCGGCGTCGTCCTGGCGCGGGTCTTCGAGCGGGGCAGCTACCATCTGACCGGCGGTGCGCTCCGCTATCGTCGAGGTGCGGCCGGGCGGCAGCCGCTCACGCCCGAGGTCCTCCGGACTCCTCCGAGCGGATTCGACCGGAGTGGCGACGCGGTCGTGCTCCTCATGACGCCCGACGACGGAGCGGGCGCGGTCGGGGCTCCCTGGCGCTCGCTCGTCTGGCGTGGATCGGATGGCGCGACGCGGTGAAGATCGCCGAGGCGCGACGCTCGTCGTCGTCGTCCTGCTCCTGCTGGCGCTTCTGGCCCTGGCGCAGGGCGCTCTCACCCTGGCCAGGCTCGAGCTGGCCACCTCTTTGGCCGACCTCCGCATGCTGCGCGCCCGGGCCGCGGCCGAGGCAGGGCTGCGGCGCGCCGTCATGGGCCCCGCTCCGGCGGGCCGGGGGGACGTCGCCGTGTGGGGACGGATCGAGGGTCCCTCCGGCTCCCTTGCCGGAGCGACGTACCGCACCGTTATCGAGCGACTATCCCGCGAGATCTGGCTCGTCGAAGGCGTCGGCGCCGCGGACGACGGGCCGGGGACGGTGCGGATCGGGAGGCTCGTCTGGTCGATGGATCCCCTGGCCCGGGTCGGTGCCGCGCGCGCGTCCCTGGAGATCGGCCCGGATGCTCCGCTCCGTCTGGCAGGAAGGGTCGACGGCGCGGACGCGACCGGCGAGCTCCCCCCGCTCGTCCCGGGCGCGTGCCTGGCGTGGGCGGCCGGGTTGGACTCTGTTCTTCCTTCCGGCCGCCTGCCCCCGGTCGTTCGCATGCCGGTGGCAGACAGCCTTCCCCAGCCCAGCCTGGGGCGCCTGAAACTGGACAACCTGCTGGCCATGATTCCCACCCGCGTGTCGGGTGTCGGAACGCCGGGGCCGGTCGAGAGCTCGGGCCGATGCGCGACCGGCGAGCTGTGGAACTGGGGGGACCCGCTTCACCCTACGCGCCCCTGCGGGGTCTGGTTCCCCGTCGAGGTTGCCGAGGGCAACCTGACGGTTCGCGGAGGGGTGGGGCAGGGTGTGCTGGTGGTGAGAGACACCCTGACGCTCGCCGACTCTGCGCGCTTCTTCGGGGTGATCCTCACCGGCGGCCCCCTTCGGCTCGATCCGGGCGTGCGCGTGAGCGGGCTGGTCCGCGCGTATGGCGGAGCCGACGTCGATGTTGGCGCGGAGCTCGACGCCTCGGCCTGCTGGGCGCTTCGCGTGCTCGATGCTGCCACGGACCTCACGCGCCGCTACGTTCCTCTGGGGGGTTCGGAGCGGGTCGGCCCGCTCTGAGGTTACTCCGCCGCTCCGAAGAGGCCGTTCAACGCGGTCTATCGAACTGGACGCCGAGCCCCAACTTCTTGCCGCTCAGAGGCAAAAACTGCGCAACACCAGCCTTTACGGCGCGGTTTCGTGGCGCAAGTATTGGGCTCACGTCTGGCACGGAACTTGGTCCCTAGTGTGGCGGACCGCCCCATTCGCGTCCCACCGGAGTCGTCATGAATCTTTGCCGTCGAGGCTTCACCGTACTCGAGCTCATCATTGCGCTCGTCATCGGAAGCATCCTCACGAGCATCGCGTTGACGAGCTACCACAACGCGCAGGGACGCTTCGCGGTGCGTGGAGCCCGGGACATGTTCGCCTCCCTGCAGGCTCGGGCGAGGGCCCAGGCCATCTCGTCCGGATCCACCATTCGCGTGGTCGTGGACGTGAGTGGGGACAGCGTCTACTTGTGGCAGAGCGGCACGAATCTGGAGACCCATCGTTTCGCGGACGAGCACGTGGATCTCCACTCCGATGTCGGGAACTTCTACCTGTGCATGAACTCGCGCGGGTACGCGGACGATACGTGCAACAGCTTCAGCACGTCGGCCACGCTGACGTTCGTGCAGAACGGCGACTCCGCGTCGGTCGAGATCCTTCCCCTCGGACAGCTGATCTACTGAGATGACGCATCTGCGAGGGGAACGGCAAGAAGACGGTGACAAGGCCCGGCGGCGTGCGCCGTCGCGCGGCGGCTTCACGCTGGTCGAGGTGATCGTGGCCGTCGTCGTGCTTGCGGTGGGCGTTCTGGGGCTCGCCGGGACCACGACCTACATCATTCGCGAGATCACGCTGGCCAACATGATGACCCAGCGCTCCATCGCTGTCCAGAACGTGATCGAGCGGCTCCAGGCCGTGCCGTTCGACAGTGTCGGGACCGGCTCGGACTCGATCGGCTTCTTCGGCGTGACGTGGACCTCGACCAACGAGACATCCCGGTCCAAGATCGTGACGATCGTCACCTCCGGACCCGGGGTGAGGACGGCTGCGGGGAACGCGTTTCCATCGCTCGGCTCCAACGTCCCGGACACGTTCCAGTACAGGGTGATCCAATGACGTCCGACCGCAGGGGGTTCACGCTCGTCGAGCTCATCGTCGTGACGGTGCTGGGGGCGCTGCTCATCGCTGCGGCGCTCGATGTGCTCATCACGAACCAGCGTGCCTATACAGCGCAGAACGCCCAGATCCTCGGGCAGCAGACCACACGGGGGGCGGTGTCTGTGCTGTCCGGGGAGCTGCGAGAGATCAGCGCGCGAGACGGCGATCTGCTGAGCATGGGTTCCACGTCGATCGCGGTACGGGCCTCGAGGAAGTTCGGTATCGTCTGTTCGGTGAGCACCGCCAGCCCACCCGTCCTGACCGTCCTCAAGGTGGGCAAGTGGTTCGCGACAGACGATTCGGTCTTCGTCTTCGCAGACAACAACACCTCGATCTCGTCGGACGACGCGTGGATCGCCGCGAAGGTCACCAACGTGGACACTACGAGTAGCTGTGGCGCCAGGGAGGCGCAGGCGCTGAGCTTTTCCGGGCAGGGCGCGCTCTTCTCACCGTCTTCCGGAGGAGACAGCGTCAGCACCGGCGCGCCCGTGCGCAGCTTCGTGCGCTACACCTACGGGCTGCTCACGTACCACGGCAAGACGTACCTCGGCCGGACCGACGTCAACGGCAACGCGGTGCCCTTGGTGGGCCCCCTCGACGCATCGTCCGGTCTGCACTTCAGCTACCTGGACGCGGACGGGAACGTCACCACCACTTCGACCGCCGTGCGAATGATCCAGGTCACGGTCAGGACGTCGTCGCCGGTCGTGAACTCCCTTGGCAAACCCGTCGCGGACTCCGTCACTACGGTGGTCTACACGAGGAATTGAGTTGATGAATCTGAATGACGTCGGGACCCTCCCGGCACGAGGAGCAACCATGATTCGCAGGCAAGATCGTCGAGGATTCGCCCTTCCCGCCGCCATCGGCGCGCTCGTGATCGTGGGTGTGCTGGTGACCGCGGGCTTCTACGTAGCCCGCCAGGAGCTGCGCATCGGAGCGGCGAGCCGCTTTTCGGCCATGGCGCTCGACCTCGCCCAGAGCGACATCAACAACGTGCTCATCAACCGGACCTCTGCGTTCGTCGCTCTGCCGGTCTGGGGGGACACGACGATGGTGGACACCGCGAGCACCGGCGTTGTGAGCGTGAAGGTCACCAAGCTGGCGACGCGGCTGTTCTTCGTTGACGCCACGGCCACGGTCACCGAGGGGGGGGCGATGTGGTCGGGTGCCACCCGTCGCATCGGGGTGGTGACCCGCGTGTCCACGGCGGACATCAATCCTCGGGCAGGACTCACCACGCAAGGCGCCCTCAAGTACGGAGGGTCGTCCGAGATCCACGGGATGGACGAGATCCCGGACGGGTCCAGCGGAGGGTCCGCCAATTGGGCGGGCATCTGCGACACCACGGGGATGACGAACAAGCCCGGGATCCTCACCAACGACACTTCGGCAATCAACTGGAACGGGAACCGCAGCAAGATCGAGGATAACATGACGGGGACCCCCCTGTTCACCCAGGACACGACCATCACGCCCACCAACCTGATGACGTTCGGCGACATGAACTGGAGCGACATGGTCGCGCTGGCCGACAAGGTCTATTCGGGTAGTCCCGGCTCGATCGGGCCGGTCGTGACGAACGGAGTGTGCAACACCTCGGTCCAAGACAACTGGGGAGCCCCGACCGACCCGACGTCTCCCTGCTTCAACTACTTCCCGATCATCTACTTCTCGGGAGACCTCCAGCTCAGCGGCGGGATCGGGCAGGGTATCCTCCTGGTGAACGGCGACCTCAAGGTCACGGGCGGCGCGGAGTTCTACGGCCCCGTGTTCGTGAGGGGAACGCTCACCACCATGGGCTCGGGCGGCCACTTCTGGGGCGGCGTCGTCGCGGCGAACGCCGACCTTGGTACGACCACGGTGCTCGGTAACGCTGTGATCACGTACTCGAGCTGCGCGACGAGCCGCGCGCTCCTGAACAACTCCGCGCTCACCAGGATCCGCCCGCTCACGGAGAGGAGCTGGGTGGATCTGTCCAGCGTGATGGACTGAGGCACGCTCGCCCGGGTTGGCGGAGAGGGTGCGTCGGCTCCCTCCCGCCGGCTCGACCGAGGCGCGCTGAGCGCCAAATGTTTATCAAAACTTGCCGTTTCCCCCACCGGCACATTCTTCTTGACAAGACTGGACTTTCGGTAGTAAGCTGGTCGCAGTATTCTTGGGAAAATTTGTTCCCAACCATCAGCCGGGTGGGGCAAGCGCATGGCTCTCTTCGGACGCAATCGAACCTCCATCGGCCTGGACATCGGATCCGGCTTCGTGAAGGTCGTGGAGGTCGATCATTCCGGCGATCAGCCGGAGGTCACCCGCGTCGTGATGCGCGCCCTGCTGCCCGACGCGATCGTCGAAGGCGAGATCATGGACTACGGCCTGATCTCGGATACGGTGCGCGGGCTCTTCCAGGAATTGAACCTGAAGAACGCGGATGTCGTGACCGCTGTGGGTGGCCACGACGTCATCATCAAGAAGATCCAGATGGACCGGATGAAGGAGACCGAGGCTCGCGAGGTCATCCGTTGGGAGGCCGAGCAGCACGTTCCCTTCGACATCAAGAGCGTGGAGTTGGACTTTCAGGTGTTGAACCCCCACGGCGAGGGACTCCAGATGGACGTCCTGCTCGTGGCGGCCAAGCGGGAGCTCGTGGACAACAAGGTGGGGCTCCTCCAGGACGCGGGGGTCAATCCGGTGATCATCGACGTGGACGCGTTCGCGCTGCACAACGCGTTCGAGCACAACTATCCCGACGCGATGGAGGGAATCATCGCGCTGGTGAACGTGGGCCACGAGACGACCAACGTGAACATCCTCGAGGACGGCGTTCCGATCCTCACGCGTGACATCCCCTTCGGGTCCCGACGCATCCGGGAGGACCTCCAACGGGAGCGGGGATTGACGGCGGAGCAGGCCGAGGACGTGGTCCAGGCCCGGGAGACGGTGGACGATCTGGTCCGGTTCGTGGAGTCATCCGCCGACGAGGTGGCGGTGGGTATCGAGCGGGCCAGCGCCTTCCTCATGACGCGGGACGACGGCGAGGCGCTCGGCAAGATCTTCTTGAGCGGGGGTGGGGCGCGCATTCCAGGGATGGGAGACGCGCTCGCTCGTCGTATGAACGTGGAGACCCACCTCGTGAATCCGTTCGAGCGGGTACCCGTTCGCCCGGACGCCTCGGGTGAGATCTCCATTGATGAAGCTGCGCCCATGCTGCTGTTGCCGCTTGGGCTTGCGTTGCGCCGCTAGGCATCGACCCAGGGGCTGACCGTTGATCGAAGTCAACCTACTACCGGGCGGAAGGAAGCGTTCCTCCAAGGCACGCGGCTTCTCCTTCACGCTGCCGAAGTTTGGCGGAGGCGGTGCCCCCGCCTTCGACCCGTACATCGCGGGCGCGGTCGCGGCGGGCATCGTGTCTCTCGGCCTCATGGCATGGCTGTTCGTGGGCGTCAGGAGCCAGAAGGGGGACCTCCAGGTGCAGGTCACCGAGGCCCAGCACGACTCGGCCCGCTTCGGCGACGTCATCAAGCGCACCAACGAGCTTCGGGCCCGCCGGGACTCGATCGCCAAGCGCGTCTCGATCATCCAGGACATCGACGAGAACCGCTACGTCTGGCCGCACGTCTTGGACGAGGTGTCGCGCGCCCTGCCCGATTACACCTGGCTGACCGCGATTACACAGATCTCCGCGGACCCGAGCCTCCAGATCCGCATTTCGGGCACGTCCGGGAGCAACTTCGCCATCACGACCTTCATGCGGCGCCTGGAAGCGTCACCGTTCTTCAGCGACGTCCAACTGCAGCGCTCCGAGCAGTCGGTCGAGGCCGGGAACAACCTGGTCTACGTCTTCGAACTGACGGTCACCTACGAATCGCCGCCGCTCGACCAGCTCCATACCGTGCCCCTGTTCGAAGATCGGACGGGCGGGGCGGCAGCCGACTCGACGGGGGGCTGAGCCATGGCCAAATACATCCCGGACAACCCGAAGCAGCGCAACGCTCTCTTTCTGGCGATCGGCTTCCTCCTGCTGCTCTACCCGTTCAACCGGTTCTACTACGCGGGTCAGAAGGCCGAGGTCACCGCCATGCAGTCGCACCTGACGACCCTGCAGGACAAGAACCGGCAGGCTCAGGTGCTCGCGGCGCGTGGGGGGGGCGACCTCGAGAAGAACATGGCTTTGTACGATCGCCAGGTGAAGAAGCTCGAGCAGCTCATTCCGGCTGCGGAAGAGGTTCCCGCGCTGCTGGACGACGTCAATCAGCGGGCGCAGCAGTTGGGCGTGAACGTCACCAAGTACACGCCTGATCCCCCTGAGCCGGGAGCGTTCTACACGAAGGAGTCGTACGAGTTGGCCGTCGTCGGTCAATATCAGCCGGTCGGGAAGTTCCTCACGGAGATCGCGTCCCTACCGCGCATCGTGACGCCGGTGGAGCTAGATCTCTCCAAGTTCGACAATGCGGACGTCTATCCCGACCTCGTCGCCCCCGTACTCGCGAAGTTCAGGATCGAGACGTATGTCCTGCCGCAGAACGGCTCCGCTCCCGCTCCGTCGAAATCGGGAGAGTAGACGATGACGCCGTACGCACACCGGACGATGGTCCTGCTCCTGGGGGCCCTGCTGGCCGGCCCGCTGGCTCTGGCGGCCCAGCAGAAGGCGGCAACGCCGAAGCCCGGCGGCGAAACGCCCGCGCCGCTCGTGTTCGAGCGCGAGGTCTTCACCTACCCGACCCAGGGGCGCCGGAATCCGTTCCGCCCGCTGCTGGGACAGGCGGAGGCCGGGCCGCGCTTCGAGCAGCTCCGCCTCGAGGGGATCATCTATGACGACGCCAACCCGAAGAACAGCGTAGCGGCCCTGGGGACCAGCACCGTGACGGAAGCCCCCGACAGCACGAGCACGAACGTGTCGAAGGGCGAGGCCTGGTACCTCAAGGCGGGGCAGACCATAGGAAACGTGAGAATCGTCCAGATCGGCCAGGACCAGGTCGTGGTCGACGTCGAAGAGTTCGGGCTGACGACGCGGAAGATCATGCAGATTCAGACCCGGCGCCCGGGGGGAGGCACTTCATGACCTCGTTGTTAGCGCTCTTGACCGGCACGCTTTTGGCCATGGGGGGGCCGGTGACCGAGGTCGCCATCACCCCCGCCGCGGGCCAGACGAGCGTGCGGATCGCCGTGGATGGGAACACCCAATATCGCGACTTCACCATGGAGGGGCCGAACCGGCTCGTGGTGGATCTCATGGGTGCCCGTCAGGCCCTGCCACAGAACGAGTACGCGGACGTGAACCGCGGCGGAATCGTCTCGATCCGTTCCAGCCAGTACTCGAAGGACATCGTCCGCGTGGTGTTCACGCTCCAGAAGCTCGTGAACTACTCCATCGCCCGCGACGCGAAGGGGCTTCGCATCACGATGGAGAACCCGCAGGGGAGCTTCGCGCCGTGGTCGTCCGGGGGGGCGCAGTCCCAGCAGGCGACGCAGACCCCGCCGGTCGTGAAGGCGGCGGCTGCGAAGGCGCCCACGGACGTCGAGTTCAACGGCAGGACCGATCCGCTGCAGAGCACGGCGCGGCATATCTCGATCACATTTACGAACAGCCCGATCCAGAACGTTCTCATGACGTTCGCGAGCTTCTCGGGCAAGTCGATCATCCCCGGTGTCAATGTCGGTCAGGCGGGCCTCGTCACGGCCGACATCCGTGACCAGCCGTGGGACGTGGCGCTCAACCAGATCCTCGCGGCCCACGGGCTCGTGGCCACGGAGGACAGCTACGGCATCATCCGTGTCGATGACATCAAGAACCTCAACGACCGAGAGGCGATCGAGCCCATCGAGACCGAGGCCCATCAGATCAACTACGCCAAGGCGTCCGAGGTCCAGACGGCCGTTCAGCCGCTTTTGACCGCGCGCGGCAAGGTGACCGTGGGTACGGCAACCAATGTGCTCATCGTCTCGGACATCCAGCGCGTGCAGGACGAGGTCACCAGACTGCTCAAGCAGTTGGATCGGCGCACGCCGCAGGTGTCGATCCAGACGAAGATCATCTTCGTGAACCGGACGGACCTGACCGAGATGGGCGTGAGCTACGAGCTCAAGGACTCGCGCGGCAACCAGCTCAACCAGCTCTCGTCGGGCCTCACCGACAAGAACGGCGACGGCGTGCTCGATCCCGCCACCGAGACCGTGCCGCAGGGTCAGGCGACCGTGCTGCTCGGCGGCAACTCGATCGCGGCGCTCGGCGACGCGTTCTCCCGGGTGGCCAATCCCACGCTGACACTGCTGAGTTCCCTGGTCATCGGGCGGCATCAGCTCATCAGCTTCCTGGACGCGCTCGCGTCGCAGAACCTCAGCGACGTCCAGGCCACCCCTCAGGTGACGACGCTCGACAACGTCCAGGCGCGGATGATGGTCGGCCAGATCATCCCGGTGCGGGTCATCGAGGCCGGATCCGGTGCGACGGGGCAGGGAACGTTCCCGAGAGCGCAGGTCACCACCGAGCAGACGGGTATCATCCTCCAGGCGACGCCTCACGTGACGGCGGACGGGAACATCCTCATGGACATCTCGGCCGAGCGATCCTCGGCGGAGCCGGCCTCGTCCGACGCCGGATTCATCAAGAACACGCAGCAGGCCAGCACCCGTGTGCTCGTGAGGGACGGCGAGACGGTCGTCTTCGCCGGACTCACACAGAACGCAAAGACCGATGTCCGGACCGGTATCCCCCTGCTTATGAATCTGCCCGTGATCGGACGCTTCTTCCGCCACACTACGAAGCAGGAGGTCCAGCAGGATCTGATCATTCTCGTGACTCCGCACATCGTGCAGAGCCCCAGCTGATCCGGTCTACCTGGAGCGATCTCATGCGCCGCAATGGAATGAATGGAGCACGCATTGGAGCCGCCGCCGCGATGGCAGCGATGCTCGTGGTGGCCGCTTGCGGGGGGTCGAACCTCTTCAGTGTGACCGGCGGGGCCGGTGCCGCCGCGGGTCAGGACACGAAGGCTCCGACCGTCACGATCGAGTCACCGAGGGGCGACTCGCTGTCGGCACGCCCGGTGGGAGATTCGGTCTTCGTGCAGGCGCACGTCACGGACAACGTGGGCGTGAGCACGGTGCGCTTCTACGGCGTCTCCCACCGCGGCTCGAAGAGCCTCGGCACGGACAGCGTCGTGCAGCGTTTCGAGGAGAAGGACATCCAGCTGCCGGCCGGCGTCGTCGACACGACGCTGACGCGCTACATCCAGCCCACCGGGGACACCACGCGGGAGATGGTTCAGATTGTCGTCGAGGCCAGTGATTCTTCCGGCAACCAGAGCGCCGACTCGGCCGCCGTCCTCCTCGGTGGACCCGGCGTCCAGCTTCTGGACATCACGGACGGCCAGTCCATCCAGGCGGGCCTCAATCTGACCGTGCGCATGCGGGCGCAGGATCCGCTCGGCATCAACCAGGTAGCCGTGAGCGTCACCGGCGCGTTCAACGTCACGATCACGAAGGCGGTCAACCCGGCCGTCGACTCGATCGTCTTCGACACGGTGGTCGCGATTCCCTCGTCGGCGAGGGGCGCGATCAACGTAAGCGCCACGGCGAGGAACAGCCTGAACGTATTGGGGCAGGACGGACCGGTTGCGGTCACCGTGGTCGCGGGAGGCGTGGGCGACACCATCGCGCCGCGGCTGAAGGAGACGGCGACCGCACCAGACCGCATGGAGCTTCAGGATAGCGTGCTCGTGGAGATCACCGGAGCCGACAACACCCAGGGCAGTGGGGTGCAGCGTGTGGGCTATACGGTGCTGGGCATCTCCCCATCGAGAGGCGATACGGTGGTGTACACGGACTCCGCGACGTTCAGCCCGCCCCGCACGGGGACGCTGACGAAGACGTTCGGATTCCATCCCTTCAACGTGGATTCCCTCTCGTTGCCGGATACCCTGGTTTACGAGATCACTTCGTGGATGGTGGACGGGGCCGGCAACTGCGGCGCCAGCAACAGCCAGGACACCGCCGCCTACGCGTGCGGCACGCTGTCCGGCGCGAGGGTTGCGGTCGACCAGGTCGGCATGAACGTCCAGCGCTCCGTCGTGGCCGGCGCCACGGTGCAACTCCCGGACGGTGGCCAGATCATGGATGCGGCGATCGACACCACGCCGGGTCGGCGTAAGCTCTACCTGTCGAACATCTCCAACAATCGTGTCGACGTGTTCGACCTCGAGACGGACCAGTTCGACAACGCGATCGGCGTCGGGTCGGAGCCGTGGGGGTTGTCGTTCAGCCGCAGCGGCGACTCGCTGTGGGTGGCCAACTCGGGCGGTGCCAACTTCGACGTCATCGACGTTCCGTCGGGACAGTACCTCCCGGACGACCGGTTCGAGACGCCGTCGGTGCACCTGTTCGACATCGCCCGGAAGCAGGGCCAGACGGGCAGCGTCGTGTTCCTCGTCACCCCGTTGCCCCAGGCCAAGAGTCCCTCGTTCTCGGACCGGCCCGAGTTCGTGACGGTCGACGAGTACGGCAACCTCATCTACTCGACGAAGACCACGGACGTCGGAGATCTGGGGACTGCCCGCAAGGCGTACTACAGTCCCGGCTGGCAGAGCCCGGAGGCGAAGGTCTTCGTGGAGCAGAACGACAACAGCCAGACCGAAGACAACTGGGCGCTCGCGCACATCGACTCCCTGACCAACATCCAGCAGGTGGTGACGGACAGCCTGGGTGTGGCCGACACGATCTCGGCGATCCAGTTCTTCGACCACAAGCCCGGCTTCCCGGACCAGATCATCTCCACGAGCCTGAAGATCAGCGACGCCGACCCGATTTGCGACGCGGCGGCCCGCCTGAAGGCGATGGGATCGGATGTGTACTGCCAAGCCTCGGCGAAATGGAACATCCCCAGCATCACGTACCAGGACACGACGTACGTAGCTGCCTCCGGCGACGGAAAGTGGGTGTCGATCGGCGAGGGCGGCGCTTCCCCGCAGGGGCGTGTCCTGACGTATCAGGCTCGCCAGCAGGACACGACCGCGCTCACGAGTTGGCTCCTGGTCTCGGACCTGCTGAGGAACGCCTCCGAGGAGGTCCACGGGCTGGGCCTCAACTACGACGGCTCGTTGGCGGTGGTTCGGGGTCTGAGCTATGCGTACTTCGTGAGTCCAAAGACGCTGCACCTCGAGGGACAGACGCCGATCCCGAACGCTTCATTCGGGGCCGGGGCGGCTCTCGACCCGCTGCACGCCGACGCGGCCACGATCGACAACCCGGGTGGCTCGTACCATCCGGATACGCAGCTCGCGTTCGTGGGCACCGGAGATCACACGGTGGACATCATCGACACGCAGCACTTCACGCGGATCGGCCGCGTCTACATTCGTGACGTCATCACGGGCCCGCTCCGTGCCGTGCTCCCGTTCCCGGGGGACAACGCGGGCCTGACGTGCCCGACGATTCCGGTGCATGACCGGTACGGCAACGTCATAGGGAACGCCGTCCAGATCTACAACGCCGGGGACTTCCACCAGCCGATTCCGCCCAACGGCAGCACGGACGACCGATGCGTGGTGGTGAAGCTGTTCGCCCCGACCTCGGGCGGGGGCGTCGTCGCGATCGATGTCCGCAAGGCCGACATCCTCCGGGATCACCCGGACCGGAACTGACGGACGAAGACGGACGAGGGCAGGGGCGCCCCGGCGGGATTCCCGCCGGGGCGCTCGCGCTTCAGCTCACGGCGTAGGGCTCGCGCTCGGCCGGCGCACCCCTTGGTGGACCGGCGAGGCGCATCTATATACTTAGTGGCCCGTTTCACAACGTTCGTGAACCGGGCCATTTGGGCGTAGATGCGGGGGCCGCGGCTCCCGAGCGGTCGGATCGGCCCGGTCTCGCGCCGGGCCCTTGTGTTGTCGGCGCCGTAAGGCGCTCACGGAGAACGTCGACGGATGCAGCGACTCTCGTTCCACACAGCCGGTGAGTCCCATGGCCGCGGGCTGGTGGCGCTTCTGGAAGGAATTCCGGCGGGACTGTCCCTCGAGATGGAACGGGACGTCGACCCGGAGCTTCGGCGTCGCCAGGGGGGCTACGGCCGGGGCCGGCGCATGAAGATCGAATCCGATCGGGCCGATCTCATGAGTGGCGTGCGCCTGGGAGAGACCCTGGGGTCCCCCATCGCCATGCTGGTATGGAACCGGGACTCGGAGAACTGGCAGGTGGCCATGAGCGCGCTACCGCCCGAGGGCGTGGACAACCCGAAGCTGCTCAGGCCGCACTATCTGCCACGGCCCGGGCACGCGGATCTGGTGGGCGTGCTCAAGTACGACCGCCGCGACGTGAGGGACATTCTGGAGCGCGCGAGCGCGCGCGAGACGGCGGCGCGGGTGGCGTGCGGTGCGGTGGCCAAGCGGCTCCTGGGGGAGTTCGGCATCCGCGTCGGTAGCCATGTCCGGTCGATCGGGTCCGTCGAGTCCACGGTGGAGGAGCTGCCGCTCGACCTGAACGCCGCCTCGGATCCGAGTCCGGTGCGATGCCTCGATCCGGACGCGGCCGAGCGGATGACAGCGGAGATCGATCGCGCCAAGGAGGAGGGCGATACCCTCGGCGGAGTCTTCGAGGTCGTCGCCACGGGTCTTCCGGCGGGTCTGGGGAGCTACGTGTCCTGGGACACCAAGCTGGACGGGAGGCTCGCCGGGGCGGTGATGTCCGTGCACGCCGTAAAGGGTGTCGAGATCGGGCTGGGGTTCGAGGGCGCGAGGCGTACGGGCTCCGCGGTGCACGATCCCATCGTTCGCGCCGAGGACAAGCCGCGCACCGGCGGCATGGGAAGGGCTTCCAACCGAGCCGGAGGCTTGGAGGGCGGCGTGACGACCGGAGAACCCGTGGTGATCCGCGGCGCCATGAAGCCGATCTCCACGCTGCGCAAGCCGCTCCCCTCGGTGGACCTGCGCGACGGCTCCGTGGGCGACGCCGCCGTGGAGCGCAGCGACGTCTGTGCTGTGCCCGCCGCCGGCGTGGTGGGCGAAGCCATGGTCGCGCTCGTGCTGGCGGACGCGTTCCTCGACAAGTTCGGCGGGGATGCCATGAGCGAAGTGCGCAGGAACTTCGAGGGATACCTCGCGTACCTGAGCACCCGAGGCTTCGGAGAGCGATGATCGCTCCCGGCGTGCGGCGCGTGCTCCTCGTGGGGTTCATGGGCTCGGGCAAGAGCACCGTGGGGCCCCTCCTGGCCGAGAGCCTGTCCTGGCGCTTCCATGACTTCGACGAGGGGATCGAAGCATCGGAAGGCATGTCCGTGGCGGAGATCTTCCGGCAACGGGGGGAGGAGCACTTCAGGAGCATCGAAGCACGGATTGCGGCGAAGCTGCTCCTGGAGGAGGAGGTGGTTCTCGGGAGCGGGGGCGGATGGGCGGCGGTCCCCGGCCGGCTCGATGCGCTGCCGACAGGAATGGTGAGCGTATGGCTCCGGGTCACCGCCGCGGAAGCGATCGTGCGGGCGCGCGCCGATTCGGGCGTGCGGCCTCTGCTCGCCGGTGCGGACCCGGACGCGAGGGCGGAGGCCCTGCTCGCCGAGCGCGCCCCCAGATACGCGCGCGCGCATCTGAGTGTGGACACCACCGGCCGGACACCGGAAGATGTCACGGCCGACATTCTCAAGCTCTTGGAGCGTCACGGCCCCGGCCCGAAGAGTCGGAGCCCGAGCGGCGCTCGACGCAGCGAACCGTGGATGGAAACCGGATGACATCGAAGGAGCACGACAAGATCCTCGTCATCGTCGAGTCTCCGGCGAAGGCGCGTACGATCGGCAAGTATCTGGGACGCGGCTACGAGGTCGCGGCGTCGGTGGGACATGTGCGTGATCTGCCCACCAAGGAGCTGGGGGTGGACGTCGACCAGGGCTTCGAGCCCCGTTACGTCACGATCCGGGGAAAAGGGAAGGTGCTGGCCGAGCTGAAGAAGAAGTCCAAGCGAGCCGGCACCGTGATCCTCGCGACCGACCCGGACCGCGAGGGTGAGGCCATCGCCTACCACGTGGCGGAGCAGCTCGGATACGAGGGTGCCGAGGAGGGGCGATTCCGACGCGTCCAGTTCCACGAGATCACGAAGAGCGCAGTCCAGGAGGCGCTGCAACACCCCGGGCCCCTCGACATGAAGAAGGTCGAGGCCCAGCAGGCCCGGCGCATCCTCGACCGCCTGGTGGGCTA
>CAZFIS010000073.1:0-17829 GCA_964519125.1 uncultured Gemmatimonadaceae bacterium | reverse complement strand
TCCACGCGTCGGCCTCCTCCGCCGTCCACGTCCTGCGGATGAGCGGCCGCGGGCCGGACGCCGCAGCGGCGGCTTCGGTCGGATGGCCTTCGAGCAGCCCCATCCGCCGCGCCTCCGCCTTCACCGGGCCCCACCAGCCGATCGGCCTCGTCTGCAAGTAGAAGTGGACGAGGTGCTCCATGGGCTCCGCGGGCGTGAAGAGCGTCGCCGGCAGGAAGACCACGATCCCGAGGGCCATGAGCGACCAGAACTGGAGGTAGTCGGGCAGCACGGGAATCACGTGGAACTCGGGCAGCACCCAGACCACCAGCCAGGCGATGCCGAGGTTCGAGATCCACGAGGCCAGATAACCCCACGAGTTGAAGCGCCACCAGACGACCTGGAGGATGTTCGGCAGCCAGATGCCGGCCATCATGAGCCAGAGCGCGAAGATCAGCCACTGCGTGAGGTTCTGCATCATGAGCCCGTAGAAGAACGAGCCGACGACGATCACGGCGGTGGTGATGCGCCCGACCCAGACGAGCTGGCGCTCCGAGGCCTTCGGGTCGAGATAGCGCTGGTAGAGGTCACGCGTGAAGTAGAGCGCGCCGAGGTTCATGTGGCTCGACACGGTCGAGAAGTGGATGGCCAGGATCGCCGCGAAGAACATCCCGACGAGTCCCGCGGGGAGCAGCTCGAAGCCCATCCGGTACCAACCGAGCTCGTACACGGACTGGTCGGCGATGTGGGGGACCATGACGAAGAACGCCAGGATCGAGGCGGCCCAGATGCCGTTCCTGATCAGCGTGATCGCGCCGCCCCACCAGATCCCGTAGGCGCTGTCGCGTACGGTCTTGGCCGACTGGATGCGCTGCGCCTCGATGTACCAGTCGATGCTCGTGCCCATCCCGAAGCCGCCGACCACCGCAATGACGAGCATCGTGATCCACCAGGCGGTCGGGAAATCGCCGCTGAACCACCCGGTGAACGCGAGCGAGTTCAGCCTCCACGCCTGTCCGAGGTTCGTCACGCCCGCGACCACGCCGTGCGGCCCACCCGCGGCCACGATGCCCACGGCCGACACCAGGAGGATGGCGAAGATCGCCACGATCCCCTGGAGGAAGTCGCCCATGACCACGCCCCAGTAGCCGGCGGCCAGGGTGTAGAACATCGTGATCGTCGTCGGGATCGTGAGGCCGACCCAGACGGGCCAGCCGAACGCGAGCTCGCACACGCGGCCCATGGCCATGCCCACCCATCCCAGGATGAACATGTTCATGAAGACCTGCCAGCCGGCCATCCAGCCGCGCATGAGCTCCGCGCCGAAGCCGTGGAAGCGCACCACCTGCCACTCGGCCTGGGTGAACGCGACGCTCCTGCGGTAGATGCGGGCCGACACGAACGCGGCGACCGACGTCCACGCGGAGAAGAAGGTGTACCAGAGGCCCCGCAGGCCGTGCTGATAGACCTCCCCCGTCACCCAGATCGGCGTGTCGGTCGCCGTGTGCGTGCTGAACACCGAGGCGGCCGGAAGCCACCAGGGCAGCCTACGGCCCGCGAGGAAGAAGTCGGACTCCGAACGGCGCGCGAGCCGGTAGAAGAACCCGGCCCCGCCCACCATCAGGACGAGGAACGCCAAAGTCCAGAACCAGTCCAACGGCGTGAAGTGGGTCAATGCCCGTCTCCTTCAAGGGGTGGTGCCACCTGACTGCTCGCGCCGCCCTCCGACTCCGGGGCATGGAGATCGGACGGCGCGAACCAGCCACCTTCAGCCTCCGCCGCGACGGCGGAGGCGAGGGTGTTCAGGGCGTGGTGGTCCTTGGATTGGCCGTAGCGGTCGATGGCGCGGGACAGGGTGAGCCCCGCAGCCGTGCCCCCGAGGCCGGCCAGCACGATGGTGATGACGCCGATGGTGAGCAACGTCGGGATGAGCAGCGCCACGCCGGCGTATCCCGCGGCGGCCCCCAAGCCCGCGCCGACCGCGGTGAGCACCATGCTGATCCCGGCGCTCACGGGCCACGCGTCCGCTACGGGCCCGCTCACCGTGAGGGCGGTGGCCGAGCCGCCCGCCGTGGGCGTGAGCGTGACATGGATCTTCGAGATGTCGGACTTGATCCGGAGGTCCGCCGCGAAGCCCCCGCGACCGATCGCGCCCATACCTTGGCTCTGGATCTCGAACGTGAGAACGCCTCCGGCGAGCGGATCGCTCCGGCGGTCGACGAGCGTGAGGTGGAACGGATCGTTCGGCAGGATCGCCTCCATCGCGTCGAGCACGCGGCGCGGCGCGGCCCGGATGAGGCGATGGACCGTGACCGTCGGGTCGGGGTGGCCCAGGATCCACCGGGCGAAGGGGTGCTTGGCGGCCGCATCGACCGGTACGAGCCGCTCCGCGCGCGCCTCGGAGAGCGCCGCGTCCACGAACTCCGGTCCGATGCCCGCCTCGAGCGCCGCGGCGCGGACGTGGGTGAGGGGGTAACCGTCGGAGGGACCAGGGGCTTCCGCGGGGGTCTCGGCCGACTCCTCGTCGCCCTCCTGTCCGCCCCCCAACGCCTCCGCCCGGGCCGCCGCTTCCGCCTGGAGTTGTGCGGCCCGTTGCCAGAGGTGTCTGGCCTCTTCCTCGGTGAGGTACTCGCGATCGTCGCTCACGGGCCCAAGAGAGCGCGAGCGGGCCGGAGGGGCAAGCCGGGAACGAGGGCAGGGTACGTGCCTGTGCGTTACGCCGGGGTTAGGTTGGCCGCTCGGCCTACCCCAGGGTCCGGCTCTCGGTGGAGGGATGCATCTTGCCGCACGCTGCGAAGCTCGGCTCGCTCGGCCTCCTTCTCGCTCTTCCGCTCGTGGCGATCGGCTGCGGCGGCGGTCGCCCTTCGGGCGGTGCGCGCGGCCTGGTCGTCGAGCGCGACACCGTGGGCGACACGGTCGTCGTGCGCACCGTGTCCGGGAGCACGTGGGGCGCGGAGCGCACGCTCGTGCCCGAGGTCTCGATCGGCGAGGAGTCGGGGGATTCGACGTACCTGTTCGGGCGGATCGGCGCGCTCGCGGTCGGGCCGGACGGGACGATCTACGTGCTGGATCAGCAGGCCGCGGTCATCCGTGCCTACCGGCCCGACGGGAAGTACCTCCGGACGCTGGGGCGGCGGGGGGGTGGGCCGGGGGAGCTCTCGCAGCCGGACGGCATGGTGGTGTCGTCCGACGGCCGGGTGCTCGTGAGCGACCCCGGCAACGGCCGGATCCAGGTGTACGGCCCCGACGGCCGGCCGCTCGCGGAATGGCAGGTGGTGCGGCCGGGGTTCTTCAGCTCCAACGCGCTGTGGCGGGACACGCTCGACAATGTCTACATCCCGGTCTGGGCCAGTCACGGCGGGCAAGTCGGTATGGCGAATCCGTCGCTGGTGCGGATCGGACGGGACGGGACTCCGGGGGACACGATTCCGGTGCCTCGCAGGGAATTCAAACGGCACCTGATCACGATCCAGCGGGTCCAGAACGGCAAGGTCAGGGAAATGACGAGCTTCGGGGTGCCGTTCATGCCTGACGAGACGTGGACCTTCTCCCCCGACGGGTACTTCCTGCGCGCCGTAAGCACGGACTACCGGATCGACCTGCTGCGCACGCACGCGCCGATCCTTCGCATCGAGCGCGTCTGGACACCCGTGCCGGTCAACCCCGAGGAGAAGGCCGCCGCACAAGAGGGTATCACGCGAACCGCACGGCGCCTGAACCCCGGATGGCACTGGAGCGGTCCCGGCATCCCGGACCACAAGCCCGCGTTCAAGTCGGTCATGGTCGGGCACCGCGGCCGCATCTGGGTGTGGCTCTATAGGCCCTCCCAGGAGCGGGACAACCCCGACTACGACGCGAAGACCCCGGGCAGCAAACGCACCCGGTGGGTCGAACCGATCGCCTTCGACGTGTTCGCGCCCGATGGCACGTATCTCGGCCGCGTACATTGCCCCCACGGCTTCAACCCCTGGCTATCCGTCTTCGACGGTGACCACGTCTGGGCCGTCACTCGTGACGACCTGGGCGTGCAGCGGGTCGTACGGTACCGCGTGGCTGCGGACACGGCAGGGGCGGCGGCGAGCTGAGCGTTCTGCGGCGCGCGGAGCCTCCGCGAGAGGCGCGGCGCCGCGGGGCCCTACACGACGTCCTTCGCCATGACCGTCCAGTCGTCGTGGCCGTGCCCCGCGGCGATCCAGTGGTCCATGTTGTCGGCGACCGCCGGGATCGTGCTCAACGTGATCCCGCCGCGTTCGGCGGCCTCCAGCATCAAGCGGGCGTCCTTCCTGGCCATCACCAGCTCCCAGGAGGGGTCGTCGAAGCGGCCCTGGATGATCGTCTTGACCCGCGCCGGCACCGAGGCGGGCATGGTGAGCCAGTCGAAGAGCGAAGCTGCCTCGGCAGGCTCGACCTCCATCGCCTTGGCGAGCGAGAGGAAGTCGACGAGCCCGCTCGTCATCGCGAGCAGGAAGAGGTTGCCGAGCAGCTTGAACTGCGCCGCGCGCTCGGGCTTAGGGCCGAGGTAGACCAGCTTCCCGGTCATCTTCGAGAGCTCGGGCTCCAGCGCGTCGTAGCGGGCGCGCTCGCCGGAGAAGAGCATGAATCCGGTGCCCTCGCGGGCGTTCTGGGGGCCCATGAACACGGGCGCGTGCTGGTAGGTGACGCCCCGTTCCGCCCAGCGCGCGATGCGCTCCAGCGCGCCCTCGGGCGAGGTCGTGGTGTGATCGACGACGATCACGCCCTTCTCCAGCCCAGCCTGCGCGCGCCCCAGCACCTCGTCCACCGAGGCGTCGTCGGAGAGCGCCAGGTGCACCCGCTCCGCGCCCTTCGCGGCTTCGGCCGGCTCGTCGAACGCCCGGGCGCCCTCGGACTCGAGCGCCTCGGCCCGGGACACGGTCCGGTTCCAGACGTGCACGGTCTCGCCCCGCTCGAGCAGGGCCCTCGTGAAGTTCGAGCCGAGAAGGCCCATTCCATAGAAAGCGATCATGAGATCCTCGTAGGCATTCGAAGGGTCGTCTTCCCCCGTGAAGGTACATGGGGCTGCAAGATGCGTCGGCCTTCCCCATCTTGTGGCCGGGCGGGGCGCGGACCCCGCAGACCGAGCGCCGCGGCGGACGCAGCCGCGGCGCGGGCTCCACGCCGCCGGAGGCAGCCATGCGTCGTCGCGTTCGCAGATTCGGAGTCACCACCGCGCTCCTCTTCGCCGTGGCGCTCGCCCTCGTGATAACCGGACCGCGCGGGGCCGATGCGCAGCAGGCCGGCCAGGCGGCGCTGCCGGACCGGCCGATTCCCACCTGGCTGATCCTGGGGGCGTATCCGACCGTCACGCGCGACCGGGTCACCCACGCCTACCTGGCCGACGAGAAGGGCGCGGCGCCCGAGCCGGGCCAGTCGGTGGGCGCCCTGACCTGGCACGAGGTGAAGGCCGACAGCCTCGGCCGCGTGGACCTCCTGACCGCCATCGGCCATCCGCCGCTCGAGCACGCGGCGGCCTACGCGTTCAGCTGGGTGACGAGCCCGGACGAGCGCACCGTCACGCTGGCGTTCGAGTCCGACGACGACATCGAGGCGTGGCTCGACGGCACGCAGATCCTCCTGCACCCGGTGGCGCGGGGGGTGGGGAGCGGAACCGACACGGTGACGGTGCGCCTGGCCAAGGGCGCGAACCGCCTCCTCCTCAAGATCCTGAACCGCACGGGAGGGTTCGGCCTGGGTGCGCGCCTGCTCGCCACCGAAGGAACCTCGATCGGGGACCTGCGACTCGGGGCGGTGCGTCCGGCCGACGCTCCGGTGAGCACGGGCCCCGCGCCCGCGCTCACGCTCTCGCCGCTCTCCGTCGCGTCGTCGGCCACGTTGGACGCCGCCGCGGGCGAGCTGCGCATTCCCGTGGAAGCGCGGGGCACGCGCTGGGGCGGGCTGCGGGGCACGGTGCGCGTGCGCGTAGGCCAGCACGAGGCGACGCTCACGGACGCGGTGGACGGAGCCGCCGAGAAGGTCACCCTGCCGACGACCTGGAGCGACCTGGTGTCGGCGGTGGCCCGGGGCGACAGCGGCCTGGTGGCCTCCGTGGAGGGAGGCCCCTCGTTCGGCCGCGCGATCGCCGCGGGGCCCGTGCTGAGCGTGCTGGCCCACCCGATCCAGGTGGAGGGGTGGCGGTGGCGGGACTCGACCGGAGTGTCGCACGAGCTCACGGACACGAGCGCCTACGGGGTCGGTCCCGTCGTCGTGCGCGACGCGCGCTCCCTGTCGTTCCGCACGCGCGTGCCCGAGGCCCTCTCGGGCCTCACCCTCGAGATGGACGCGGCCGAGTTCGGCGTGACCGGCTCGACGGTGCGCGTCGACGGACAGGAGCGCGCGATCGCCGCCACCGGGCGGGTGAGCCTGTGCGCGCCGTGCCACGAGGGCGACTCGCTCGTGGTGGTCGTGGATCCTGCGGGGCAGTGGTGGGATCCGCCGCGCCTCGTGGTTCCCGACCCCGGCTGGATGGAGATCTCCCAGGGGGCGCGCTGGGCGCGCTACTTCCTCGGCGATGCCGCCTCGCCCGCGCCTCCGGGGCCCGCGTTCGCGCGCCAACTCCTCGCGGCGACCTCGGATCCCGGCAAGCTGAAGTATCAGGCGCTGGTCGCGGCGTGGATGGCGAACCTGACGCCCGCGATCCGCCGCATGAAGGCCGATACGATCGACGTCGTCGGCAACTCCCACATCGACGCGGCGTGGCTGTGGCGCTGGCCCGAGACGGTGGACGTGGTGAGGAACACGTGGCGGACGGCGGCCAAGCTGCTGGACAAATACCCGGGCACGACGTTCGCCGGCTCGGCGGCCGTCTACTACGAGTGGGTGAAGAACAACGAGCCGTGGCTGCTTTCCGATCTCCAGCGGCTGCAGAAGGCACGGCGGTGGGCGGCGGTGGGGGGATGGTGGCTCGAGTCCGACGCGAACCTCCCCTCGGGTGAGGCGTTCGTGCGCCAGGGGCTCTACGGCCAGCGGCTCTACCAGGAGTTGTTCGGAACGATGGCCCACGTGGCGTGGCTCCCCGACACGTTCGGCTACGCGTTCACCCTCCCGCAGATCTTCAAGAAGCAGGGGATGGACTTCTTCGTCACGCAGAAGCTCCGCTGGAACGACACCGACAAGTGGACCGCCGACCGGAACCTCTTCTGGTGGGAGGGACGCGACGGCACGCGGGTACTCACCTACATCCCCTACGGCTACTCGGACGTCCTCGAGCCCGACCAGCTCGCCCAGCGGTTCAAGGTGAGCCAGGACTCGACGGCCGGCGGCATGATGATGGACCTGTACGGCGAGGGCGACCACGGCGGCGGGCCCACGAAGAAGATGCTCGACCGCGCGAATGAGATCCGGCGCATCCCGACGTTCCCCACGCTGCACGGCGCGCTTCCCTGGGACGTCATGAAGGAGATGGAGAAGAAGGGCGGCGCCACGGCGCCCGTCATCCACGACGAGCTCTACCTCGAGTTCCACCGGGGCACGTACACGAGCCAGTCGGAGATGAAGGCGTGGAACCGGAGGATGGAGGGGCTGCTCGAGGCGACCGAGGTCGCCTCCGTGCACGCCTCGTTCTTCACGCCGGCCGACGCGACGTACGACTACCCGAGGGGCCCGCTCACCCGCTCGTGGGAGAAGGTGCTCTTCAACCAGTTCCACGATCTGCTGCCCGGCTCGGGAATCGGGCCGAACTACAAGGACGCGGAGGCCAAGTACCGCGACGCCGAGCGCCTGACGGACATCGAGCTCGGGCGCGCGGCCGACGTGATCGCCGGGGAGATGAACACGCGCTCCCCGGTGAAGGGCGGCGAGCCGTACGTGGTGCTCAACCCGTCCGGTCACGCGCGCGACGGTGTGGTGACGATTCCGTGGACCGGCGGCGCGGTCGACGCCGTCGACTCGACGGGCGCCGCGCTCCCGAGCGCCGTGCGCGGCGACACGCTGAGGGTGCGCGTCGGGGGCGTGCCGGCGACGGGCGCCGCGGTGGTGTGGGTGGTTCCGGGGATGACGGAGCCGGCGGGCGCGCCGAGCGTCGCCGTGCCGGCGGCGGGCGCTCCCGCGGTGATCCAGAACGACCGCCTGCGCGTCGAGATCGACCGGACGACGGGTGAGATCAGCCGCATCGTGGACCTGGCGTCGGGACGCGACGTGCTCCTGCCCGGCGGCGGCGGCAACCGCCTCGCCGCGCGCTACGACAAGCCCGCGGAGTACGATGCCTGGAACATCGACAACACGCGCGATCCCTACATCCCCGTACGCGACACCGTGCAGGTCGGCCGGCCGGGCCGGAACGCGCTCGGGCCGTACATCGACGTCCTGCGTGCCGACAGCACGGGCCGCTACGAGCAGCACATCTCGCTTCCCGACGGGCAGGCACGCATCGCGTTCGACACGCGCGCGCTCTGGCGCGCGGACCACGAGCTACTGAAGGCGTCGTTCCCGCTGGCGGTGCACTTCGACAGCACGTGGGCGGAGATCCCGTACGGCGCGATCGAGCGGCCGTCCGTGCCGCTCACCCGCAAGGACAGCGCGCGCTACGAGACGCCGATGCAGCGTTGGGTGGACGCGAGCGACGGAACGTGGGGCGTCGGCCTGGTGACGGACTCCAAGTACGGCTACGACACCCGCGGTGATACGCTGCGGCTCACCTTGCTGAAGGCGCCCAAGTCTCCGGACCCGACGGCGGACATGGGGTGGCACCACTTCCGCTACGACCTGGTCGTGCACGCGGGTGACTGGAGGAGCGGGCCGGTGGAGCGGGTGGCCGACGCGCTCAACGAGCCGCTACACGCGCTTCCGGTGCCGAGCCATGACGGGCAGGGAAGGTCACGGTCGTTCCTGCGGGTCGAAGGTGAGGGCGTGCGGCTCGGCGCGCTCAAGCTGGCCGAGGACAACGATGACATCGTGGCCCGCCTGGTGGAGTCGCACGGCGTGCCCGCGACGGCGACGCTCGAACTTCCCTGGCCGTTCGAGTGGCGGAGCGCGGACCTGCTCGAGCGTCCCGACACGGCCGGGGGGTGGACCGCGAGCTCGGGTGACCGGGCGAGCGTGCCGCTGAAGCCCTGGGACATCGCGACGGTGCTGATCCGGAGGCGGTGAGGGAGCTCAGGCGGGCCCTCGGGCTACCTCCCCTGGGCCGAGGATCTCCCGGTAGAGCCGCTCGTACTCGCGCAGCGTCCTCTTCTCGTCGTGTGCCTCGATGATCTCGAGGCTCCGCCGGCCCATGCGTGCGCGCAGGTCCGGGTCGGAGAGGATCTCGACGGCGCGCCGGGCCAGGGTGCGGACATCGCCGTCGGCGAAGAGGTACCCGTTCTCGCCGTCGTGGACGAGCTCCGGCAGTGCGGTCGCGTCCACGGCCAGCACCGGGAGCCCCGACGCCATCGCCTCCATCGTGGCGATGCTCTGGAGCTCCGCCGTTCCCGCGATCACGAACACGTCGCCGACGCCGTAGATGGCCGCGAGCTCCTCGTCGGGGACGAAGCCGGTGAACGTCACCCGGTCCGCCACACCCATCTTCCGCGCCATCGCCTCGAGCGGCGCGCGCAGCTTGCCCATGCCGACGAGCACGAGGTGGGCGTCGGCGGCCGCCCCGATCTCGGGGAGCGCCTCGATGACCATCTCGAGCCGCTTCTCCTTGTCCAGCCGGCCCAGGTAGAGCAGCACCGGGCGGTCACTCGGCACGCCGTACTTCGCCTTGAGGCGGGCTCCGGCGTCGTTCGGCCGGAAGCGCTCCAGGTCGATGCCGCACGAGAGGGGGATGATGTCCTTCGGGATCCCCATGTCGCAGATGAGCGAGCGGGCCGTACGGGTCGGCGTCGTGACGAGATCGAGCCGGCGGTACACCCGCGCGAACTGGTGCCAGCCGAAGCGCTTCAGCCACCCCTCCGCGAACGCGGGAAGGTGGAAGTAGTGGGTCACGTTCTCCGGCATGAAGTGGTTCGTGCCCATGATCGGGATGTGCAGCTCGTGCGCCGCCCCGGCTACCTGCTTGCCGATCATGAAGTGGTTCTGGATGTGGATGACGTCGGGACGGAACGCGCGCACGTAGTGGCGCACCGCCCGGCGCGCGAGCATGAAGGGCGAGATCCTCAGGTCGGGATAGATCGGCACGGCGATCGAGCGGATGCCGTACACGGTCACCCCGTCGACTCGGACGACCTCGTTCCGCAGCGCGCGCCCCGGAGCCATGACCGCGACCTCGTGACCCAGCCGGGCGAGTCCCTGCGCGAGTCGTTGCGTGAAGTACGAGGCGCCGTTGACGGCCGGGTAGTAGGTGTCGGTCGCGAGAAGGATCCGCATCAGGCCGGAGTGTCAGGAGAGTCGGGAGGGTGGGCCGTGTGGCGGCGCACCACGAGATAGACGAGCACGAGCAGGACGGCCAGCGCCACGGTCACGACAGCCGCGTCGTTCAGGTAGTGGGCCAGTTGATGGTAGGCCTGCCCGAAATAATAGCCCAGCAGCAGCAGGGCGAGCGACTTCGGAAGGGTGGCGACGAGGTTGAACCCGAGATACCTGCCGAACGGCATGCGCGACGCGCCCGCCGCGATGAGCACCACGCCCCCCACCGCGTGCGAGAGCTTGCCGACGATCAGCGTCTTGCCGCTGTGCGACCCGAAGTGACGCTCGAGGCGCTCGATGCGCTCGGGCGTCACGCCCAGGTAGTGGCCCCATCGCTGGACGACATGCGTGCGTCCCGATCGACCCAGCCAGTAGTAGAAGGAGTCGCCCACGAGGTCCCCGGCGACGACGAGGCCGTAGGCCGGGAGAAGATCGATCCTGCCCATCGAGGCGAGGACCCCGGCGAGGATCGTGACGATCGGTCCCTCGACGGCGACGATGGGGAGGAGAACGAAGTACTTGTAGGCGAGGATCCAATGGAGGATCTCTGCGGGAGCGTGGTTCATCCGTCCAAGGTGGAGTTGGCCTCCCCCCCCGCAACCCGCTCGGCCAGCCGGAAGACCGTCAGCGGTGCCGAGCCCTCGGCCTTGTTGTTGACGACGACATAAGCACTGCGCTCGGCCAGCAGCGCGTCGAAGACGGCGCGCGTGATCCGGTCGAGGGACTCGTCGTCCGCGTCGACGATGCGATCGAACGGCTCGTACCGATCCTTGGCCGCCTCGTAGCCGAGCCCGGCGTGCAGCATCCAGCGCACCACGAGCACCGGCTGCTGATAGGGCTGGAGCAGCGACAGCTGTCGCTCCAGGCTGGCCATGGCGGGGTGCACGTTGAAGCAGTGCGCCGTGCCCGTCGCCTCGAGAATCTGGACGTACTCGCGCGTCAGGAATCCCGGCGTGCGCAGCTCGACGGCGTAGGAGGGGCCTTCGGGCAGGCGCTCGAGGAACCCGTGCAGGCGCTCGAGGAAGGGCCCGGTGCCCCCTACGAGGTTCGGGGGGATCGGCGAGAACTGGAAGAGCAGCGGCCCCGCTTTGGATCCGAGCCCTTCCATCATGGGCTCCACCACCTCGCGAGCCGCGTAGCGCGCGTCGAGGAAGCGGGGGTTCGGCTCGCGCACACCGAACGTCCCGGGGTCGACGGGCGAGGTGAGGAGCCGGTCCGCCTTGACCAGGAAGCGGAAGTCGTCGGGGACGGAGTCCGAGAGCTCGCGGAACTCCTCGGCCGAGACGGGCCTGTAGTACGTGCGGTCCAGGCCGACGGTGCGCAGGAGCGGGTGCGCGGCGTACGCCGCGAGCCCGTCGCGGGCGAGCACGGTCTGGGCTACGGGGCGGTCGTAGACGATGCCGGCCCATCCGGGGAACGTCCACGAGGAGGTGCCCAACCGGAGTCCGGCCGGCAGACGGCGCGCGAGCTTGCGATGCCCGTCGGTGGCCGGCGTGCCGTCGACCGCTCGCGGGAGCGCGGACGGCGCTTCGTCGAAGAGTCCGAGTTGGAGGTCCATGTTGTTAGCTTACCCCGTCATGGACGTGCAGATCTTCGGCGTCAAGAACGACGCCGCCACCCGCAAGGCGCTGCGCTTCTTCAAGGAGCGGCGTATCAAAGTCCACTTTGTGGACTTCAAGGTGAAGGGGCCCTCGAAAGGCGAGCTCCGGCGCTTCTCCCAGAAGATGGGCGCGGACGCGCTCGTCGACCGCTCCTCGAAGCGCTTCCATGAGCTCGGTCTCCAGGCGGCGTCGTACGGCGAGGAGCGATGGCTCGACATCCTGAGCGAGGAGCCGCTCTGCCTGCGCCTGCCGCTCGTGCGGTGCGGCAAGGACGTCACGGTCGGCCACGCCGAGGAGACGTGGAAGGAGTGGGCGTCCCGCTGAGGGGACGCCGACCGGCCGACACGGAGCTACTGCGTGGCGCCTCCCGACTCGAAGGAAGAGATGACCGAGGCGCAGCTTCCCGGCGAGCCGCCGCTTCCGAGCATCATGCCGAGGAAGCGGGGAACGAATCCGCTCAGCTCCCTGTGACGCCCGCCGGCCGAGACCACGCTCCCCTCCGCGAGCTCGAACAGATCGCGCTCGCCTTTCACGCGCACGAGCGAGTCTCGGGCCGCCAACCTCCAGTCTTCATACGTCTCGTCCGGTCCGAAGACCATCTTGTGGAGGTTGATGCACGGGGCGAGCGTGTTGAACGTCGCGAAATACTCCCAGCGCAAGCCGCGTAACGCGTCGGACTGCTCCACCAGCGTCGGAATGCCCTGGAGCAGAGAGTGGACGTCCTCTCCGGTGTCTCCCGCACGCGCCTTCCTTGCCGCCGTCTTACCCACCTGGCGCGCCCAGTCGAGCGCGTCGGCCTCCTGGGTCCGCCCCCTCCGTCGGTACAACGCCTCCAGCGCGTCACCACCCATGTTGGCCAGAACCACGCCCATGAGGTTGTCGATGAGCGTCGGCCCCTGGTCGATGAGCAGGAAGCCCGTCGAGATGAGCTCGTGCAGCGTCTCCTCGGCCTGGTCGGCGTGGCCCTCGTCCAGGAGGACCGCCGCTCGCGCGACCTGGGCCAGCCCGGCCGTGCGGAATGCGGCGAACCGCGGCCAGGGCAGCGACTGGAAGTCGAGCGAGTCGGGGAAGGGGAGCCGCCAGCGACCGCTCACCACGTCCACGAGGCGCGCCCGCGCGAGCAGCGCGAACTCCTTGTGCGCGGGGTGCTCGGCGGCCTGCCGCAGCGCCGCCTGCTGGTCCGGCGAGAAGCTCTTCAGCGGACGGGTCACGAGGTCGGTCGCCACCGTCTCGGAGAACGGATCCGGGAAGACGTCCGGGTGCGGGAACCAGGGCTCCTTGTACAGCGTCTCCGGGGGATGCTCCAGAGCGTCCGGTGTCCCCGAGGTTCCGACGAAGGCGATGTTCTGCAGGGCGGCTCCCGCCCGCAGCGGCGTGATCGACGGATCCGGCTCGAGCCGGTAGCGGCGGAGCACTTCGGTCGCGCCCGCCATCTGCTGCACGGGGAGGAAGCTCGGCACCGCGATCTTGGCGAGCACCGGGCCGATCGCGCTCGTGACGGCGACGGTCAGCGTGGGGATGAGCGCGAGCAGGAAGAGCACGACCACCAGCGAGGCACCGAGCCGGAATCGTCGGCCCTCGCCCTTGCGGCCGGCGCCGAGTACCACGGCCTCTCCGGCCTGGTCGAGGCGCTCTGCCCACGCGGCCGCCTCGTCCTCGCTCCGCTCCGGGCCCTCCTGCGCGGTCCAGGTTGTCCGGGCGGAGCGGACGCGCGCCTGCTGGACGAGGAGGACGAGGAGCCCGCCCACGAGCAGCACGGCCGTGGGCCCGAGCGTCAGGAGCCAGGTGCCCTCGGGCGTGACGAACCCGCGCGCCGCGAGCAGCACGGCCAGGCCGAAGCCCACGGCGAGCCAGACGGCGGCCGCGAGGACGAGCACGGCTCCCTGGAGGCGCGCCTGCACCATGCCGCTCCGCGTGGACGGGTCCAGCGTCGAAAAGTGCCGCCTTCCCTGGATGAGGAACCCCGTGTCGCGGCTCAGGTCCGCGGCGACCTCGAGGATCGTCAGCGTCCCGTATCCGCTGTCGGCGGCCGCGGCGGCCTGGCGCAGGAACGCGAAGGACGACCAGAACGCCCAGACCAGCACGACGAGGCCCAGCAGGGCGATGGCGAGGCCCACCTGCCAGTCTCCTCCGAACGGTCCGAGGCTCCAGAACGGCTGGTTCGTGGCGAGCGCCCACAGGAGGGGAAACACCACGATGACGGCCCCGATCCAGGCGACGCCGCTGACCCTCCACAGCTTGCCCTGGAGGCGCTCGAGCCCGGGAGGCGGCCAGGACAGCGGGGGAGGGGACGGGAATCCTGCCGGGGTCGCGGTCGGCGTGCTTTCCATGGCGCGGTCCTGAAGAGGAGGACGGCATCAGTCTCCAGCCACGCCCAAGATGCGATGCGGACCCGGGGCGACGAAAGCTTTTTCCCGGCGGCCGGGAGGAGGCGGAGGCTTGCTTTCACGACTCCTCCTTCGTCCCTTTGGGGAGTCGCGTGGCATCCGCAGGACTTCAGGAGTCTAGACGTGCAGGACACTGTCGGGTTGACCGGCCTCCAGCTCTCGATCCTCCAGATCCTCTGGGACCACGGTGAGGCCACGACCCAGGATGTCTGGCGGGCGATCCAGGACGAACGGCCGCTTGCCCTGACCACGGTCGCGACGCTCCTGTCCCGCCTCGAGCGCAAGAAGGTGCTCACGCACCGCCGCGACGGCAGGCAGCATGTCTACAGGACCACCGTGAGCCGCGCCGACGTGCGCCGCTCCAAGGTGCGCGACCTCATGGAAACGCTGTTCGACGGCGATCCCGCCGCCCTCGTCAGCCATCTCGTCCGTGCCGACGAGGTGGACGCCGAGGAGCTCGCGCGCATCCGCGCCCTCATCGACGAGGCCGAGGCCCGCGAGTAGGCGAGGCCTCCGGCGCTTCATGATCGGGAGGGCCGCTCTATATTCCCGTGGCGGTCGAGCCTCCCCGAGCCGGCGTCGGAGACGGGAGACGCGGCACCCGAGACCTCAACGTCCAGCAAGCCTTTGACTTCCATCGATCCGACCTCTCCCGCCACCGCTCGCCGGGCGTTCGTGACGGCGCGCGTCTCGCTTCCGGCGGGCGCGCTCGAGGCGTTCCTGCGTGACGGTGAGGGGGGCGCGCGGGGCTTCTGGGCGCGCGGCGATCAATGGATCGCCCACCGTGGCGTGCTGAGGGTGCTCGACGGGGCCGACGCCGCCGAGGACCGCTTCGCCGCCGCACGGGCGGGCGTGACGGGCGACGGAGGGACGCGGTTCTTCGGGGGTTTCTCGTTCCGGGACGACCATCGTGCAACGGACGTGTGGACGGCGTTTCCGGCGGTCCTCTTCCATCTGCCCGAGTTGGAGCTGGAGTGCCGGGGATCGGGTGACCTCGAGCTGCGCGGCCGCGCGGTCGTGAAGGAGGGACAGACGTCGGACGAGGCGCAGGCCGCGTTGGAGGATCGCCTTGCCGAGATCGCCGGCCGGCCTTCCGCTCCGCCGCCCGCCCCACACCGCCTTCGGCGCGTGGAGGCCGAGCGCCACGCCACAGAGCGCGCGGTGTGGGAGCGCGCCGTCGAGGAGGCGCTCGTCGCCATCCGCGCGGGTCGGGTGTCCAAGGTGGTGCTCGCGCGCACCCTCGACGTGGTGCCCCGGGAGCCGATCGATCCCGTGGACGTCGTGCTCCGGCTGTGGGACGTGAACGGGGGCGCGCACGTCTTCCTCTTCGAGCCCGAGGCGGGAGAGGCGCTGGTGGGCGCCGCGCCCGAAACCGTGGCGACGCTCTGGAACGGCACCTTTCAGGCGACCGCGGTGGCCGGCTCGATCCGTCGGGGCGAGGACCCCGACGAGCAGGCGGCGCTGGCCGCGACGCTTCTCGCGAGCTCCAAGGACCGCGCGGAGCAGCGCATCGCCCTGGACGACATGCTGGAGCGGCTCCGCCCCGTCGCGTACGACATCGAGGTGGACGCCGACCCGCACGTGCTCGCGCTGCCGCGGATCCAGCACCTGGAGACCAGGATCCGCGCGCGGGTGAACGGCGGCAGGGACGTGCTCGACCTGGTGAGGCTGCTCCATCCGACGCCCGCCGTGTGTGGGCGTCCGCGCGACGCGGCGCTCGACCTCCTGGCCGAGGAGGAGCCGTTCGAGCGGGGGTGGTACGCGGGTCCGGTCGGGTGGTTCGACGACGAGGGCAACGGCGTCTTCGTGCCCGCCCTGCGCATGGCGGTCCTGCACGGCGGCGCGTGGCGACTCTTCGCCGGGGCCGGCATCGTGGAGGCGTCCGTCCCCACCCTCGAATGGGAGGAGACGGCCATCAAGTTCGAGCCGGTGATGAGGGCCCTGGCCGCGGCCGGGGTGTGGCTCGACGAAGACGCCGAGGAGCGCTCCGAGCCGGAGTCATCGTCCGAAGCCCGGGAGCGTCGTTGAACACGCTCTGGGCGCGCGCCTTCGTCGACGAGCTCGCGCGCTCGGGCGTGCGCGACGTGTGCGTCGCGCCGGGTTCGCGCTCCACCCCGCTCGTGCTCGCGCTCGCGGAGGAGGGGCGCCTACGCGTCCGGGTGCACCTCGACGAGCGCTCCGCCGCGTTCTTCGCCCTCGGCATCGGCAAGGCGACCGGACGCCCGGCCGCGGTCGTGACGACCTCCGGGACCGCGACCGCGAACCTCTTTCCCGCGGTGATCGAGGCGTCGTGGAGCGAGGTGCCGCTGCTCGTGCTCACCGCCGACCGACCGCATCGCCTCCGGGGCGCGGATGCCAACCAAGCCATCGACCAGACGCGCCTGTACGGCCCGTACGTGCGGGAGTTCATCGAGGTGGCGCCTCCCTCGCTCGAGGCTCCGGCGCTCCGGCATCTGCGCGCGCTCGCGTGCCGCGCGGTCGCGCGCGCGTGCGGGGCTCCCGCCGGGCCCGTACACCTCAACTTCCCGTTCGCCAAGCCCCTCGAGCCGTTCGGTCACGAGGCGCGGGCGGAGGCCGAGTTCGCGCGAGTCCACCCGGTGGCCGCGGCCGGACGGATGGACGGACGGCCGTTCGTGGACGTTGGACGGACGCGCCCGGGGGCGTCTTCGGAGGAGATCGAGGCGCTCTCGGCCCTGGTGGCCGGGGCGTCCGACGGCATCATCGTGGCGGGCCCGGCAGCCGACGCGGAGGCGGGTGCCGCCGCGCTGGCGCTCGGCGCCGCCACGGGCTATCCCGTGCTGGCGGACCCGCTCTCGGGGGCGCGCTTCGCGCCGGCGGGCGGGGCGCGTGTCCTGGGTGCCTACGACCTCTTCCTGCGCGACGAGACCGTGTGCGAGCGTCTCCGACCGGAGCTGATCGTGCGGGTCGGCCAGGCCCCGACGTCCCAGGCGCTCCTCGACTACCTGCTCCTGCACCGCGACGCGCGCCATGTGGTCATCGACGCCGGCCAGCGCTGGAAGGACCACCAGGCGGTGGCGACCGACTACGTGACGGCCGATCCCGCCGATACGCTGCGCACGGTGGCTGGGCGCGTCACTCCGGTCGCGTCGGACGCGTGGCGCGAGAAGTGGAGCGCGGCGGAGCGCACCGCGGGCGCGGCCCGCGACGCGGACGGGGAGCCTCACGAGGGGACGATCCTCGCGGCGGTTGCGGGGGCCGTGCCCGCCGGGGGCACGCTGTTCGTGTCGAGCTCGATGCCCGTGCGCGACCTGGACGCCTACGCCGCTCCGCGCGGCGAGCCCGTACGAGCGCTCGCGAACCGGGGTGCGAGTGGCATCGACGGCGTCGTGTCGAGCGCGTTCGGCGTGGCGGCGGGCGTGGGCGAGACCGTCACGTGCGTGGTGGGCGACGTCGCCTTCTTCCACGACCAGAACGGGCTGCTGTGGAGCCGGGAGACCGACGCCGTGGTGGTCTTCGTCCTGATCGACAACGACGGAGGCGGCATCTTCCACATGCTGCCC
>CAZFIS010000072.1:0-17838 GCA_964519125.1 uncultured Gemmatimonadaceae bacterium | reverse complement strand
CCACCATACCTTCTTCGAGATGCTGGGCAACTTCTCCTTCGGCGACTACTTCAAGGCCGAGGCGGTCCAGTACGCATGGGAGCTCCTGACCGACGTGATGGGCCTGGACCCCTCGCGGATGTACGCGACCGTCCACCACTCGGACGACGAGGCCGCGCGCTTGTGGGAGCATGAGGTCGGCTTGCCCCCGGGTCGCATCTACCACCTTGGAGACAAGGACAACTTCTGGCAGATGGCCGACACGGGTCCGTGCGGACCCTGCTCCGAGCTGCACTACGACATGCGGCCCGAGCCGCCCTCGGAGATGGACGTGGACGCGTTTGTCGCCGCCGGCGACGCGGGTCGGATCATCGAGCTGTGGAACCTCGTGTTCATGCAGTTCGATCGTGACGCCGCCGGCCATCTCGAGCCGTTGCCAGCTCCCTCCATCGACACGGGCGCCGGTCTGGAACGTCTGGCCGCCGTGCTTCAGGGCGCGGATTCGAACTACCACACCGACCTCTTCCGGCCCCTGCTCGACCGCGTCGCCGAGATCCTCGGGCGCCCCTATGACCCTGCGCTCACCGAGAGCGTCAGCTATCGCGTGCTCGCGGATCACGCGCGGGCTGTGGCGTTCCTGCTCGCCGACGGTGTATTCCCCTCCAACGAAGGCCGAGGCTACGTGCTGCGGCGTATCCTGCGCCGCGCCGTGCGTCACGCTTGGCTGCTCGGTCTTCGGGAGCCGGCCCTCGTGGGTGTCGTCGATACCGTGGTCGACACCATGGGAGAGGTGTACCCGGCGCTGGTGGAGCGCCGGGACCACGTCACTCGCACGACGCGGGCGGAGGAGGAACGGTTCCTCACCACCATCGAAGGCGGGATGTCCCGCTTCGAGGAGCTGGCGCCCGCCGGCGCGTCTTCGGGTGGAGAGCGCTCGATCGCGGGAGAAGAGGCGTTCCGGCTCTACGACACATTCGGGTTCCCGTTGGACCTCACTCAGCTCATGGCGGAGGAGCGGGGCTTCGAGGTTGATGTCGAGGGATTCGAGCGCGCGCTCGACGAGCAGCGTGAGCGCTCCCGGGCGGACCGGGCAGCCGCGCGCATCTCGGTGGACGCGGGCGCCGATATGAAGGGTTGGAGCGTCGTGTCGGACGAGGCGCAGACGTTCGTGGGCTATCAGACGGTTCAGGTGCAGACCGAGGTCCTGGCGTATAGGACGGAGGACGGCGTCCTGGGCCTCCAGCTCAGGGAGAACCCGTTCTACGCCGAGAGCGGCGGACAGGTCTCGGACGGCGGCGAGGTGCGTGGGTCCGGGTGGACGCTTCAGGTGGAGGACGTGCGCAAGGTGGAGGGGCGGACGGCCGTCTTCGGTTCGGTCGACGGTGACTTTCCGGAGAGGCCGGAGGTCCCGCTGATCGTGGAGGGACGGGTACCGAGGGATGTCCGCCACGACACGGAGCGGAACCACACGGCGACCCACCTGCTGCACGCGGCGCTGCGTCGTGTGCTCGGCCAGCACGTCGTTCAGCGGGGCTCCCTCGTCGCGCCCGACCGCCTGCGGTTCGACTTCGCCCATCCCGAGCCGATGACGCGCGAGGAACGGGAACGGGTCGAGGCGATCGTCAACGAGGGCATTTGGGCCGACCACCCCGTCGAGATTTCGCAGAAGCGGTACGCCGACGCGGTGAAGGCGGGCGCCATGGCCCTGTTCGGCGAGAAGTACGGCGACGAGGTACGTGTGGTGCGCGTCCCGGAGGTGAGCATGGAGCTGTGTGGCGGGACGCACGTCCGCCACACCGGGGAGATCGGTCTCGTCCGGCTCGTGGGGGAAAGCGGCGTGGCGGCCGGGGTGCGACGGATCGAGGCCCTCACGGGCCCCAGGGCCTTCGACTACCTGAAGGAGCGGGAACGGCGCCTGGAAGAGGCCGCCGAGGTGCTTCGAACCCAGCCGGAGAACCTGGTGCACAGGGCCGAACAGCTCCGCGACGAGAGGTACGAGGTCGAGCGGCTCCTGGACGAGTTGCGGCGCGAGGGCGGGTCGGGCGAGACGGCGCTCTGCACGGAGGTGCTGAGTCTGGATGGGGGAGGGGAGGCCGAGTTTCGGGCCGTGCGCCTGCGGGCCCGCGGCGCCGACGATGCCCGCAAGTGGGGCGATGCGTTCCTCGCCTCCGGCCGGCCGGGCGTCGCCCTGCTCGGGGCCGAGATGCCCGGGGACAAGCGGGCGATCTTCGCGTTCGTGACCGAGGACCTCATCTCCCGGGGCGTTCGCGCCGATCGGGTCGTGCGGACGGTGGCCACGATGGTCGGGGGAAAGGGAGGGGGCCGCCCGCACATGGCTCAGGCGGGAGTGGAGGATCCGGAGCGCCTCGACGAGGCCCTCGTATCCGGCGCGGAGATCGTGCGCAGGATCCTCGCGGGGGATGGCTCGTGAGCGCGGTCGCAGGGTGGTTGGCCGGGCGTCGCCCCACGCCGCCATCGAGCCTGCGGCCGTGGCTCTCGACGGACCTCGGGGGCGGTACGTTGTCGGAGACGCTGGCGGCGGAGGCGTGCGCCCACATGCGGAACGCGAGCGCCCGTCTCGGCCCGGTCCGCGAGAGCGCACTGCACCTCTTGGCGGCCGATGCTCTCATGACCTACGCGTGCGAGGCTGCACTCGAGGCGGACGATCCGGCCGCGGCTCTGTCCGCCACGCTCCGCGCGTTGGGATCGCCTCCGGGCACCCACGGGTGAGAGCGATGGACGATCGCGACCCCACGGCGCTGGCCGACATCCACAGCCATCTCGTTCCCGGGGTCGACGACGGCGCGAGGACCGTGGAGGACGTGATCGACGCGGTCCAGCGGATGACGCGGGAGGGGATCCGGAAGATCCTCACCACGCCGCACCTCCAGGGGAGCTTGACGACGGATCGGTCCGCGGTGGGAGAGCGGCTCGACGAGCTGGAAGAGGCGTGGGAAAGAGGGGCGGAGGTGATCGGGCAGCACTTCCCGGAGGTGGAGTTCCGGCGCGGCTGCGAGATTATGCTCGACGTGCCCGACGTGACGTTCGAGGATCCACGCATGCGTTTGGCGGGCACGTCGTTCGTGCTCGTCGAGTGGCCCAGGCTCCACCTCCCGCCGGCGACGGCGCAGGTGCTTCGGCGCATCCGGGACGACGGGTACCTGCCGATCGTGGCCCACCCCGAACGGTACGTTGGGTTCGACCCCGCGCTCAACCTGGTCCGTGAGTGGCGCGAGGCCGGCGCTTATCTCCAGGTGAGCTACGGTTCACTCGACGGGCAGTTCGGCGGGGAGGCGAGACGCATCGCGTTCCGACTCCTTCGTCGAGGCTGGGTTGACTACCTGGCGTCGGATTTCCACGGCCGTCCGGATCGCAAGCTGCTCAAGCGTGAGGCCTGGAGCGCCTTGACGCAGCTGGGCGCGGGGGAATCCTTGATCAACCTCTGCGTCAGCAACCCGGGGCGGGTCTTCCGGGGTCAGCAGCCTCTGCCGGTGCCCCTGGTTCCGCCGGAGTCGGGCTTCTGGACGCGCGTCAAGGACCTGTTGGCCGGCCGCTGACGGCCGGCGAGATTGGGGGACGGTTGAACGCTCGATCGGATGAAGCACTCGTGGCGCGCAAGGAGCTGGAGGCGCTCGCCGAGCTGGCGCGGCAGGCGGCGGACGAACTTGCTGCGCCCATCGCCCGGCTCGCCGAAGCGGTGTGGGGCACGCTCGAGTCCGGCGGCAAGATCCTTTTCTGCGGGAACGGGGGCTCGGCGGCGGACGCGCAGCACATTGCGGCAGAATATGTGGTCCGGTTCACGAGGGACCGGCGAGCGCTGGCCGCGCTGGCCCTGACCACGGACACGTCGGTCCTGACGGCGGAGGGGAACGACCGTGGCTACGAGACGATCTTCGCACGGCAGGTCGAGGCGCTGGGGGCGAAAGGCGACCTCCTGATCCTGCACTCCACGAGCGGAGAGTCCGAGAACCTCCTGCGGGCCGCCGATGCCGCGCGCGCACGGGGCATCCGGACGGCTGGTCTTCTCGCCAGGGGAGGAGGGCGTTTGAAGGATCGGGTGGACCTCGCGCTCGTGGTGCCCACCGACGTGACGGCGCGCGCCCAGGAGGTCCACCTGGCGATGGAGCACGTGGTCTGCGGGTTGGTGGACCGCGCGATGATGGCGTCCGAATGAGAGAGTCGGAATGAACGAACCCGATCTGCTGGATCTGCTCCACGAAGGAAGGGCACGCGAGAGGGGTCAGACGCTCTTCTATCGTCGCCTGACCGGTCTGGCGGAAGACTCCGGCAACGCCGTGGCCGCCGAGCGACTGAATGCCCTGCTGGCCGACGAGCAGCACCATCTGTCACGCTTGAGTGCGCGGCTCCTGGAACTCGGTGGACGTCTCGACGAGGGAGACCGGGCGTCCGTGCCCGAGTCCGATCTGCAAGGGTGGGAGGATCTCGCACGTCGGCGGGAAGTGGGGGAGGTCTCGTGGTACGAGACGGCCATCGCCACCTGTAGCGACACGGAGACCGAAGCGATCCTGCGCGAGATCCTCGCCTCCGAGCTCCACCACCGCGACGAGCTGGGCGGGAAATGGATGCCGGCCTCCTCCCGCCCGTCCGGACCGGGAGAGGGAGCGTGAGCGCCCCGCTCATCGATCTACGGGGCAAGACTGCCGTCGTGACCGGCGGGTCGCGTGGAATCGGACGCGCCACCGCGCTCCTGCTGGCCAGGGCCGGCGCCTCCGTGGGCATCGGCTACCGGACGCGCCATGAGGCAGCGGAGGCGGTGGTGGGGGAAGCGAAGGCCCTGGGCGTGCACGCGTGGGCCGAGCAGGGGGACCTGGGCAGCGTCGAAGACGCGGAAGCTCTCTTCCGGCGGGCCGACGAAGAGTTCGACGGGCTCGACATCTTCGTGTGCAACCATGGAATCTGGCCGGTGCCGGAAGTGCCCATCGAGCACATGAGCGACGAGCAGTGGCACGAGACGGTGCGGGCCAACCTCGACTCCGTGTTCTATACCAGCCGCGCGGCGGCCCGGCGCGTCCGCATGGGGGGGCGGCTGGTGCTGGTCAGCAGCACCGCCGGCCAGCGCGGCGAGGCATTCCACGGCGACTATGCCGCGACCAAGGGCGCGCTCGTCTCGCTGGTCAAGGGGTTCTGCATCGAGCTCGCGCCGCGCGGCGTGACGGTGAACTGCGTCGCGCCGGGGTGGGTGGACACCGAGATGGCGGAGCCCGCCTACGAAGCCGGCTCCCGGGACCGTATCGCGGCGTCCATCCCGCTCGGGAGGATCGCTACCGCGGAGGACGTGGCGGGTCCGATCGTCTTCCTGTGTTCGGAGCTGAGTCGTCACGTGACGGGGGAGATTCTGAACGTCAACGGCGGCTCGGTGCTCGTGGGGTGACGCTTCTCGGGCCGGAGGCTCCGCCGGCCGTCCGGTGGATCGCCCGCACCCTCGAGGAGGCGGGGTACGAGACCTGGGTCGTCGGAGGGGCCGTTCGCGACGTGCTTCTCGGGCTGGCCTCCGTGGACTGGGATCTCACCACACGCGCGAGACCGTCGCGGGTGCGCAAGCTCTTCCGGCGCACCGTGCCGATCGGCATCGAGCATGGAACCGTGGGCGTCCTCGCCCGCGATGGAACGCTCTACGAGGTGACCACGTTCCGGCGCGACGTCGAGACCGACGGCCGTCACGCGGTCGTCGCGTTCGCCGATACGCTCGAGGAGGACCTGGCCAGGCGTGATTTCACGATCAACGCCATCGCCTGGCATCCGCTACGCCACGACACGCTCGATCCCTTCGGGGGCGTGGCGGACCTCGAACGTCGTGTGCTGCGCACGGTGGGTCGCGCCACGGAGCGCTTCTCGGAGGATTACCTGCGCGTGCTGCGTGCGCTCCGCTTCGCCGGGCGGTTCGGCCTCGCCATCGATCCCGAGACGTGGGAGGCGTTGCGAGGCTCGGTCGAGCGGCTCCCCGAGCTGTCGGCCGAGCGCGTCCGTGAGGAGCTGATCAAGATCCTCGCTGCCGACCCCCACCCCGCGAGGGCGCTCGACCTCTACCGCACGTCGGGTGCGCTCGACGTGCTCTATCCCGAGTTGTCGGGTCTGGTAGGGGATCGTGCGCCGTCGAGCGGGTGGACGGCGACGCTCGGGGTGCTGGACCGACTTCCCGTGGGCCGGCCGTTTCTGCGGCTCGCGGCGCTGCTCAGGAATCTGGAAGCCGGGAGCGCGCTGGCTCTTCTCCTTCGGCTCCGTCTGTCCAACGCTCAAGTCGACGAGACGCTACGTCGCGCCGTCGCGCCGCGGCTGCCGCACGTCGACGCGAGCGACGAGGAGTTCCGACGCTGGCTCAGCGGGGTCGGTGCCAGCCGCCTCGCGGCGGTGGCTCGGATCGATCTGACGCGGGCACGGGTCGAGGAAGGGGCCGGCACCGGCGCGGATCCGGCCGCCGTGGTGGCGTCGTGGAGGAAGGCTCGAGCGGTGCTCGCGTGCCGTCCCCCCCTGGACCTGGCGGACCTCGCGCTGGACGGCCGCGACCTGATCCGGCTGGGTTACAGGCCGGGGCCGCATTTCGGAGAGATCCTCGATCGCCTCCTCTCGTGGGTGCTCGAGGACCCCGCGCGGAACCGGGAGGAGGAGCTCGAGGAGCGTGTCCGCCGGATCGCGGGCGAACTGGGCGTGGAGGCCTCCCGTGGCTGAGCCCGATCTGTTCGGACCGAACGAGCCTCCCCTGCACGGACCGGCGGCGGCGGGCCAGACTCCCGACGAGACCGGATCGGAGAGTTCCGCTCCTCTGGCCGCACGCATGCGGCCCCGCACGCTCGCGGAGTTCCGCGGCCAGGAGCATCTCCTCGCTCCGGGGCGTGCCGTGCGCGCGATGCTCGACAACGGCCAACCCTCGAGCATGATCCTGTGGGGTCCTCCGGGGAGTGGAAAGACCACGCTGGCCAGCATCATCGCGCGGGAGACCGACGCGATGTTCGTGTCGTTCAGCGCCGTCACGGAGGGGATCGCCCGGGTCAGGGAGATCATCAAGGAGGCCGCCGTCCGGCTGCAGAGGACCGGCCGGCGCACCATCCTCTTCTGCGACGAGATCCACCGGTTCAACAAGGCGCAGCAGGACGCGTTCCTTCCCCACGTCGAGGCCGGCACGATCATCCTCATCGGGGCGACGACGGAGAACCCGTCGTTCGAGGTCGTGAGGCCCCTCCTGTCGCGGGCTCCTGTCTACGTGCTGAATCCGCTCACGGCGGAGGCGATCCGGGGGATCCTGGAGGAGGCGCTCACGTCGGAGGACCGCGGCCTCGCGCGCCAGCGGCTCACCGTCGACGAGGACGCTCTGGCGTTCGTCGCGGAGGCCTCGGACGGCGACGCCCGCCGCGCGCTGGGGGTGCTCGAGGCCGCGGTGGGGCTGGTGGGGAAGGGAGGACGCGTCGACCTGGAAGCCGCACGGGAGGCGCTCCAGCATCGCTTCGCTACCTACGACAAGGGCGGCGAAGAGCACTACAACCTGATCTCCGCTCTGCACAAAGCGGTGCGGGGAAGCGATCCGGACGGCGCCCTCTACTGGCTCGCGCGCATGATCGACGGTGGCGAGGATCCGCTCTACCTAGCGCGTCGGATGGTGCGCATGGCGTCGGAGGACATCGGCCTGGCCGATCCGGCGGCGCTCTCCGTTGTGATCGCCGCGCGGGACGCGTACCACTTTCTCGGATCTCCGGAGGGAGATCTCGCCCTGGCCGAGGCCGTCCTCTACCTGGCGACGGCGCCCAAGTCGAACCGTTCCTACACGGCGTGGTCGGCCGCGCTCGCTCGCGCCCGTGAGACGCCCGGCGAACCGGTGCCCCTGCACATCCGCAACGCGCCCACCTCGCTCATGAAAGACCTGGGGTACGGGAAGGGATACCGCTACGACCCGAGCGAGCCGGAGGGGATCTCGGCTCAGAGGTACCTTCCCGACAGGCTCGTCGACGAACGCTTCTACGAGCCGGGCCGCTTCGGGTACGAGAAGACGGTAGCCGAGCGTCTGAAGTGGTGGGCAGAGCGGCGGCGCGAGGCTGCCGAGCGGGACCGAAGGAAGGGGCCCGACGGCGGGGGTGAAACGGAGGCGTGACGCCTTCTGCGACGGGAAGAGCTTGAGTATCGTAGTGGGTGGAGTTCGCGGGTGACCATGCTGTGATCCGGCCCGAGACGGGCTCGTGGAGGCGAAGGATTCCGACCCAGCTCATAGACATGCGCACCCCCGTGGATCGGGCGGTCCTCGTAGGGGTCCCCGGGCCCGGAGCGGATCCTCACCTGGCGGACGAGCACCTGGAAGAGCTCGGTCGCCTCACCGACACGGCCGGAGGTTGCGTCGTGGGGACGCTCCGGCAGCGTCTGGACCATCCTCAGCCCCGCTTCTACATCGGTGAAGGGAAAGCCCAGGAGCTCGACGCTCTGGTGCGCGACACCGAGGCCGACCTCGTCATCTTCGACGAGGAGTTGAGCCCTGCGCAGGGCAAGAACCTCGAGGATCTTCTCGGGGTCCGGATCATGGACCGCTCGGAGCTCATCCTCGACATCTTCGCCACGCGCGCTCGATCGCGAGAGGCCAAGATGCAGGTGGAGCTGGCCCAACTCGAGTACCTCCTTCCTCGCCTGCGCCGGATGTGGAGCCACCTATCGCGCATCCGCGGCGGGATCGGCCTGAGAGGGCCGGGCGAGACGCAGCTCGAGACGGACCGGCGCCTCATTGGAACGCGTATCGCGGACCTGAAGGCCAAGCTCCGAGAGGTGGCCAAGGCGCGGGAGGTCCAGCGCAGATCCCGTCAGGGCCAGTTCCGCGCCGCCCTGGTCGGCTACACGAACGCCGGGAAATCGTCCCTGCTAAAGGCGCTCTCGGGGGCAGAGCTGTTGGTCGAGGACCGCCTGTTCGCCACGCTCGACTCGGCGACACGAGCCGTGGACGTGGGCACGGGCTACTCGGCGCTCCTCACCGACACCGTGGGCTTCATCCGCAAGCTGCCGCACCACCTCGTCGCCTCGTTCCGCTCCACCCTGGAAGAGGCTCGCGAGGCGGACATACTGCTGCACGTCATCGACGCGTCTCACCCGGGCAGGGAGGAGCAGCGTCAGGTCGTGGCGGAGGTCGTTGAGGAGCTCGGCCTCGGGGGAGGCGAGATGATCCTGGTCTACAACAAGATCGATCGGCTCACGCACGCGGAGCAGCGTGCCCTGGAGGAGCGGGTGCGGGCGCTCGAGGGTCGCGCCGCGGTCTTCGTGTCCGCTCTGGACCCGAGCACGCTGGTCTCCCTGAGGGAGACGCTCAAGGCGCGGATGCGCCAGCGCTTGTCGCACGTCCTGATCCGACTCCCTTCGGCGGATGGGGAGGCCCTGGCGACCCTGTACCGCGAAGGCGAAGTGATGGAGCGGGTCGACGAAGGATCGACCATCGCCGTGACGGCGCGCATTTCCCACGCGCTGAGAGGAAGGCTCGAGGCGCGTCACGGCGTTCAGGTCCAGGAGGGGGCATGAGCGGCCCGGGTCGTGCCGTGGTGGTGGGGCCGGGCCGGGCCGGGCTCGCGCTCGGGTACGCGCTCGTGCAGACGGGCGCGGTGGATGCGCTGACCGTGTGCGGCCGCAGGCCCGAGCCGCCTGCGCATCCCCTCTTCACACAGGGCATGGCCCGCTACGTGTTCGGCCTCCAGCCGCCGGAGCCGGACACCGTCGCGGTCTTCCTCGCGGTTCCGGACGCGGCAGTCCCCGAGATGGCGCATACGCTGGCGGGGCAGGGCCCGCCGCCGGAAGAGTGCACGGCGTTCCACCTGTCCGGCGTGCTTTCCACGGACGTGCTCTCCCCGCTGCACTCCCGCGGGTACGCGATCGGTTCGTTCCATCCGCTCCAGGCCATCGCCCATTCGGTGACGGGCGCGGAGAGGATCTCCGGCGCGTACGTCGCGGTGATGGGGGAACCAAGGGCGGTGGCCGTAGCCAGACGTTTGGCCGCGGCGATGGGCTCCAGGGTTCTCACGGTGCCCGAGGCGTGGAGGGCGCAGTATCATGCTGCGGCGGTGATGGCATCCAACTTCCTGCCGCCACTGCTGGACGCCGCATGCCGGATTCTGGAGCGTGCCGGCGTTGGGCATGAGGAGGCGCTGCCCGCGCTCTTGTCGCTGGTGCGCGGCACGCTCAGCAACATCGAGGAGCTCGGCCTCGAGGCGGCGGTGACCGGGCCCGTATCGCGGGGCGACAGGGAGACCGTGGAGTTGCATCTGCGTGCCCTGGAAGGAGGAGACCGCCGCTTGTACGCAGTGCTGGGAAGGGAGCTCGTGCGCTTGGCGGCTGCCGGGTTGGACCCGGATGTGCGTCAGGGGATGTTGGATCGGTTCGAGGAAGAGGCGAAGAGATGACGATGCGCTTCTACGTGAACATCGACCACGTGGCAACCGTGCGTCAGGCGCGGCGTACCGACGAGCCGGACCCGGTCCGCGCGGCGGTGCTGGCCGAGCTCGGGGGGGCCGACGGCATTACCGCGCACCTTCGCGAGGACAGGCGGCACATACAGGATCGCGACATCCGTCTTCTCATGGGGACGGTCCGCACGATCATGAACCTCGAGCTCGCGGCCACTTCGGAGATCCTCGCCATCGCGTGCGAGCTGCGGCCGTTCCAGGCCACGCTCGTGCCCGAGAAGCGAGAGGAGGTCACGACCGAAGGAGGGCTCGACCTGTCCATGGAGGCCAGGGGGGCCGACATTGCCACGGCGCTGGCGCGCCTCTCGGGCGTGGGAATCCGGACATCCCTCTTCATCGATCCCGATGAGCAGGCCATCCGCGCATCGGTCGACCTCGGTGCCGACGCCGTGGAGCTGCATACCGGAGAGTACGCCAACAGCCGGGGCACGGAACGGATGGAGCAGCTCGACCGCCTCTGTCGCGCGGCTGCGGTCGCGAGGAAACTGGGCCTCGCGGTCCACGCCGGACACGGTCTCACCTACGAGAACGTGACCCCGGTGGCGGCGGTTCCCGAGATCGAGGAGCTCAACATCGGCCACAGCGTGATCTCCCGGGCCGTGTTCACGGGCATGGACGTGGCCGTGCGCGACATGGCGGAGATCATCCGGCGCGCGCGGGCCCACCGTTGAGGAGACACTGGGGCAAAGCCCTCGTCGGCTTCACGGTCAGCCTGCTCCTGCTGTGGGTGGCGGTTCGCAACGTCAGCTTCGCGGAGGTCTGGACTCGAATCGAGGGTGCCGACTTCGTGCTGCTGGGCGCCGCGGTCTTCGTGACGACATCAGGCTTCCTCATTCGCGCGGTGCGTTGGAAGGTGCTGCTCACACCGGTGCAAGCCGAGACCAGGTTCGGAGCGCGCTGGGTCGCGGTGTGCATCGGCTTCATGGGTAACAACCTCCTGCCCGCGCGGGTCGGGGAGTTCGCCCGGGCCTACGCCTTCAGCCGGATGGAGACGGTATCCGCGAGCGCCGCCTTCGGCTCCCTGCTGGTGGAGCGGGCGTTGGACGGCACGGTCCTCCTGCTGTTTCTCGTCATTCCCGTCCTCACACCCGGATTCCCCGTGGCGGGGATCTTCGCGCGGGGCCTGGGTGCCGAAGCCCTGCGGTTCGCGGTCGTGGTCGTGGGCCTGATGATCGTCGGCCTGATCGTCATGGCGATCTGGCCCCGGGGCTTCGTACGCGTGGGGACGAAGGTCGCCACGGCCGTGCTGCCGCACGGTCTGGCGCGCCCCCTGATCGGCGCGCTGGAGGCGTTTCTCGACTCGGTCATGCTGCTGCGCAACCCCCGCCTCCTGGCCCTGGGCTTCTTCTGGACGCTGGTGCTCTGGGTCTACAACGGGTTCTCGTTCTGGCTCGGGATGAAGGCGTTCGGGATCAACCGCGGGCTGGTGGCCGCCTGCTTCACCCAGGCCGTGGTGGGCTTCGGCGTGGCGCTCCCTTCGGGGCCGGGCTTCATCGGCGTGTTCCAGGCGGCTGCCGTGTTCGCGCTGTCGACCGTGTTCGGGGTGGAGAGGAGTCGCTCGGTGGCGTTTGCGTTCGGGTACTACGTCGGCGGTTGGATCCCGATCACGGTCATCGGGCTCTACTACGCATGGCGGCTCGGCATGTCTCTGGGTGACGTGGGCGGGGCCGAAGAGCGGGTGGAGACCCTGATCGAAGAAGCGCACCCTGAGGCACCGGGGACCGGGGACCGGAGCGCGTGAGCATCTCCGTGGCCGTGGAGGCCCCGGCCAAGGTCAACCTCTTCCTGAGGATCCTGGGGAAGAGGGCGGACGGATTCCACGATATCGAGACGGTCTTCCAGGCGGTGGATCTCTGCGACGAGATCATCCTCACGCCCACGGCGGGTGGCGTCGAGCTCGCGGTGGACGGGCCGGACCTCGGCACGCCGGAGCGGAATCTGGCGGTCCGCGCGGCGCGCGCCTTCCTCGACGTCGTGCATGGGCTCGCGGGCGTGCGGATCGAGCTGATCAAGCGGATCCCCGCCGGCGCGGGGCTGGGCGGCGGGTCTTCGGACGCCGCGGCCGTCCTCCGTGGGCTGGGAGCCTTGGCACCAGAGCCTCCGGGAGCGCTCGACCTCGCGCGCATGGGCGCCGCTCTCGGCTCGGACGTCGCGTTCTTTCTCGGATCGAGTCCCCTCGCGCTCGGAAGGGGCAGGGGGGAGCGGATCGAGCCGCTGGAGCCGCTCGAGGAGCGTGCCGTCGTGCTGGTGCTACCGCCGGTGCACGTGGCGACCGCGTCGGCCTATCAGGCCCTCGACGAGTTGCGTGCCACCGGCGTGGGGCTCGGGGACGGTGAGCGCCGACTTCCGCGCGCGCACCCGCGAACGTGGGCGGATCCGACCGTGTGGGCGCACAACGAATTCGAGACGGTCGTACCCGGACGCTACCCGGAGGTGGCTCGTTCGCTCGCGGCTGTGAGCGATCGGGGTGGGCGGCCCACGTTGCTGTCCGGAAGTGGAGCCGCGTGCTTCGGGCTCTTTTCCGACCGCACGACGGCCGAGCGGTCGGCCCAGGCGCTGTCCCGAGAGTTGGGATGGCCGGCTCTGGCCACACACACGCTGAGGAGCTTCCCGGTCCCGCAGACTTCAGTTCCGGGGTGAGGGCGCAGGCGCGTACCCCTTGAACCGAGGGGAAGGGTCCGGGTACAGTGCACTCGAACCTGCTGGCCCGTCGTCTAATGGCAGGACACCGGTCTTTGGAACCGGCGGTGGTGGTTCGAATCCACCCGGGCCAATCTGTTCCCGCGAGACGAGATGGACGCCTGGTCCGATGCCGCGGGCATCCTCCGGCCGGCGGCGGCCCTCGTGACCGAGCGTGCTTCGGGCGCCCGTCGTGGCGCCCGGGCGAGAAGCTCTCCGTGGCGTGGGAGGTGGTGGGGTTGGGTTGGGGGAGCGAAACCGTTACATACCGTCTCAGTGTGGATCGGGCGGAACGGGGCTTGCCGGATCGGGCCGACCGCTGGCTGCACCTCGGGCACCGGCGACGCCCACGCTCCCTCCCGTGGAGGGCGCCCGGGCCGGAGCGTCCGGGCTCTCGCTTCCACTCAGCGCTGGACCGTGGGTATCGTTGACGCTTCGTCGCGTCCTTTCTAGGTTTTCGGGCTATCGTGAGCGCGTATGTCCGGCGACCCACCATCCCTGGCATTCATGGACGACACCTTCAGGCGGGGACCGCTCCTCCTCTTAGCGGGCCGGGCCAACCGACCCCTGGCCGCTGAGATTGGAGAGCGCATCGGCAAATCCCCGGACGGCGTCACGATCAGAGAGTTCGCGGACGGAGAGATCTTCGTCCGTATCGACCGGAACGCTCGGGGTCGCGACGTCTTCATCATCCAGCCGACTTCGGCGCCTGCGGACAACATGATGGAGCTCCTGCTTCTCATCGACGCCGCGAAGCGGGCCTCGGCCGCCCGGGTGACTGCCGTGCTGCCGTACTTCGGGTACGGCCGCCAGGACCGGAAGGACCAGCCGCGCGTCGCGATCGGAGCCAAGCTGGCTGCGAACCTGATCGTCGCGGCGGGAGCCGACCGCGTCCTGTCGATCGACTTCCACCAGCATCAGATCCAGGGCTTCTTCGACATCCCGGTCGATCATCTCTACGCGGCTCCGGTCCTGACCAAGTACTTCCGCGACATGCAGCTCGAGGATCTGGTCGTGGTGGCGCCGGACGTGGGGTCGGCCAAGATGGCGCGGGGCTTCGCGAAGCGGTTGGGTGCGACGTTCGCCATCATCGACAAGCGGCGCCCGACGGCCAACGTGGCCGAGGTGCTGAACGTGGTCGGCGAGGTGGACGGGCGGACCTGTCTCCTCGCGGACGACATGGTGGACACAGGCGGCACGTTGTCGAACGCCGTCTACGCGTTGAAGGATCGTGGGGCCGCGGCCGTCTACGCGTGCGCGACGCACGCCCTCCTCTCGGGGAAGGCGTGCGAGCGTCTGCGGGAGGCGCCGCTGGAAGAGCTGGTCGTGACGAACACGATCGACGTTCCGGCGGGGCGAAGGCTGGAGAAGCTCAGGATCCTGTCGGTGGCAGACCTCCTGGCCAAGGCCATCGAGCACATCCATTCGAACGAGTCGGTGAGCCAGCTCTTCGAGATTCCTCCCGAAAACTGAAACGTGCGGGCCCGAACGGGACCGTTGGACGCCCACGAAGGACGAACTGCAGGTACGAAACGATGACGACCAAGACGACATTGAAGGCGGCCAAGCGGGAAGACACCGGCAAAGGTGGCTCGCGCCAGCTCCGCCGCGCGGGTAAGGTGCCCGCCGTGCTCTACGGGAAGGACATGGACGTGATGCACCTGTCCGTGGACGCCCACGACGCCATGCATCTCTTCCAGACGATCTCCGTGGAGAACACCCTCGTGGATCTGAAGGTGGAGGGCATCAAGGAATCCTTCTCGACGCTCGTGCGCGAGATCCAGACGCACTCGTACAAGCCGGGGCTCGTGCACATCGACTTCCTGCGTGTCCAGGAGGGCGTCACGATCGAGGTCGAGATCCCGATCCACCTCGTGGGCACCCCGGTGGGTGTGAAGAACCACGGAGGCGTGCTCGAGCAGATCATCCACAACCTCGCGGTTCTGTGCATCCCCTCCCAGATTCCCGAGTCGGTGGAGATCGACGTGAGTGGTCTCGATCTCGACGACTCGATCCACGTCTCGGATATCGCCGTGGGCGAGGGGGTGGAGATCGCCGTGCCGGCCGACCGCACGGTGTGCCTGGTGGCGGTGCCGAGGGTGGTGGCCGAGGACGTTCCGGCCGAGGAGGGCGAGGGGGTCGAGGGCGCTGTGGGCGCCGAGGAGGGCGAGGGTGGCGAAGCGCCCGAGGCTGCCGAGGACGACGACTGATCAGGCTCCGGCGGAGCCTGGCTCGTGAAGGCGATCGTCGGGCTCGGAAATCCGGGCCCGGAATATGAGTCCACGCGCCACAACGTGGGATGGTGGGTCGTGGACCGGTTGGCGTATGACTGGAGCCTCGGGCCCTTCAGGCGCGACGGCAAAGCATGGACGACGAACGGTCGGGTGGGCGCGCACGATGTGCACCTCCTCAAGCCGATGACCTATATGAACCGGAGCGGCCTCGCACTCGGCCCGCTCCTACGGCTGCCGGACTTCGATCCGTCGGCCGATCTCCTGGTCGTGGTCGACGACGCGGCGCTGGACGTAGCGCGTGTCCGATTTCGCCCTGGGGGGAGCCCGGGGGGACACAACGGGCTCAAGTCCATCTCGGGAGCGCTCGGCTCCCACGACTACCCTCGCCTGAGGATCGGCGTGGGCCTCAAGCCAGGGAATGTCGACCTGGCGGATTGGGTTCTCTCTCCTCTGCCCACAGGTGAAGAACAAGCGGTGGTGGACCTTCTACCGGAGCTGACGGGGGCCGTGGAGATCTGGCTCGACGAAGGCACCGAGGCCGCCATGAACCGCTTCAACCGGTGAACAACCAAGGGAAACCGCTTCGATGACCAACCTCATCGCATTGACCGATTGGACATGGCTCCTCGGCCTTGTCGGGCTCATGGCCGCCGGGGGTATCTACCTCTACGTCAAGAAGCAGCCGCAGGGCTCCGATCTGATGATCGACATCGCGGAGCAGATCCATACAGGGGCGATGACCTTCCTCCGCCGCGAGTACACAGTGCTCGCCGTCTTCATCGTCGTGGTCGCGGTCCTCCTGGATCTCGCGATCGGCGGCCTCCCTGCCGTGGCCTACGTCGGGGGCGCGATCTGCTCGATCGCGGCAGGGTTCTTCGGGATGAACGCAGCCACCCGCGCCAACGGTCGTACCGCGGCCGCGGCGAACGAGCACGGGCAGGGCAAGGCGTTGCGCGTCGCCTTCTTCGGGGGCGCCGTGATGGGCCTGGCGGTTGCGGCCCTGGGGCTGCTCGGCCTCGGCATACTCTACTTCGCGATCGGGGCGGGCGCGGTGACCGGGGAGCAGTACAAGCGCTTCTCCGAGATCGTGTCCGGATTCGCCATGGGCGCGAGCTCCATCGCGCTCTTCGCGCGCGTGGGCGGCGGCATCTACACGAAGGCCGCGGACGTGGGCGCTGACCTGGTGGGCAAGGTCGAAGCCGGCATTCCCGAGGACGACCCTCGAAACCCGGCGACCATCGCGGACAACGTGGGTGACAATGTCGGCGACGTGGCAGGCCTGGGTGCGGACATCTTCGAGTCGTACGTCGGCTCGATCGTGGCGACGCTCGTGATCGCCTGTACGGTGCCGGCGCTCGCTCAGGACCGCGCGGCCGCGGTGGCGCTCCCCATCCTGACCGTGGGGGTGGGCTTGTTGGCGTCGCTCATCGGCATCGGGCTGATGAAGGTTCTGGAGAAGACCAACCCGGCCGCGGCCCTGCGCAACGTCACGTTCATCGCGGCCGCGCTCTTCCTGGTGGTCATGTACTTCGTGGTGCGGAGCATGGGGATCACCTTCGGGGACGCTTCGGGCGGTCGCATGTACTCGACCCTCGGGCCGTGGATCGCGATCGTGTCGGGAACGGTCGTCGGGATCGCCATCGGGCTCGTCACCGAGTACTACACGGCTGCCGGGCCGGTGAAGAGGATCGCCAGCGCCAGCCAGACCGGGGCGGCCACGAACGTGATCGCCGGCATCGCGGTCGGCATGGAGTCCACCGCCATTCCCGTGCTCCTCATCTGCGCGGCCATCTTCACCTCCTTCTGGTTTGCCGGCCTGTACGGGATCGGCATCGCCGCGGTCGGCATGCTGGCCACGGTCGGCGTGACCATGTCTGTGGACGCCTACGGACCGATCGCCGACAACGCCGGCGGCATCAGCGAGATGAGCGGGCTCGGACCGGCAACCCGGGAGATCACCGATTCACTCGACGCCATCGGGAACACGACCGCCGCGATCGGGAAGGGTTTCGCGATCGGCTCCGCCGCTCTGACCGCCCTCGCCCTGTTCTCCGCGTATTCGTCGGCAGTCGGGCTGCAGCAGACGGGGATCAACCTCATCAACCCGCTCGTCGTGATCGGGTTGTTCATCGGTGGGATTCTGCCGTTCTACGTGTCGGCCCTGACCATGACCGCCGTCGGGCGTGCCGCCGAGGGAATGGTGGAGGAGGTCCGGCGTCAGTTCCGCGAGATTCCAGGCATCTTGGAGGGAACCGCGAAGCCTGATTCCTCGCGCTGCGTGGACATCTCCACCCGGGCGGCGCTCAGGGAGATGATCCTTCCGGGGGTGACCGCTGTCGCGGCCCCCGTCCTGGTGGGATGGCTCCTGGGCGTCGAGGCTTTGGGCGGGCTGCTCGCCGGAGCGACCGTGACCGGCGTCCTCATGGCCGTGTTCATGGCCAACGCCGGAGGTGCCATGGACAACGCCAAGAAGTTCATCGAGGGCGGCGCGCACGGCGGCAAGGGCT
>CAZFIS010000071.1:0-18186 GCA_964519125.1 uncultured Gemmatimonadaceae bacterium | reverse complement strand
ATCGCCTACGTCATCGTGACGGGCTCGTCGAGCGAGGGAGTCGTCTACGAGGTGGAGGACGACGGCCAGGGGATGGACTACGAGGTCAGCCGCCAGGTGTTTTCGAAGTTCTTCACGACCAAGGGATCGGACCACGGGACGGGCCTGGGTCTGCTCATGACCAAGCGCATCGTGCACGAGCACGGAGGGCGGATCTCCTTCACGTCGAAGGAAGGAGAGGGCTCCGTGTTCAGGATCGAGCTGCCGCGGAGCACCCTCCCGGAGCTGGCCCCACCCCTCAATGAGACCCGAGCAGTAGCGAGGTGACACCATGGTCGCAAACCTGACGAAGAGCGTGCTCGTCGTGGACGACGAGCCCGACGTGCGGAGCTACCTCGCGCAGATCCTGGAGGACGCGGGCTTCGAGGTTCGCACTGCGGGAGACGGCCTCGAAGCCCTCGAGCTGATCCATGCGCGTCCGCCGGATTTCATCTCGCTCGATCTGGTGATGCCCCGTCAGAGCGGCCACAAGCTCCTCTACGAGCTCCGCAAGGACCGGGATCTGTCCCGGATTCCGGTGCTGATCGTCACCGCGCACGCCCGCGACGAACTGGGAGAGGGAGACTTGCGGGACATCGTCGACAACCGGGTGATCGCGGGCCCCGGTGTCTACCTGGAGAAGCCGGTGAAGCCGGCCGACTACGTGCGCTGCGTCCAGCGCGCGCTGGGCATGGAGGTGGAGCCGGAGGGTGAGGACCGGGCCCGTCTCCAGGAGGAAGTGCGTCGGACGCTTTCGGGAGCTGAGCCGCATGCGTTGCGCCGGGCTCTGGAAGCGCTGAGGAAAAGAGACGGATGACCCCGAGGCGGACGGTCGCTACCAAGTCGGAAGGAGACACCATGAGCCCATCGATGGAAGCCGCCCCGCGGGCGACGAAGCGAATCCTGATCGTGGACGACGAGCCCGACGTGGTCAGCTACCTGGAGATGCTCCTCCAGGACAACGGCTACGACACGCTCACCGCGGAAGACGGAGCCCAGGGGCTGGACCTGGCCCGCAAGGAGAAGCCGGATCTGGTCACGCTGGACATCTCGATGCCCAAGGCTTCCGGTACCCGGTTCTACAAGGCGATCCGGTCTGAGCCCGACCTCGCCTCGATCCCGGTCGTGATCGTCACCGGCGTCACGGGACACGGAGGCGATGCGTACGCCTATGAGCGGTTCATCGGTCGGCGGACCCTGGTGCCGCCCCCCGACGGGTACTTCCCCAAGCCGATCGACCGTGACGAGTTCCTCGCGGCATTGAGGAAGCTGCTCGCCTCCTGAGTCGCGTGCATGCCACCGCGAGACGTGGGCCCGCCGCGTGGTGGAGAGCCCGAAGAGCGGCCCTGGCCAGGACCCTCGTCTTCCCTCATCGTTGTGTCGAAGCCACCGAGCCACCGACGAGACGAGGGAGCGCAACAGTGGGCGCCCAGGAAGCGGGAAAGGACGGACATCCCCGGTCCGAGGAGTTGTACCGGCGCGCGTGCGCGTCGCTGGTCGGAGGAGTCAACAGCCCCGTCAGGGCATTCCGGGCGGTCGGGGGGAACCCGATCTTCCTGGAGGCCGCCCAAGGAGCCCGCGTCCGAGACGCGGACGGACGCTGGTACGTCGACCTGGTGGGAAGCTGGGGGCCGGCCATCGTCGGCCACGCGCACCCCGCGGTGGTCTCGGCGGTTCAGGAGGCCGCCGGCCGGGGCCTGAGCTTCGGGGCGTGCACGGCCGCCGAAGCCGAGCTTGCGGAGATCGTCGTGGGGGCCCTCCCTTCCGTGGAGCTCGTCCGCTTCGTCAACAGCGGCACCGAGGCCACCATGAGCGCCATCCGCCTGGCGCGCGCCGTCACCAGGCGCACGAAGATCCTGAAGTTCCTCGGCTGCTACCACGGCCACGCGGACGGCTTGCTCGTGGCGGCGGGCTCGGGCGGCGCGACGTTCGGCGTGCCGGACTCGGCGGGGGTTCCCGAGGGGTACGCCGCCGAGACGCTCCTGGCGCCCTACAACGACCTGAGCGCCGTGGCCAAGGTCATGGCCGCCCATGGCGACGAGCTCGCCGGGGTCATCGTCGAACCCGTCGTCGGCAACATGGGCTTCGTGGCTCCGGGGGAGGGATTCCTGGAAGGACTGCGAGAGATGTGCGACCGGCACGGCGTGCTCCTCCTGTTCGACGAGGTGATGACCGGATTCCGCGTCGCGTGGGGCGGTTGGCAGAACGTGAGCGGCGTGCGACCGGACCTCACGTGCCTCGGCAAGGTGATCGGGGGAGGCCTTCCCGTGGCGGCATACGGAGGCCCGCGCAAGCTCATGGAGCACGTGAGCCCGCTCGGGCCGGTCTACCAGGCCGGCACGCTGAGCGGCAATCCTCTCGGGATGGCGGCAGGCATCGCGACGCTCGGTTTGTGCCGGGCCGAGGGCTTCTACGACGCGCTGGGCGTCAAGACGCGCCGCCTCGCCGACGGTCTGAAGGAGGCTGCGGCCGCGACCGGCATCGCACTCCAGACCGACTCGGCCGGAGGCATGTTCGGCATGGCCTTCCACGACCGTCCGGTCCGCGACTTCGCCGACGCCCGGTCGTGCGATCACGAGCGCTTCGCCCGCTTCTTCCACGCGATGCTGGCGCGCGGAGTGTGGATGCCGCCGTCGGGGTACGAGGCGATGTTCGTGTCGGCGGCGCACGAGGACGAGCACATCGACGCGGTGCTCGCGGCTGCGAGAGAGAGCTTCCAGCTCGTGTCGGAGACGGATCAGCAGTAGTCGGGCGGCGGGACGGGGGCGGCCGCCTCCGTCTCAGCGCTTCAGCCCGTACTTCTTGATCTTGTTGTAGACCGTCACGCGGTCGACGCCGAGGATCTTCGCCGTCTGCGTGATGTTCCACTCGCTCCGGTCCAGGACCTCGCCAATGTGCTTCTTCTCCACCTCGGCGAGCGAATCGGGCTCTCCGCCTCCGTTGTGGCTTCCGTGCCTGAGCGGGAGATCCTCCGGCAGGATCGCATCTCCCTTCCCCACGACCATGGCCCGCTCGATCGCATTGGACAGCTCGCGCACGTTGCCCGGCCAGTCCCATATTTCCAGGATGGCCATCGCGTCCGGGCTGATCGAGCCGATGCGCGTATCCATCTGGCGGGCGAAGCGCCGCACGAGGTGGTTGGCCAGCAGCGGGATGTCCGAGCGGCGCGCTCGCAGCGGCGGCACGTCGATCGTGAAGACGTTGATCCGGTAGTAGAAGTCCTCCCGGAAGCGTCCCTCTTCGACCGCCTTCTCGAGGTTCTCGTTGGTCGCGCAGATGACCCGGAAGTCCACCTCTACGTTCGCGACGCCCCCGATGCGCGTGAACTCCCGCGTCTCGAGCACGCGCAGCAGGTCGACCTGCGTCTTGATGCTGATCGAGCCCACCTCATCCAAGAAGAGCGTGCCGCCGTCGGCCATCTCCAGACGCCCCTTGCGCTGGTGCTGCGCGCCTGTGAAGGCCCCCTTCTCATGCCCGAACAGCTCGCTCTCCAGCAACGTCTCGGGCAACCCGCCGCAGTTGACCGGAATGATGGGCGCATAACGGCGCCGGCTGTTGGCGTGGATGGCGCGCGCCACCAACTCCTTGCCGGTTCCACTCTCTCCCCGGATGAGCACCGTGGCGTCCGTCTTGGCCACGTGCTGGGCGAGCTCCATCACCTTCCTCATCGGTGGGCTCTCACCGATGATCGAATCCTCGGCCACGAACTCGTCGATCGTGCCGCGCAGTTGGACGTTCTCCTCCTTGAGGCGCTGGTGCTCGAGGGCGCGCTTGACCAGGTGGCTCAACTCGTCCGGATCGATGGGCTTGGTGACGTAGTCGAAGGCGCCCTGCTTCAAGCTCCGCACCGCCGTGTCCACCGAGGCGAACGCCGTGATCATGATGACTTCCATGCGGGCGTCCACAGTGCGCATGTGCTCCTGGAGCTTGACGCCGTCGATGCCTGGCATGCGGATGTCGACGACCGCGACGTCGAACCTGGCGCCGTCCAGGGCCTTCAGCGCCTCCTCCCCGTTCGAAGCCGCCTGGACGTCGTAGCCGTCCTTCCGGAACCAACTCTGGAGCGAATCACGGACCGAGAATTCGTCATCGACGACCAGGATCCTCGACGGTTTCGACGTCATGGGCGAGAGCTCCTTGAGTTCATCCCTTCGTCACCGCCCGCACGACCGGAGGCCGGAGCTCCTCGGTCGCTGCATACTCGTCCTCCGAGGCCGGCGGCACCCGGTGCAGCCGCAGGCGGAACGTCGTGCCCAGGCCCACCTCCGAGTCCACCTCGATCGTGCCGCCGTGACGGTGAACGATCCCATACACCACCGACAAGCCCAGACCCGAGCCGCTCTCGCGCTGCTTGGTGGAGAAGAACGGCTCGAAGATGAGCGGCAGCACGTCCTGAGCGATTCCCGGACCGGTATCACCAACGTCGATGCGCACCCCTTCGGGATCGGAGACGAGGCCCACGGTGAGCGTGCCCCCGTCCGGCATCGCCTCGACCGCGTTGACGAGCAGGGCCACCAGGGCCTGCTGCACCTGACCCGGATCGGCCACGATCCTGTTGTTGCCCTCCGGGAACTCGGTACGAAGCTCGACTCCGCTGATGTCGAGGTGATGGTGAACGAGCATCAGGCTCCGGTCGACGATCTCGTTCAGGTCGATGCTGACCATCTCCGCCCCGCCGGGCCTGGCGAACATCAGCATGTTCCTCACGATCTGCCCACACCGGACGCACTCCTGCTGGACGAGGTGCAGATAGCGCTCGAGCTCCGTGCGCACGTCGGGCTCGAGCGGCTGCTCGCCCAGATCCCGCTCGATGAGACGCGCGTACGTGAGCATGCCGCTGATCGGGTTGTTCAGCTCGTGTGCCACCGTGGCGGCGAGCTTGCCCAGCGACGCCATCTTCTCCATGTGCAGCACCTGGCGCTGGGCGTCGCGCAGCTCACTCGCCTTCTCCGCCACCTTGCTCTCCAGCGTCTGGTACCACTCTGTGAGCTTGGCCTGCGCGCTCCCCAGGTCCTCCGCCATGCGATTGAAGTCACCCGCCAGCCGTGCCAGCTCGTGCTCACCGTGAACCTCGACGCGCGCCTCCAGGTCCCCACCCGCGAGCCGCCTCGCACCCTCCTGGAGCCTCACGATGGGCTCGCGGATGAAGTGGTGGAACACGAGCGCCGTCACGAGCCCCGTGAAGAAGATGAGCGACAGTGTCGTCCAGAGGAGCAGCCGTCTCGCGCTGCGGAGCGCTCCTTCCACAGGGAGCATCGACATCTCGACGTCGAGCACGCCGAGCACGTCCCCGGGCGCCGCATCGGTGTGACACCCGTTGGCGCTGCATCCCGGCTCGTTGGGGATCACGGTCAGCCGACGCAGCACCTCGCCTCCGCCGGTGTGGATGACGTCCGCTGCCTCGGTGGCGATGCCACGGGCGGGGGCCTGAGCCACGTGGCATCTCGTGCACGGCGGCGCGTCCACGGAGATACTCCGTCCGAGCTCGGTCGTATCGCTCGACAGGACGATCTTGCCCTGCTTGTCGTAGACCCGGATGGAGGCCACGTCCGAGCCTTCCGCCAGCCGCTCGATCGTGGACTGCACCTCGTCCAGACGGTTGAGGAGCATGCCGTCGTGCGTAGCGCGCCGGATCAGCCCGCTGGAACGGCGGGCCTCCCCCCCCACGAACGCGAGGAAGTGCTCCTCCGTGGAACGGAAGCTGATGAAGGCGTGGGCCGCGACGACCACGCCCACGGTGAGGAAGAGGGGCACGAGCAGGCGAGCGGTCAGTGATGACGACGCCCTCCTGAGCCACGTAGGCATAGAGCCGCTGGAAGGGGAGAAACCCCTCCTTGGAGGAAAGACCCGAGGGCAGGCGACTGCTGAAAAATCATACGAAGCGTTGGAATTCTCAACACCCGGAGCGCGCGATCTCGGGGCCCCGAGTCAGGAAAACGCCCGATCTACCTGCAACCACACCGATTCCGGCTTGTGGTACTCCCCTTGCAGCATAGGCGGCCGTGGGAAGGCGCTCCGGCGGTCCGCCGTTGTGCCGACCCGGATCCCGTGCGGAGCTAGGGTCATGCCGTATCAAGTGCTCCCGACGGACGTCGCCCCGTGCGTGTGGATGCGCGCCGGCGTCCTTCGATATCGACTCTGCGACCGGGACTTCGATTGCGCGAGCTGCCCGCTCGACGCCGTGCTACGGGGCGGAGCGGGAAGCCTGCACAACGGAGCGCAGTCCGCCGCCGCGCGGCTCCCGCTGGACACTCCGGGCGACCGCCTCTACGCCGGGGGGCATACCTGGGTGCAGCCCCGCCTGGGCAGGAGGAAGGGCCTGTGCCGGGTGGGTGTGGATGCCTTCGCCGCCGCGCTCATCGGAGGGGTGTCCAGCGTACGTTGGCAGATACCCACCGGCGTGCTCAGGCGCGGCGATCCGCTCTGCGAGATCGATCTCGGCGTCGGTGTCCTGCGTCTCCGGACTCCGATCGGTGGGCGCCTGGTGGGGTGCAACCACTCCCTCGAACAGCACCCCGAGTGGCTCGTCGCCGAGCCTTTCGGGAGCGGATGGATCGGTGAGGTGGCCGGCGTCGATCCGGTCGCCCTCATGCCGCTGTGGGGCCCCGAGTCCGCCCGGAGCCGCACGGACGTCGACCTCACGGAGTTCCGCCACGAGGTGGCGCGCCGCCTCCTGAGCGATCCGATCTGGGAGGACGCGCCCGCCGGAGACGGGCGCCCGCTGACCGACCTCCGCCGGGTGTTCGGCGGGGCCGGATACATGGAACTCCTCAGCCGCTTCATCCCCTGACGGCGATGCGGGCGGGCGCTGTGGTTCTCACCCCTTCTTACGGCAGACCGGTGAAGATCTATACCCCTACTGTGGAGATTCTCAACGCCCCCGGCCCGGATCCGCGCGCGTCGGACGCGGAGAGTCAAGCACAACTCGTTGTACCACAACGTTTTCCATCAACAGGCCGCCATCTCTCCCAGGGTGGTATGGGCCTTGTACATAAAGAGAGCGAGAGAACGATCTCTCGTACGTGAACCGGAGACGACGATGTACCATTTCTCGGATACAATCGGACGGACGCTCGGCTGGTGCGCGACGCTCATCGGGGTCGTGCTCCTCCTCCCCGTCATGGCAGTGCTCATCGTCACGCTACGCGTGATGCTCCTTCCCGTGGCCCTCGCCGCCGGCGTGGTCACACTCGCGCTGCTCTTCTTCGGCCCGGCTCGTTTCCGGGCCTGGGTCTGCAGCGACTGGGGGAACGGAGACCGGCGATGACCATCAGCAGGCGGGCGGCCCTGCAGGCGCTCGGCGTCGCGGGGATGACCGCCCTCCTTCCGAAGAAGCTGCTCGCCGCTGAGCCGGCCACGACCGGCCGGCCCACGAAGGCGATCCTGCACGACGCCGTGCGCTGCATCGGATGCCGCCAGTGCGCCCTCGGATGCGCCGAGGAATACGGGTGGGATCCCGCCCTGGCGCTCTCCGAGCAGCCTGAGCTCACCTCGGCGAACTTCACCGTTCTGCGGCGCTACGAGCACGCGGGCGACGACGTCTTCCGCAAGGCGCAGTGCATGCACTGTCTGGAGCCGGCGTGCGTGAGCGCCTGCATGCTGGGCGCCCTGCACAAGGACTCGGACGGTGCGGTGGTGTGGAACAGCGACCTGTGCGTCGGATGCCGGTACTGCGAGATCTCCTGCCCGTACAACATACCGCGCTTCCAGTGGGACACGCCGACGCCGGAGCTGCGCAAGTGCCAGATGTGCCCCGCGCTGCGGTCCGACGACCTGGTGCCCGCGTGCGTGGCGCAATGCTGGCGCGGCGCCCTGATCTACGGCACCCGTGAAGAGATGATCGCCGAGGCACATCGGCGCATCGACACCCACCCCGAGCTCTACAACCCGAAGGTGTTCGGCGAGCACGACGGTGGAGGCACCTCGGCGCTCTACATCACCAAGGCGGGCGTCTCGTTCGCCGAGCTCGGCCTGCCGGCCGAGCTGGGCGAGGAGCCGGTCGCGGCGCTCCCCGAGAAGATCCAGCACGCGCTCTACCGCGGCTTCGTGGCGCCCCTGGCGCTCTTCGCCGTGCTCGGAGCGGTCGTGCACCGCAACACACGCAGGCTGCACGCGGAGGAGGCCACCCGTCATTACGCCGAGCGCGCGGAACCGGTCGGGGGATCGCTGATCACCCCGGTCACGACGTTCCTGGCCGCGCTCGCCGTGATCGGGCTCATGACCATCTTCTGGCGGTTCACCCGCGGGCTCGGCGCCGTGACGAACCTCAACGACGGCTACCCCATGGGCCTCTGGATCGCGTTCGACGTGGTCACGGGCACGGCTCTGGCCTGCGGCGGATACGCCATGGCGCTTCTGGTCTACGTGGCGAACCGCGGACGCTACCATCCGCTGGTCCGGCCCGCGCTCCTGACGAGCGCGCTGGGCTACACGCTGGGAGGCATGAGCGTCCTCATCGACATCGGCAGGGCGTGGAATTTCTACAAGATCCCGCTCTACTTCTGGCACTGGAACTTCAGCTCGATTCTGCTCGAAGTCGCCCTGTGCATCATGCTCTACACGATGGTGCTCTGGATCGAGGTCTCGCCCGCCGTGCTGGATGGATGGCGTGAAAGCAGCGTGCCGGCCCTCAAGCGCGTCGCCGAAGTCGTGACTCCGAAGATCGAGCGCGTGCTCCCGTTGTTCATCGCGCTCGGTATGCTCCTGCCGACCATGCACCAGTCCTCCCTCGGCAGCCTGATGTTGATGGCGGGCTACAAGCTGCACCCGCTGTGGTACACGGGCTTCCTCCCGCTCCTCTTCCTCCTGTCGTGCATCACGATGGGCTACGGGGTGGTGACGCTGGAGTCGTGCATCTCGGCGAAGGCCTTCAACCGCCCGACCGAGACGCCGATCCTGCGCGGGTTGGCCGTGCCGATCTCGCTGGTCGTCTTCCTCTACGCGTTCATCCGCGTGGCAGACGTGGTGCACAGCGGCGAGATCGGACTCATCACTCGCCTGGACGGCCACAGCCTGCTCTTCCTCGGAGAGATGGCGCTGTTCATCGTGCCGGCGGTCCTGCTGCTCGCGCGCCGCCGCACGGCCGGCCCCCGGTTCCTCACCGCCATGGCCGCCATGCTCGTCCTGGCCGGCGCGCTGTACCGGTTCTCGACTTACCTGTTCGCCTTCAACCCGGGCGCGCAGTGGTCGTACTTCCCCGCGATCGGCGAGTTCGCCGTGACGTTCGGCCTCGTCGCCGCGGAGATCCTCGTCTACGTCACGCTGGTCAAGCTCTTCCCCATCCTCCGCGGGGCACCCGTGGAGGTTCCGTCCGTGGCGCGCCCCTCCCGCGCGATCCTGGATGGCGACGACGAAAGGGAGACGGTCCATGTTCCCGCATAGATATGAGCTCCGAGCACCCTCCTCGATGGGCGCACCCAGGCCGGGAACCGAACGTCACCGGCTCGCGGGACGAGCCATCTCCGCCGTTCTGGTGGCGAGCGCGGCATTCCTCGCCGCAGGCCTCGGCACCCCGCTCGCCGCAAGCGCCCACCCCGTCGAGATCGCGATCGCTCCTCAGGCCAGGGACACCCTCAAGGCCGGCGATCGCAGGTGCTTGAGCAGCCGCCCGGGCGACTGCCTGGCCAAGCCCGTGCCGGCCGACGAGCCGCACGGCGCGGTGTGCGGCATGTGCCACGACCTGTGGAAGGATCAGCCGCTCACGAAGAGCGCTCGCTCGTGCACCGGCGGCGGTTGCCACGAGCATCCCGAGACCCTCACGCCGTTCCACAGGACCGTGGGCAGCGCGACGTTGAGCCAATGCACGTCGTGCCATCTCCCCCACAACTTCCGGGTGACCGGCAACGGGAAGGAGTGCTCGACGTGTCACGTCGCCGGCGGTGCGCTCGTCTCCTGGGCCGCGCCCCCGAAGCCCTTGAAGCTCCCTTCGGGGCTGACGTTCCGCCATGACGATCATGCGACCGTAGCGTGCGGGGCGTGTCACGGGTCGGGACCGCAGCACGGAACGCTCAAGCTGACCAGCGTCCAGGCGTGCCGCTCGTGTCACCACACGCCGCCGCTGTCGCGCCAGTGCACGAGGTGCCACGACGAAGACGAGGTGCGCGAGACGTCGTTCGACGTGACGACGACCCTCAACATCCACATCGGATCGCTCGATGCCCCGAGCCGCACGATCCATTTCGACCACGCCCGGCACTGGCAGACGAACTGCGCGGTGTGCCACACCGGTGGCATCGACCTCGGGACGGCCAAGGGCGCGGACTGCTCCGGGTGCCACCTCGAGCATCACGACCCCACCGCAGACTGCTCGGCCTGCCACTCGGTTCCCGTGGCCGGGGCGCACACCCGGACCGCCCACCTCGGGTGCGGCGGGACGGGGTGCCACGAGCGGCTCCCCGCCGGGATCCACGACGCCCCCCGGACCCGGCAGCTCTGTCTCGCGTGCCATCGCACCCTGACCGGGCACGAGACCGGAAGGAGCTGCGTGGACTGCCATGCGCTTCCCCCGGCCGCTCCGGCGGCCCGGTAGGCGCCCGGTGAGAGGGTGAGATCTCGAGCGGCATGGACTCCATGGGTGAGAGGGGCCCACGCCGCGGATGGTGCGGACAGGCTCCTTGCCACACCTCCCGGCTGCTTCCAGCTTTCGCATGCGAGGGCGACCGACGTCAGCCAAAGGCACCCACGAGGATGACCACATCCCCGAATCCGGAAGCCGCGTTCATCGGCAAGATCACGGCGGCGGCCACCCACGAGATCCGCAACGCCCTGGCCATCATCAAGGAGTCCGCGGGCCTCATCGGCGACCTGGTGCGCCTGTCCGGCACGGACGGCTCTCTCGACCGGGAGCGCGTCTTGAAGGCGGTGGGCCGCATCGACGCGCAGGTCGGACGCGGCGCCGAGGTCGCCACCAGCCTCAACCGCGTCGCTCACGCGCTCGATCGAGACGTGGGCGCCGTCGACCTCGACGAGGAAGTCCGCCAGGTCGTCTTCCACGCGCAGCGTGCCGCACGCAGGAAGTCCCAGGCAGTGAAGGCCGGCCCCACCCGGCCGACCTCTCCGGTACGGGCCAGCCCCCTCCACGTGCAGATGGCGCTGTACGCCACGGTCGAGGAGTGCCTGGCGCGACTCGGCGAGGGTGCCACGCTCGAGCTCAGCGCCGGTGCGCATGCCCGGAGGCCGAGCGTGGACGTGGCCGCGGCGGACGATGTACCCCTCGTCCTGGCCGGTGAGGGAATGGAGTGGGACGGGTTGAAGGAGACCCTGGAGGGTCTCGGAGTCTCGCTGGAGAGCTCCGGGACCGGAAACGGAGTCAGGCTTCTGTTCGAGGCACCGGAATAGGGGCCTGAAGCGGTCTGCACATCTGCGCCTCCGGGCGGGCGAGGCCGGATCCTGGAAGGGGATGATGAGCGAGATCCGCGTGCTCCTCGTCGACGACGAGGAGGATTACGTCCGCACGATGGCCGAGCGTCTCGAGATGCGAGACCTCCGCAGTCGGGTCGCGACGAGCGGGGCCGAGGCCCTGCAGATGGTCCGGGACGAGGCCCCGGACGTGATGGTGCTCGACCTGCGCATGCCGGGCATCGACGGCATGGAGGTGCTCGAGCGGGTCAAGGAGGAGCACCCCCAGGTCCAGGTCATCATCCTGACGGGTCACGGCTCCGACACCGAGGAGAAGGAGGCGCGGGCTCTGGGCGCATTCGACTACGTCCAGAAGCCGGCGGACACCACCCAGCTGATCGATACGATCACCGCCGCGTGGAAGCGCGGATTGAAGGTCGCGACCGAGTTCATCCGGGAGTCTCGGCAAGGATTCGACCGCACCATGGAAGCCGCCGCCTGGGCCGAGGCCGGAGAGCACGACCTGGCGGTCGGCGCCATGAGGAAGCCCTCGCCGGAGGAGCCGGCTCCGAGCCGCGGTACGTTGAAGGTCCTGTTCGTGGACGACGAGGAGGACTACGTCCGCACCATGGCCGAGCGCATGGAGATGCGTGACCTCGGCAGCGACGTGGCGCTCACCGGCGAGGAGGCGCTCGAGATGCTCGAGCGCGAGCTCCCGGACGTGATGGTCCTCGACCTGCGCATGCCGGGAATGGGGGGCCTGGAGGTCCTGCGGCGGGTCAAGGAGGCGCACGCCGCCGTGGAGGTGATCGTCCTGACGGGATTCGGATCGGACGAGGACGAGGTGGAGGCGCGGCGGCTCGGGGCGTTCGACTACCTGCGCAAACCGGTCGACATCAACACCCTGTTGGCGGTGATCAGAAGAGCGGGACGGCCCGGCCGTACCCGGAAGGCACCGGCCACGTGATCGAGGACGATCTCCCCGGCGTCACCGCTCCCGAACGCGATCTGGACACGCTCATCTCCCAGGGCCGCTACCGGAGGCTGCTCGTCACTGCGCTCGTCGCAGTGTCCGTGGTGGCCGTGGCGCCCCTGCTCGTGATGACGGGGGCCAACTACTACCAGTACCGGCAAGCCCTGCGCGCAGAGACGGCGCGCCCTATGGCGGACTTCGTTCGGAACGGGCGCCAGTCGCTCGAGTCGTTCCTGTCCGAGCGCCAATCTGCCCTCGAGCTGGTGGTGCGCGAGCGTCCGTTCGAAGAGCTGCGCGACTCGGGGCAGCTCAGCCGTCTCCTCGCCAACATGAAACAGTCGTTCGGCGGCTTCGTCGACCTGGGGCTGATCGACGAGCACGGGGTTCAGGTCTCCTATGCCGGACCCTATCCGCTTCAGGGCCGCAGCTACGAGGCGTCCCCGTGGTACCGTGAGGTCACGCGCCACGGCGCGTACGTGAGCGAGGTGTTCATGGGCTACCGCAACGCCCCGCACCTCGTGGTCGCGGTGGAGCACGACACGGGCTCCGGAGGCTCGTTCGTCCTGCGCGCCACGATCGACACCGAGGTCATCAACCGCCTGGTGGCTTCGGTGGCGACGAGGCCTTCGAGCGACGCCTTCCTGCTCAACGCGGACGGCATCCTCCAGACACCTTCGCGGCGCTACGGGGCCGCGCTCCAGCAGGTGCTGCTGCCTCCCCTCTCCCCGGGCTCGGAGACGCGGCTCGTGGAAGTCGACGACAAGCGGGGTGAAGCGCTCACGGTGAGCTACTCCCCGATCGCCAATTCCCCGTTCACGCTCGTGTTGGTGAGCCCGCGACACGCGTTGCTCGCGGGCTGGGTCACGCTGAGAAGAGATCTCCTGATCTTTCTCACGCTGAGCATCGTGCTCATCCTGGCCGTGGTGACCTGGGGCACGACGCACATGGTCAACCGTGCCCGCGAGGCCGACCTCCTGCGCGCAGCGGCGTACCACAAGATGGAGTATACGAACAAGATGGCGGCGCTCGGCCGACTGAGCGCGGGCGTCGCGCACGAAGTCAACAACCCGATCTCGATCATCATTGAGAAGGCAGGGCTCCTCAAGGACCTCCTCCAGATGTCGGACGAGATGCCGTCCAGGGAGAAGCTCCTGGAGCTCGTGGACTCCGTGCTTCGCTCCGCGGACCGGTGCGCCGGCGTGACCCACAGGCTGCTCGGGTTCGCCAAGCACATGGACGTGCGCCGCGAAAGCATCGAGCTCGACGGGCTCCTGATCGAGGTGCTCGGATTCCTCGAGAAGGAGGCGAGCTACCGCAACATCCGCGTCGATTTCGACTTCCCCGAGACCCCACCCCGTATCGAGAGCGACCGGGGTCAACTCCAGCAGGTTTTCCTCAACATCATCAACAACGCATTCGCGGCAGTCGACGACGGCGGGCGCATCGAGATCAGCATCCGGGAGGGCGCGGGTGACACGATCGCCGTGCGGATCGCCGACGACGGTGTGGGCATCGCGGAGGAGCACCTCTCCCACATCTTCGACCCGTTCTTCACGACGAAGAAGGGGGCCGGAACGGGGCTGGGGCTCTCGATCACGTATGGCATCGTGCAGAAGCTCGGCGGAGAGATCGCGGTTCAGAGCGTGGTCGGCGAAGGCACGCGTTTCACGGTGACGCTCCCCCGGGGTCGGTCGGCGGAGTGAGCCCATGACCGAGGCCGGAGCACCGCGCGTGCTGGTCGTCGACGACGAGGAGGAGCTCGTGAGCGCCCTCGTCGAGCGCCTCAGGCTTCGTGGCTTCCACGCGACCGGCGTGACCACCGGAGCCGAAGCGCTGGCGTCGATCCGGCAGGAGCCCTGCGACGTCGTCCTGCTGGACGTGAAGATGCCCGGGTTGGGCGGGCTGGACGTGATCCGCCGGATCAAGGAAACGCGTCCGGGCCTGGAGGTCATCCTGCTCACGGGACACGGATCTCCCGGCAGCGCCGAGCAGGGTCTGCGAGCCGGAGCGTACGAGTACCTGATGAAGCCCGTGAAGATCGACGAGCTGGTCCGGATCCTCCGGTCGGCCGGTTCAGCCGAGAGAACGCGAGAGGCACACGAGGAATGAGCGACTGCAAGGTCCTTCTGGTCGACGACGAGGTGGACTTCGTCGAAGTGCTCGCGGAGAGGCTGCGCGCTCGGGGCCTCGCCACCGACACCGCTGTGACGGGTCTGACGGCGGTGACGATGGCGGAGCAGACGCGCTACGACGCCATCGTCCTGGACATGGCGATGCCGGGCATGGACGGTATCGAGACGCTCGAGCGCCTGCTGGAGCTCAACCCCGACCTCCAGGTCATCCTGCTGACGGGACGCGCCACGCTCGAACAGGCCGTGGCGGCGATCAAGCTTGGGGCGCTGGACCTCCTGGAGAAGCCTGCCGAGATCGACACCCTCGTCGGGAAGATCGAGGACGCCGCCACCCGCCGCTGGTCGCTCGAGGAGAAGCGCATCGAGGAGAAGGTCGACGACATCATCCGCAAGAAGGGGTGGTGAGCATGGAACGCGAGAGCGGATCAGGCACCGAGAGCGCGAAGCGCGTGAGGGAGGTCATGATCGCGCGCGACAGCTATCCGTTCGTTCACCCCGACGACACCCTGAAGCGCGCCGTCGAGGTCATCGAGGGTAGCCGCATCGAGGTCGGGGGACGCCGCTCCCTGCCCCGTGTGCTCCTCGTGCTGACAGGGGACCACGAGCTCGTCGGGCTCGTGCGCCGACGGGACCTCATGCGCGGCCTCGAGCCGAAATTCCTCGTGAGCCAGCCCATGGAGTACCGCAAGAAGCTCTTCGAGGTCGCCGTCGACCCGAACCTCTCGGAGTTCACGGAGCTCCCCTTCGACCGCATCGTGAAGGGGCTGAGAGAGCAGGCGGGTCGGCCAGTGCGCGACGTGATGCTTCCCGTCACCGCTACGATCGGCCCCGACGACCACCTCATGAAAGCGGTCTACGAGATGGTCTCGATGAACCTGGGACTCCTGCCCGTAGTCGAGTCCGGCACCGTGTTGGGCGTCGTCCGCTCGGTCGACGTGTTCCACGAGCTCGCACAGCTCCTACGCTGAGGATGGATCGTGAAGCGCGCAGCGCTCATTCTTCTCGGTGTCGGCCTGTTCGCTCTGGTGTACGCACTCCCGTCTCCAGGGCCCGCCATCGATCCCCAGGGCCACGCCTTCGCGCTCACGCGTGAGGGGAAGGCCGCCCTCGGACTGTTCTTCCTGGCGGCCACCTGGTGGGTGACCGAGGTCGTCCCGATCGGAGTGACGAGCATCTCGATCGGCGTCGTGCAAGCGCTCTTCCTGATCCGCCCCGCCCGCGATGCCTTCACCGATTTCATGGACCCCTCGGTGTGGTTCATCTTCGGCTCCCTCATGATCGGCATGGTCTTCACGAAGACCGGGCTCACGCGACGGCTCGCCTACAGGATGCTGGCGATCGTGGGCGAGCGGACGAGCATGATCTACCTCGGCTGCTTCGTCATGACCGCATCGCTCACGCTCATCATGGCGCACACGGCCGTGGCTGCGACGGTCTACCCCCTCCTGCTCGCGGTCTACGCGCTGTACACGGACGAGGACACGCCGACACGCTTCGGCAAGGGCCTCTTCATGGGCATGGCGTTCGTGGCGGGAGCGGGGAGCATCATCACCCTGCTGGGCGCCGCGCGGGGAGCCGTGGCGATCGGATTCTTCCACGACATCACGGGCCGCCAGATCGATTTCTTCGAGCTGAGCTACTACATGTTCCCGATCGGGGCCCTCATGGTGATCCTGCTCTGGGGCTTCTTCATGCTCTGGTTCCCGCCCGAGCGGAAGACGATCCCCGGGCTGCGCGACCGGGTGCGGCGCCTCTACGCAACCCTCGGGCCCATGAGCCGCGACGAGATCGTGTCCCTCGCGATCGTCCTCGTGACGATCGCGGCACTCAGCGTGCGCTCTTTCGTCCCGTTCCTCGCGCCGCTCGACAAGAGCGGAATCATCCTCGTGCCGATCATCGTCCTCTTTCTGCTCAAGATCCTGGCCCTGGAAGACCTCGAGAGCACCTCGTGGAACATCGTATTCCTCTTCGGAGGAGCGATGAGCATCGGCTTCTGCCTCTGGAAGACCGGAGCCGCGCAGTGGCTGGCCATCGAATGGCTCGGCCTGTTCGATGGCGCCCACTGGCTCGTGTTCGTGCTGGGCCTGGCGGGGTTCGTCCTGATGATGACGAACGTCATCATGAACGTGGCGGCCATCGCGATCACCATGCCCGTGGCCCTGGTCATCGCGCCCTACGTGGGCGTGGCACCCGAGGTGGTCCTGTTCGCGTCCCTGGTCACGGCGGGGATGCCCTTCCTGTTCCTGGTGGGGGCCGCGCCGAACGCCATCGCGTACGGGAGCCGACAGTTCACGGCACGCGAGTTCCTCCTCGCGGGGATTCCCGCGAGCCTCCTTCTCATGGTGGTCCTCGGCCTCTTCGTCTGGCTGATCTGGCCGCTCATGGGCATGCCTGTGCTGGCGGGAGCGTGACGGGCGCATCGCAAAGGATCACGGCATCGCCGCGATTGTGAAGGCGGCGAGCGCCGAGGGGCCGGTGGGAATCCTTCGCCGGTTGCGCCAGATGGACGACGAGCGGAGGTAGAGCGGGGCGCGGCGCGCATTCCTTGACGTTGTCGCCTCCTGCCCTACCTTGGTCTCTTTCGTGACAATGTTCACATAAGGCGGGCCACGTGAGACACTTAGGGCGTCTGGTGCTCGAGCGGTTGATGCGCTACCACCGCTACCTGACAGAGACAAGGGGCGAGAGCGCGCGCGACGCGGTCACCAGCTCGGAGATCGCCGAGGCCCTGGACATCGATCCGACCCAGGTGCGCAAGGACCTCGGCTCCATCGGTCTGCGGGGCCAGGGACGCGTAGGCTTCCACGCCGCCGACGTGGTGCGCGCCATACGTCACGCGCTCGCCTTCGACCAGATCCACCTCGCTGTCATGGTCGGAGCCGGCCACCTCGGCGGAGCGCTCATGACCTACCCGGGCTTCGCGCGCTACGGCCTGCGCATCGTCGCCGCCTTCGACAACGACGACGCCAAGGTCGGCCAGGAGGTGGCGGGGTGCGCGGGGTGTGTGGTACGCCGCGCGCGTGGCATGAAGGCGTTCGTACAGCGTCATCAGATCCGTCTCGCCATTCTCACCACGCCGGCCTCCGCCTCCCAGAAGGTCACGGACCGCCTGGTCAGTGCCGGCATCACGGCGATCTGGAACTTCTCCCCCACCCGACTGACCGTCCCCGCGGGTGTGTTCGTCCGCAACGAGCACATCTCTCTCGGCATGGCGGAGCTGGCCTACCACCTGAAGTCCTGAGCGCCGCGGCCCGCCACCGGCGGGTCCCGCCAGGCCTCCTCCGACCCCCGCCCCACAAGCCTTTTCCGCCGATCCGCGATAATAATCTCGGATACACTTGACGGCGGGGTAAGAGATGCGGAGATTCCTCTTTACGAACAATTGTGACAAAAATCACGCATTGCTCTACGGCTTGTGATTTGTGTCACGATACCAGTCCCCATCGAGACCTGCCCCCGGGGGCTTCGAGCGCGTGATGCGCTCAATTTGAAGCGGGTTTGAGCAGACCTCCTTCCCCTCAGACCGGAGGCAGGAAATGCCGAGTTTTGTGATCCCGGACAAATGCGACGGCTGCAAGGCCTTGGACAAGACGGCCTGCCAGTACATCTGTCCGAACGACCTCATGGTTCTCGACAAAGAGACCATGAAGGCCTACAACCGGGACCCTTCCATGTGCTGGGAGTGCTACAGCTGCGTGAAGATCTGCCCCAACCAGGCGATCGAGG
>CAZFIS010000070.1:3827-18282 GCA_964519125.1 uncultured Gemmatimonadaceae bacterium | reverse complement strand
CGGTAGTGGCCGCTGTCGTTGTCGATGTAGATGATCTTGCCGTTGACGCCACCGATCATGCCCGCGCAGCGGATGATGTCGCCGCCGGTGAACGACGAGTGGTGGAAGGTGTCCCAGTCACGCCCCTCGATGGGATTGTGGAGGTCCGCGAACAGCTCCTTGGTGGTCGTCCAGTTGTAGGCGAGGGTGTGGGTGAGCCCGCCCTTGGTACTATTCGACTTGGTGACCCACTGGGTATCGAACGCTTCCCAGTGGGGGGGGCCACTGTCCATCCTGGTCTGCTCCACCGTCCCGGCGTTCACCCGGAGCTGGTAGACGGGCGCGTTGTTTCCGCGAACATCCATGTACTTCACGGTATGCGCGTCCTTGGCCATCTGGCGGTCGAGGCAGTGCTCCGTCGCTTCCAGATAGACCAGGAGCGGCTCGTTGCACGTGCCGGCGCGCACCGCCCGCAGCCATGCCGCCGCGAAGGACTGGTGCGTCTTGCCCATGGGGTTGATGTCGTCGCCGACGAACTCCATCTCCCAGCCCCGGTGGATGGGGTCCCGGGCCTCCATGCGGACGCCTGGGACGACTCCGAGCTGCTTGCCGTTGTCGCTCTTGATCTGTGCTGCCCGCAGCTTGTCGACGAGCGCCTGCGGGTTGGTGACCTCGTCGGGATTGGTGCCGTAGTACCCGATCAGCAGAGCGAGGTAATCGGCCTTGGCCCTGGCGCGGCGGGCGAGGCCGAAGAGGAGCTGGTGGATGTCGGCGGCGCCCCCCGACAGTGTGTTGTTGCCCCGGGGTCCCTGGACCCGGAGAGCCATTTCGATGGCGGCGGCGAGGTCGCGCAGTCTGTTCAGCCGCGTACCGAGGTTGGCGTAGGAGTCCTTCTTGATGGCGTGATACTCGTCCAGGCGCTGGAGCAGCCGTTCGAGGGTGAGGTTCATGGCGTCGACGGCAACCCTGGCCTTTCGACCGCGCAGGTTACCGGGCAGATGGAGCCCTTCGGACAAACGAGCGATGCCTCGGCGCGTGGGCACATCACGCCAGATGCGCATGGACAGATCCGGGGTGTCGGGAGCCGTCGACAAACGAACGTTTATGGCACCTGAACAGGTTTCCCGTCAAGGGTGACGTTCCGTCCGCCGGCTTTGGTGCGTGCTTCGGTATGGAGGGCAGATACCATGCGCCGGGGCCGCGGGCGAGGTCGGCGGCGGCATTCCCCATACCCCCGGGGTGCACGGCGTCGCGTACGACGACGCCACCGGCCGGATCTTCACCATGGAACACAGCCGCGACCCGGGCAGCAGCGTGGCCATCGACGCGGCTACCGCTGGGGATCTGCCCCTCCTGCGACACCCGTAGCAGAGCCCCACCGTCCGCGACACCCTCTCTGCTTGCCCCTCCTTCACCCGCGACCTACCGTGCCCATCAGTCCAACAGGGCCTTTCAATCACCTTCTATGGGGCTCGCGGTCAAGACGCACGCTGCCTACACGCCGTCGCATCAGGTCTTGGCCGCCGGCGTCCGCGTTCGTTGAGATGCCGGATCGGTTGTCCAGCGCGGGATGGCAGGTGCGTCGCTCGGGCTCCGCGTCACAGCCGGGAAGACGGTCACAGCCGCAGCGTTCTCCGCTCGGAGGCGGGAATCCCGGCGTCGGCCAGGGTCGCGATCAAGGCGCGAGCCTGTCCGTCTTCCGAAGGCTGCGCAATGTTGAACGCATCGCTCGAAGCTCCGTACCCCACGATTTGGGCAAGGGGCTTGGCACCGCGAGCCTGTGCGTGATCTTCGCACTCGAGCACGAGAACAGCGGCCCCTTCCCCCAGAGCGAAGCCGGTGCGCGCTTGGTCGAAGGGACGGACGGACGCGCCCGGCCCATCCGGATGCTCGCTGGCGAGGACCGCCATGGCCCCCCAGTTGCACAGCACCGGCTCGGAAAGCGACGCCTGCGCGCCACCGGCAATGACGCAGTTCAGGTATCCATCGCGGATGGCGCGGATGGCCTCGTCGATGGCCATCGACGACGACACGCAGGCGTTGTTGTGCGTGCAGGTTGGACCCTTCACACCCAGGGCGATCGAGACCTGCGCCGCCGTGGCATCGGGCATGGGCCTCGGGATCGTGGTGGGCTTCACTCGCCGCGTCTTCTGGACGTGAAAAGCGATGCTGGTCTCGTCGAACGACCTAGCGCCGTACCCCGCACCGAAGCACGCTCCCGCGTTCTCGAGCAGATCGGCGCGCCCATCAAGCCCGGCATGGGCCACAGCAGCTCTCGTAGCCACGAGACCCATCTGTGCAGTGGGATCCAGCGTGAGCTTCTGCACTGGAGTGAAGGACCCGTCCGCGTTCCAATCAGGGCGAGCGAGAAGAACGTCCGCTTCCCGTCCCTCCTGGTCGAAGTGGACTCTCCGAACGGCAGACTCCCCCACGCAAATGCGACGAAAGACCTCGTCCACATCGTCACCGTGGGGCGAGACGAGCCCCAGGCCCGTGACCAAGACCCGGCGTCGAGTCACGCGACGGCGTCGCGAGCAGCCACGAGCCGATCGACCAGGGCGACAGCCTCTCCATACGTCTGGAAGTCGACCTCCTTGACGTCGATGACGATGGAGAAGTGGCCTTCGATGTCGAACAGGAACTCAGTTACGGAAAGGGAGTCGAGTCCCAATTCCGCCATCGTCGATTCCGGAGTGATCTTGGCGCGATCGACACCGTACTTCTCTACGAGAAGGTCGGCAATCCCGGTCTCAGACCCCACCGCGGCCTCCTTTGAAGATGGTTGCGCGAAAGGTCAAAGTAACGTCACGAGGGCTTCCTCGACTCGCTCGCGACCTCGTCGATCCGCAGAAAGCGAACCCCAGCCGACTTGTAGAGCTGGATGACTCCTCTCAGGGCATCCAACGCCTGCACACCGGTTCCGGCGCGACAATCCCACGGAATGTCCGCGCGACGGACGTCCACGAATTCCCAGGGATGGACGAAGAGAACGACGGGGCTGGCAAGCCTTCTCAGAACGGGGTCGCGGAGCCACGGAGGCAGGCGGAGCCACGACGAGGTCATGGACGCAGGAAGGCGGACGAGCCCCGTATTCACCCGCGCCCGCCACGGAACCGTCTTGTACGAGGCCACGGAGCTGTCGACGCGGTAGCCGTCGTCCTCCAGATATGGGAGATACCCGGACGGCATCCGCAGGTAAGGAGCCCGGAACGCCGTGACGGCCCCGAACGAGCGTAAGATCCCGGAAGCTTCGCGGATCTCGGTCAGGGCTTCCTCGGGGCTCAGTGAGGGAAAGGCACGATGACTCATCCCGTGACTGGCGAGTTCATGGCCACAGGCTACGATGTCCTCGACGACTTTCGGGTGGCAGCGTGCGGCCTCTCCCGTGGTGAAGAAGGTGGCGGGCACGCCTTCGGCCGACAGGAGGTCGAGGAGCGCCGGAGCACCCTCGGTCATCCCACGCCAACTCCACAGAAAAGGAGGGCAGTCGGGCTCGGCGTCCACCGTCAGACAGACCGTCGGTTGCGGGTCGGAGGAAGCCGAGGCTATGCTGACGAGGTGTTCCTCCCCCCTCGCGCTCATGCCCGACGCTTCCGAATCCACCCGCGTGCCAGACCGTCTTGACGACCCTTCCCGGGGAACGCTCGCGATTCTCTGGCTGGCGCTCGCGGCGCTGGCCTTGATCATGGGAGTCCTTGCGCTGGCCCGACCCCTCGAACGCTTCCGGCCTCGTCGTCGTCGAGGATCCGCCTGATTCGATCGCGCACCTCGTCCCGGAGCATCCCTATATCCGCCCGAGCGAGCCCCTTGGTCGCGACCGGTTCGAGGACCCGCACCCTAGCGATATGCGGTTCTAGATGCCGCCTCCGGGGATCGAACTCCGGTGCAAAGCGGGATATGGCGATTGGAACCACCGGAACGCCCGCTTCCACTGCGAGGAGAAAGGCACCGAGCTTGAACGGTCCGAGGCGCCCGTCCGGCCGGCGGGTGCCTTCAGGATAGATCAACACCTGGGCTCCACGAGTGAGCGCCTCGCGCGCAGTTCGCAGAACGCGGACTCCATCCACCAAGGAATCCGGCCCGACCAGAATGTTTCCCGTGATCTCGAAGAGGCGCTTGAAGAAGCCCAACGACCAAACGTGGTGCATCTTGGCCAGGATGACCGGATGGTCGAGGTGGCGGTAGACGTTGGCGATAACCGCCTCATCCACGTGTCCCTGGTGGTTGGACACGAGGATGCACGGGCCCTGGACGAGGTGCTCCATCCCGGAGACCCGGACATCCAGAAGGATCATTCCGCAGACCGGGCCAGCCATGACCCCCGCTACGGCCTGTCGGACCCGGGCAGGTGAACGCGTGGCCAGGTAGACCACCCAGCCCCAGAGCACCGACATCATGAAGATGCCCATCCCCAGCGGATAGCGAATCCAGAACCTCAGCACGCGCGCTCCATCGCCGATTCGTAGACCTCCAGGTGCTTGTCGAGCACGTCGTTCCATCGGAGCCCCGTCGGGGTCGTGCGGTTGTGTTCGGCAATCGCCGCGCGAAGGTCGGAATCTCGTGCGAGACGGATCAAGGCCTCCGCCATGCCGGCGTCGGACTCTGCCACGAGGCCCTCGCGACCATCCGCGATGAAACGGGAGGGTCCACCCTCCGCCCTCACCACCACGGGAAGCCCAGAGGCGCGCGCTTCCAGTGCCGCCAGACCGAAGGACTCCTCCACCGACGACAGGACGAATACGTCCGAGCGCGCGTACTCGAGGCGCATCTCCTCGTGCGTCAGCGCTCCCCGCATCGTGACCTCCGACGCCAGGCCGTGTCGCTTTACCATACGAGCTACTGTATCGCGCTCCGGGCCGTCGCCGATGATGTGCGCGCAGAGGCGGGTCGTGGGGGCGAGGGCGTCACGCACCTGGGCCAGGACCTCGATCAAAGCGCGGGGACGCTTGCGTTTCGCCAATCGGGTAGCCGACACCACGCGAAAAGTCCCATCGCATGGTGTGGGTCGGCTCGGGGGCCACGCCTCCGGGTCCACGGCACTGGGAAGGATGGGAACGGGCCGGCCCCGCAGAACGGAGACGAGACCCTCTGCGACCAAGTCACTCACCGCCGTGAACGTGACGGGAAGTCTGGACCACCCCGTGAGGCGGTCGAAAAGCCCGAGGCCCCGAGCGTAGCCCCCGAGTACCGAGTGAAAGGTCACGATCGTCGGGATGCCGATGGATTGGGCGAGATAGGCGACGGCGGTCGCTGCTGGCCCGTAGACGCTCAGATGACAGTGCACGAGATCCGCGCCTTCGTTCCTCAGGAGCCGGAGGAGCGGGCGCGCCGCGTGGGTGGTCCACACCACCTTCAGGCGAGGAAGTAGCGGCGCCCGGACCCGGTGTACCCGAACTCCGTCTACCTCGCCGGCGCCGGGATACGCCGTTACAACACTCGCGTCCAGCCCGGCGCGGCTCAGATGACGAGCCAGCCCATGAACGTGGGTTTCGATCCCCCCCCGGCGCGGGTGGAAGAACTCGGTCACGAGAAGGATCTTGCGAGGCCTCACGACGATTCGGCGATGGTGGAGGTCGGCGGTGGCGGGTGGGGCATGATAGAGACCCTGCCGCAACGGAAGCAAGGTGGCCAGTTGCCTGATATGCCGTGCTTCACAGGTCCGGCTTGCACCCCCTCGAACTTGGCCTCAGACTGTTGAGGTTGTCCAACCCCGGAGTCGCTCTCAAGCGCGACCCGCTCATTCCGTCACAGCCGAACTCTTCTCCGAACTTCCTCGCGGTATATGCGCTGTCCCCTCCCGACCCCACCTCGCCCACTCGTGGCGGAGGTCTTGCGCCAGAGCTCTCTCCCGACGCCTGATGCCATCGAAGAGCTCGTCGAAGTCCTCCGGATCCGCTTCGGCGACTCGCTGGAGGCGGTGCTGCACTACGGGTCGTGTCTCCACACGGGTGACACCACCACCGGGATCGTCGACCTGATCGCTGTTGTCTCGGACTACGGCAGCGCTTACGGGCACATCCTCTTCAGGGCGTTCAACATCCTCCTCCCACCCAACTTCTTCTATTTCGAAATTGGAAATGGAAGCGCAAAGGTCCGAGCGAAGTACGGCGTGCTCTCTCGGGCGCACTTCGAGGCTGGATCGGACCGCTGGCTAAGATCCTATCTCTGGGCACGTCTCGCCCAGCCGTGCCGCCTCGTATGGGCCACGGACGAAGAGACGGCCGAGCGGGTTCGCGCGGCGCTGGTCAGGGCGGTGCTCCGCTTTCACGGCGAGGCCCTCCCGATCCTGTCGGGGAGCGTCGTCGACACGGACACGTTCTGGCTACGAGCGCTAGGTGAGACCTACCGATCGGAGCTCCGCCCCGAGAGTCGCGATCGAGCCGCATGGCTCGTGTCTCGGAACGCCGAAGACTACCGCTCGCTCACCGCCGCCGCGATGCCGGCGTTCCGGGATGTCGTAGAGGTTCTGCCTGATGGCCGCTATCGGGTGACCGCCACGAAGGACGAGGAGCGGCGCGCAGCGCGCCGCTGGGCATTGCGGCGATGGCAGGGCAAGGTGCTGTCCACACTGGGGATGGGAAAGTCGGCATTCACCTTCGCCGGCGCCGCCGACTACGTAGCGGAAAAGATCAAGCGCCACACCGGGGTGACCATCACGGTCACGCCGTTCATGCGACGCCACCCCTTCATCTGCTCGCCCTACGCGCTGGTATCCTACCTCTGGCGAGGGATCATCCGCTAGTCCGAGCCCCTGGTCGTCATCGGACTCACCACGTCCATGCTGCGCCCAATGGTGGGATCGCATCAGGAGCCGGGAGGGGTACGCCTTCACTGACGGTGAAATTACGATTCCCGGCCAGGTCGAACAGTGTGACAGGTAACGGTCGGCGCGCCGACCCGCGCACGGCTCTCGCATCGGGACTTCCTCGTGGGCCACTCAGACATTAGTGTCTTCGTCCATGCCGCTTCGACCGTCTCCACTCCGTCGCACCCTCTCGATGCTGCTGGTCGGCGCTTCCGTTTGCGTGGTCTCTGCCTCGCTGGAAGCGCAGACCACGCACCTCACCGGCAAATGGAACACCGCGATCGGCTCCGCGGTCGAGGCAGCCGACGCCCTGGTGATGACGGGAGCGCCGGAAGCCGCCTACCGGCTCCTGGAGCAGAGTCTGACCACGGATCCAGATGACTTCGGAGCGTGCTGGCGCGCCGCCCGGATCGCGGTGGCGCTCTCACTCACCGGTAAGACCCACACGATCCGGCGAGCGTGGTCCATCAAGGCCGACACCCTGGGCCGGAGACTTCTCCGCATGCGCCCCACCGACACCACGGCGCTGGCCTGGGCTGCGGCCGGCCGCGGGCGGCACGCCATGAACGAAGAGGGGCTCCGAACGCCCGCCCAGCTGGCCAAGGAGACGTGGGAGCTCACGGAGAAGCTTCTGGCCATCGATCCGGGCAATGCCCTGGGAAACGACGTCCAGGGGACGATCCTCCGAGAGGTGGCCGGTTTGAACGGCGCCACACGGCTCTTCGCCCGCCTCTTCGTGGGCTCCGCCCTCGTGAGTCGAGCCACCTGGGCCAACGCGGAGGCGGCCTACCGACGGGCCCTGGAGCGGGACCCGGGTTCGGTGTTCTTCTACTTGGACCTTGGTGAAGCGTACGCGGCCCAAGGGAACGACGAGCAGGCCACCAAGTTCTGGCGACGCGGGCTGGACCTGGCTCCGCGCTACCCTTGGGATGCGGAGGTCAAGCAGAAAATCGACGAGCGTCTCGCGGCGCTTAGCGATCGACGTTGAGCGTCCGTGGCCCCTTGAGGAGGACGAGAAGGAGGGCCACGGCGCCCAGGATTGCGAGGGGACGAGGGCGGAGCTCATCTACGGGGTGAGGGCCCGCCACGCCACCAGCTCGGCCACGGCCAGGAGCACGATCAGGGCGACGAGTTGGAGCCGCCGGGGCCGTGTCCGCCGTCGCTCGTTGGGCGGAGGAACGGCCGCTTTGACGTCCTCGTACGCCGGCCGGGCCGGGAGATCCGGCAGGAAGTTCGGCGGTGCGTCCCCGTACGGCCCCTCGTCGAGCATGACCCCGAGCCACTTGGGGTTCCCCTCCACCTCGGTGCAGTTGATGCCGCCCTGCATCCCGATGTGCTTCGTCCGGGCCAGCACCGGTTGAAACGAGACCAGGCCTCGCACGTGCTGGGTCCGGGTCAGGTGGTGGTCCCAGTTCCAGTCGGACCAGTCGCGGCGGATCCGCGCCCACTGTCGGCGGGAGATCGCCCACCCGCATCCGGTGAATCCCAGTCGCCCGGACTCGTCTCGAGCCTCGACCAGGTCATGGGGGTGACGGCGCGGGTCGAACCCGCTCTCCTGATCCACACGCGAGTGGAGGTTGAACCCGCTTACGGCCAGGACCCGCTCGTCGGAGAGCACGTACCGGCACGCCCACGAGAAGTAGCGCAGCAGGTCCGGCCCCGGGACGATGTCGTCCTCCACGAGGATGGCATGCTCCGCACCCACGTCATCGAATGCGAACTCCAGGAGGAAGCGGATATGGCGGCCGATGACGTGGTCGCTGTCCCACACGGAAGCCAGCACCCCGAGGAAGGGCCGGGCGTGCTCGATGATCACCACGTCCGCGAAGTCCACCCCGGAGATGATGGACGAGACCTCAGGATCGCGGCGGTCCTGCGAGAAGACCAGGAGGGCGCCCTCGATTCCGTGGACCCGGCTCAACCCGTCGACGACCTGCCGCAGGTAGTGGGGCCGGCCGCTCACCGGAATGAGGATGGGGAGCCGCCGGCCGGCTTCTCCCACCGACTCCACCTGGCGCAGCGCCCGACGGACCTCGCGCCGGTTGTGGAGCGCCGCGACGACCGACGTGCACGCGAGGGTCAGCACGGCGATGAGTCCGAATGTGATCACGTGGCTACTCCGATTGGATGCCCTCGATTGACAGTGAGGTGGTCCGACTCCATTCTCGGCCGATGACGATCCCGCACACCATCCACCAGACCTGGGCGTCGCACGATATGCCCGAGCAGTTCACCCGTTTCAGCGAAGGCTGGTGCCGCCACCATCCCGACTGGGAGTACCGCTTCTACGACGACGCCGCGTGCCGCGAGGTCGTGGCAGAGAGCTTCCCCCGGCTCCTCCAACTCTACGATTCCTGCCCCTACGCCGTGCAGCGCGCCGACATATTCCGGTATCTGGTGGTGGCCCGCCAGGGTGGGTTGTACGCCGACATGGACATGGAGTGCGTGCGGTGCGTCGAGCCTTTGCTGGAGGGGCGACGCGCGGTGTTCGGGGTCGAGGACGTGCTCTCGGAGCGGACGACCCGACGGCTGGGGTTCCGCCACCGCGAACGGATCGCCAACTTCATCTTCGCCGCCGAGCCCGGCCACCCGGTCTTCGGCGAGATCATCCTCCGTCTCCAGGCGCTACCCGGACGGTGGGACATGGAGCGCGAGGTTCTGGAGACCACGGGCCCGGTCATGCTCACCGATGTGGTCCAGGAGCACCGCGCCGAGCTGGATCTCACCGTGCTCCCTCGCGATCGCTGGGCGCCCCATGACCTGTGGCCGCTCCGCCTCTTTCCCTTCGATCGTCACGTCTACGCGCGGCATCACTTCGTCGGAAGCTGGAAGCACGGCTTCTCCGTGCGCGCCGGCAGACCCGCGTGAGTTGGGATCGCCTGGACCGGATCAGTCGAGGGGCCGGCGAGATCGCACGCCTGGTCCGGCTGCACGCGCGACCGACGCTGCGCCGCCCGGACGCCGCCGCCGATCCTTCAGGCATCGTCGTCACCCTGACCACGATCCCCAGCCGCATCCGCCAGATCTTCCCGGCCCTCAACTCTCTCCTGGACCAGACGGTCCTCCCCGATCGGATCCTTCTGGCGTTGCCCGAGCGGTCGGTGCGGGAGCAATCACGCTACACGGTGCCCGACGAACTCGAGGAACACCCCCGCATCACGGTTCTGCGCTCCGACCGCGACTGGGGGCCCGCGACGAAGCTGATCCCCGCCCTCCTGGCATGCGCGGACGCGCCGGACACCTCGCTCCTGGCCGTGGACGACGACAACGTCTACCCGCGCACCTTCGTCGAGACGTTCCAGCGCTTCGCCGGGGAGCTCCCCGACGCGGCCCTGAGCGGCCGGGGCTGCGGCGTCCCGGCGTCCCTGCGGTGGCACAAGTGCCGGGAGTTCCTCGGGACGACGGTGACGACGCCGAAGCGGACGGACATCGTCGAGGGGTGCGGGGGAATCCTGGTCCGCCCCCGGTTCTTCGACGAGACGCTGTGGGACTACGACCCAGCCCCGGCCCGGGCCTTCTTCGTGGACGACATCTGGGTCAGCGGGCACCTGGCCCGCCGGAAGGTCCCGCGGTACGTGATCCCCTTCCCGGGGCCCTTCGTCTATCTTCCCACGCTCGCCACGTATTCGGGGCCCATGCTCGATCGAGACGAGAACCGTTCCGGGCACAACAACGACGTGGTGATGGCACACTTCGCTCCCGACTGGCCTGCCTCCTGAATGGAATACTACCGCCACCTCCTGCGCAGAAGGTGGAGGCCCGTCGTGGCCGCGGGTGCCATGGGCGCGGTGGCCGGCTCGGGTTTTTCGATCCTGATCCTGGGGCTCGTCGACCGCCAACTCCACACCCAGGCCCCGCCCCAGCTCTGGATGGGGGGCGCCTTCCTGCTCTTCGTCGTCCTCTATTACCTGCTCAGTACGGGATCGGAATACCTCCTCCTCTCCCTCGCCCAGCAGGAGATGTACGAGCTCCGGCTGCGGCTGAGCAGGCACGTGCTCAGCATGCCGCTCAAGCGCATCGAGGAGATCGGCGGCCCCGACTTCATGGCGTCGCTGACCCACGATCCCGAACAACTCACGGCCTCCCTCCACAAGCTTCCGACCCTCTTCGTCTCGGGCGCCATGGTCCTCGGGGCCGGCGCCTACGCGGCGTGGCTGTCGTGGCGGCTCTTCCTGGTCACCATGGTCCTCATGACCGTGGGGCTCCTCGCCTACCGCCACCCGCTCGGGAAGCTCCAACTGCTGGACCGCTACTGGGCGAGCCTGCGGGAGGGCTGGGATCGGCTCTTCCGCCATCTCCACGCCCTCACCCACGGTACGAAGGAGCTCCTCCTCCACCGGGATCGACGAGAGGTCTTCCTCGACCGGTGCGTCCGGAGAACCGCCGAGGAGCTACGGAACGACACCGTTCGCGCAAAGGCCATCCAGCATCTCTTCTTCCGGTTGGGGGACGTGCTCTGGCTCCTCGTCCTGGGCGTCATCCTCTTCCTGCTGCCCCGATGGATCTCCATCGACCACGACGTCCTCAGCGGATACCTGGTGGTGGGCCTCTTCCTGGCCAGCCCCGTGGCCTCGCTGCTGAACTTCGGACCGAACTTCGGCGAAGCGCTGGTGGCCATGGAGCGCCTGCGTGCCTTGGGCGTTCCCCTGACGGGTGAGGTGGTGGCACCGGAGACGGGTACGGCCTCTCTCCCGGCCCAAGCCGACGAAGTCGTCCCGGTCTCCGACGAGGCGCCGGGGCTCGTGCGCCTGGAAGGCGTGACCTACCGGTATCGACGGGAGTCCGACGACGAGGAGTTCGTCCTCGGACCCATCGACCTGGAAATCCAGCAGGAGGAGACGACCTTCCTGGTCGGCGGGAACGGAAGCGGAAAGACGACGCTGCTCAAGCTCCTCTGCGGGCTCTACGTCCCCGAGAGCGGACACGTGTACTGGCGCGGCGAGGAGATCACGGACGAGAACCGGGAAACCTATCGCCAGCTCTTCACGGTGGTGTTCTCCGACTTCTACCTCTTCGACATGCTCTTCGGACTGGAGTCCGTGACGCTGGACGGACGGGCCCGGACGTACCTGGAGCGCCTCCATCTGGACCGGAAGGTCCGCGTGGAGGACGGGCGGCTCTCCACGGTGAACCTGTCCCAGGGACAGAGGAAGCGCCTGGCGCTGCTCACGGCGTACCTCGAGGACCGGCCCCTCTACCTGTTCGACGAGTGGGCCGCGGACCAGGATCCGGTCTTCAAGGAGGTGTTCTACCGGGAACTCCTCCCCGAGTTGGCGGAGCGCGGCAAGACCCTCCTCGTCATCACCCACGACGACGCGTGGTACGGGCAGGCGGACCGGATCGTGAAAGTGCGCGAGGGGCAGATCATCGAAGATCGCAGGCCCGTCACGGCATGAGCGAAGCCGCCCGTTGCGTGCTGCGACCCGGCGGCGACCCGCCCTCGGTCCAAGTAGGGGAGCCTTGAGCGAGCCCACGCGGCCCCGTGCATCCCGGGTGCCGTTGGCCCTGTTCGGGGTGACCGGACTCATCACCGTAATCCTGTCCGTGCCGGCTGCCCTCTATCTGTGGCTTCACCCCGGGGTCACGAACGCTCTCTCTCTTCTCGTGAGCGTAGGTTTGTTCTTCGCGCTCTTCACCTGGCTCCGTGGATTCGTGGTGCAGTTGGTTCTCGGTCTGGGGATCCTCATCCTCAACCTCATCGAGACCATTCACCTGCTGGCCTTCGGCGGCCTGGTGACCACGGCGGGGCTGGAAGGAGTCATGTACGTCGATCCGGTGGAGGTCCGCGAGTTCGTCCTGGCGCATGCCGGCGGGTTCGCCCTGGGTATTTCGCTCATCGCGCTCTTCGCCGGCCTCGTGCTCATCAAGGCGCGCCTCGACGTCCTGGGGCGGCGCCGGCGCAGGATCATCGCGGCCATGAGCGTCGGTGTGCCCTTCCTGCTCCTGATCGTCTCCATCGGGACGCGGGGCACCTCCGCCGACGTGTACCTCCCCACCAGCGTGGTGGACCAGCTGGCCGGGTTCGCGGGCCTGAATCCGCTGACGCACACGGTGTCCGGCATCGTGTCGACCATCGGGGAGCACGTCACCCTGGAGCGGGCCTGGCAGGCGGGCGCCGACTTCCGCTTCGGCGCGACCCACCCGGACAGCGGGTGGGGCAAGGAGGTGTATGTCTTGGTCATCGGCGAGTCGGCCCGTCGTGCGAACTGGAGCCTGTACGGGTACCCAAGGCTCACGAACCCCCTGCTCTCGAAACGGCTCGACCTGGTGCCCTTCCAGCACGCCGTCAGCCCCGCCACCGTCACCAGCCGGAGCGTCCCAATGTCCCTTTTGGTGGCCCTGAACGATACGGGATCCAGGCGGACGCCGCGATCCATCATCTCGGCCTTCCGGGAAGCGGGATTCAAGACCTTCTGGTTGACCAACCAGGGAACCACCCGGACCGCGGTAGGGGGAGATCTCCAGCTCATCGTGAGGGAGGCAGACGTCGTACAGACGGCGGGAAAGGACTTCTGGCGCTCGGCCCCTGATGAGGCGTTGCTTCCGGCGCTCGACCGTGCGCTGGCGGATCCGGCTCCTCGGAAGTTCATCGTGGTGCACACGCTGGGCTCCCACACCAACTACGGAGAGCGGCTTCCGCCGTCTTGGGCTCGGCACCGCTTCAAGGTCCCCTTGAGCCAGGCGGTCTCCGTCCCTTCCGGAGCGGAGCTGGAAAAAGTGGCTCCAATCCTCGACGACTACGACCGGACCATCCTTTACACGGATTGGATCCTGGACCAGATCATCGAGCGGTGCGCCAAGACGGGGGAACGTGCCGCCGTGGTCTACGTCTCAGACCACGGGGAGCGACTCTACGACGACCAGGGAGGACATCTGGGCCACGGCTTCGGAGACTTCGAGGCCATCGACGTCCGGATCCCGCTACTGGTGTGGCTGTCGGACACGTTCGTCGCCCAAAGCCCCGGGCGCCTGGCGACGTTGCGGCAAAACGCTGGAAAGCCTGTGTCCACGGGGAACCTCGCCTCCTCCCTGTTGGACCTCGCCTCGGTGGACTTCAACGGGCTGGATCCGTCTCGGAGCTTCTTCGGGCCGGACTTCACCCTGAGGCCGAGACAGGTCATTACCACATCAGGTGCCCGAATCGAATACGACCGATAGGACGGCTGGGATCGAAGTCTTGCGCCTTCGGCATTTCCTGGCCGCACGAACCGCAACGGCGTAGGTTGGGCCGTTCCCGTCAGCCGCACTGGCCCCCCTCCGTTCATCGACGGCGAGACGCTGCGCGACCGGCTCACTCGCGAGACCCAACTCAGCGTAGACGAAGCGCTGCGAATCGCACAGGAAGTGCTGGACGCCCTGCAGTACGCCCACGAGAACGGGATCGTGCACCGCGACGCTCGCGATTCAGGACCATCTCGTGCTGTCGGAGTACCTGGCGCTCCTCGAGTACAAGCTCCAGCGCAGGGACGCACTCGAGCGGCGCATCGCTACCCTCGCCCTCACGCCCCGATTCAAGCCCCTCGTCGATCGCATCTGCTGCTTCCGCGGCTTCCAGACCCAGGCCGCGATGGTCCTCGCCACCGAGCTCGGCGACCTACGCCGCTTCGAGAACCCCCGCCAGCTCATGGCCTATGTCGGACTCGTCCCCGGCGAGCACTCCTCCGGCGAGCA
>CAZFIS010000070.1:0-3727 GCA_964519125.1 uncultured Gemmatimonadaceae bacterium | reverse complement strand
CAAGGCCGGCAATGCGCGCGTCCGTCACGTCCTCGTCCAAGCAGCCTGGTGCTACCGAAGGCGACCCGCCGTCGGTGCTCCGCTTCGGCGTCGCCAGCAGGGCCAGGATCACGACGTCATCCGCCATACCTGGAAGTGTCAGCACCGCCTCTTCACCCTTTTTCACCGACTCGCCGTCAAGAAACCCAACCAGGTCGCCGCCACTGCCGTCGCCCGCGAGATGGTCGGCTTCCTCTGGGCCGTCCTACGCGACGTCGACGTCTCCAAGCTCCAGGAGGTGAGCGCCGCCGCCTGAGCAACACGACCGAGAATCGGGGAGTCCCGGAGCACGACAGGAGAACGCCCCGAAACGTTGCGGGGTCCGGCAGACCCAACCGCCCAATCCCCGCGTATAGACTCCGGCCAGCTCCCGACGAATCCGTCCCTTGATGCTCTGGGCCTCCGCCCAATCATCGCATATCAGCAGGATTCATCGTCGAAGACGCCCCGGGCTCCCCACTCTCGCCGTCGTCAACCTTGACAGGGCCCTTCCATATCAACGTTCCTAGAGTTGCGACGTCGGCGCGTCACGATGCCGATCCGGGGGCACCCCGCACACATCTTACCTGCACCGTTTCCCGCGGGCCATACGATTCCGCGCCGATGTACCGAAGGCCACCGAGTAGCTCGCGTACAGCGCGGCGAGCGCCAGCGACTCGAGCGCGAGCGCCGCGGCGGCCACCCTCGTCCCCGCCGGTGAGCGCCTCCACCGCTTGCCACTCCTCGAACCACACCCTACCGTGCCCTTCCGCCCAACAGGGCCTTTCGATCACCTAATACGTCACGTCACGACCATGGTTGTTGGGACGGCAACCAACCAATATCCTCGAGGTCGCGCCGCCCCAGTGCCCTCCACGAGCAAGAGCCCCCGCGCAATCCATGACCTCTCCCCGCCGCCCCGTGTCCCCCGTCCCGAGAGGACGGTGGGCCGTTCTTCTGGTCGCGCTACTCCCTGCCCTGGGCATGCTCACCGGCGCACGTCCGGCGCGCGCGCAGACCACGGCGTATGTCGCGGTGCTGGACCCCGCCTACCAGGACCTCGAGGCCCTCGTCTCCGCGGGCCTCGTGCAGGACCTGATGTTCGGGGAGCGGCCGTACTCACGGGCCGCCTTCCGGCGGTTCGTGGAAGAGGCGACCCGACGGAGCGCTGGTCAGGAGGAGTCTCCGAGGATCCAGGAGGCGCTCGATCGACTCGAGAGGAGGTTCGGTGCGTCGGACGAAGGCCGGTTCGTGCGGGCGGCTCCGGCCCGGATCGACCTCGCGGTTACGAACAGCCCGTATCGGCCCTATCGGAGAGGCTCACTCGGCGACACGCTGATCGGCACCTTGAACCCACTCCTCCAGAGCAACCAGGGGCGCATTCTGGAGGACGGACTCACCGCCGCCATCGAGGGGGGCATCACGGTCCAGTCGACGCACTTGGCCGGCGAGGTGATCCCTCGCGTCTACCTCGGCGTTCCGTCGGGATCGGGATCGACCCACCTGACGGAGCAGACGGTAGACGCCTACGCTCGCACCGTGATCGGCCCGGTCGCGGTCGACCTGGGACGCAACAGCGTGACCTGGGGCTACGGAGCCGAGGGTGGGGGGCTCCTCTCGGACAACCCCCGGGGCATGGATCAGATCCGTCTGGCTGAGGACCGTCCGGTGCGTCTCCCGGGCGGCCTCGGCAAACTCGGGCTCTGGCAGGCGTCGATCGCCGCGGCGGACATGGGCGCCGACCGCTATGTGCCGCAGGCGGTGCAGACGATGATGCGCCTGAGCTACCGCCCCATCCAATACGTGGAGCTCGGAGTGAACTACACCAACCTCCAGGGGGGCAAGGGCACGCCGAGGGCCGACTTCCTGAGCCGCCTCCATGACATCTTCTTCCCCTTCTTCCTGGGACGGAATGGGATACCCAAGAACGAGATCTCCGACAAAGTGGCGGGCTTCGACCTACGCTTATCTGCACCCAAGGCGTACACCTCGGTCTACGTCAACTTCTTCACCACGGATGATCGGGGGCTCTTTCAGCAGCGCGCGAAGGGCTACTGGAATGATGCGCTCTGGTCGGCCGGGCTACGCGTCACCGACCTGGGCACGGACGGGCGCATGGGCATGCGCCTCGAGTGGAGTCGCTCCGGGCCGCGCGCGTTCACCCATTGGCAGTTCAAGTCGGGACAGACGTTGGACGGACGTGTCCTGGGAGATGCGATCGGGCCGAACGCGGCCAGCGTGTCAGGAGCCATCGACTGGACGGGCCCTTCCTCGCGCCTGACCCTGACCGGCACCTGGGAGCGGTACTCCGGCGACGACTATTACTGGAAGATGATCACGGATGCCGGGGGCGGCGTCGACTACCAGTGGTTCAAGGCGGCTGACAATCCCGATGAGATCCGAGAGCGCGTGGTCGCCGACTATCTGAAATTCGACGGGTGGCGGCACTTCGAGACATCTCTGCGCGTCGGACTCGAGCACGTCACGCGGTTCGACTTCACTGAGGCTGGCCGAACCGATGCGCTGGCGCAGGTGTCGGTGGGGTATCGCTGGTAGGGGAGCGGAGTGCTGAGAAGCTCGGCGATCTGCTCCCGCCGCTCGGCGGTCGCCTCGCGAATGCGCGCGTCTTGGCCTTCAGCTGGTCGTCGGAGAGGGATTGGTTGTGGGTAGCGAAAAGCACATCGCAGTGCAGGAAGAGGTGACGGGCTCCCAAGAGGCCTGATGGAGAGCGGCTGGCGGGATCATGAATACGGACGACGAGCCGAGGACGGGTCAGATGGCCGGCCTCAAGACCTGCATGGGACGACACGCTCGTCTGGGGCACACGATGGCCCTCATCCAGCGGACCGGACGTCGAGAGGAGCTTTCTTCCCTGAGCCGGAAGAGCAGGCTGCGCGCCGGGCGTAGCGGTGATGGAGCCCATCCACCTGCGGGTATGCGATCACTTCGCCCTGTGCCGGCGGCTCGACTGCACGGCCGTCAGGTGAGTCGCCATCCAACGCCCGGTGGGTCCGCGAGTCGTGATAGTAGGACGCGTAGCTCCGGAGCACCCGCAGGAGATGTCGTTCATTGAGAACGACGACGTGGTCGAGGCATTCCCGACGAATGGAGCCGATCAGGCGCTCGCAGTAGGCATTCTGCCATGGCGATCCCGGCGCTGTCAGCACCTCCTCGATGCCCATCGACCGCACTCGCTGGGCGACGTCGCCGGCGAAGATCTTGTCCTGGTCGTGGAGCAGGAATCGAGGTCCGGTGTCGTAGGGGAACGCCTCGTGGACTTGTCGCGCTGTCCAGTCAGCACTGGGTGACGTCGTGACGTTGAAGTGCAGGATTCGACGGCGGTCATGCGCCATGATCAAGAAGACGTAGAGCACACGGAACGTGGCCGTGGGGACAACGAAGAAATCCATCGCCACGATGTCACCCAGGTGGTTCTCCAGGAACGAGCGCCAGTTCCGGGATGGCTGCCTGGGCCGCGGCGGCCGATAGCGCCGAATGGTGGACTCACTCACATCGATCCCGAGCTTATGCAACTCGGCTCGGATGCGCGGCGCGCCCCACGTCGGGTTCGAGCTCCACATGTGGCGAAGCAGGCGTCGCACCGATGGATCAATGCGCGGCCGTCCTCCTTTGGGCCTGCTCTTCCAGCGCCAATAGGCCCGAAATCCTCTGCGGTGCCAGCCGACGACGGTGGCGGGTCGGACGAGAA
>CAZFIS010000069.1:0-18291 GCA_964519125.1 uncultured Gemmatimonadaceae bacterium | reverse complement strand
CAACAACCACACACTTTACCTACACAAACATATACATAACTCAGGAACGTCGATGTACGCTAGCCGCGCTCGGCGTGCGCGTCAAGCATGTCCCACGGGAAGTCGCCAGCATGATTCTGTCCGATACCGCGATCAAGCGCCCCGTATTCACCACGATGCTCGTGGTGTCGATGCTCCTGTTCGGCTACCTCGGGATCCGGAGCATGGGGATCGACCAGTTCCCGAAGGTGGACTTTCCCTACATCACCGTGACGACGATCCTGCCCGGAGCGAGCCCGGAGATCACGGAGTCCGACGTCACGCGGCCCATCGAGGAGCAGCTCAACACGATCGAGGGCGTGAAGCAGATCAACTCCACCAGCGCGCTCGGTGTGTCGCAGATCCTGGTGCAGTTCGATCTCAACCGCGACGTGGACGTCGCCGCGCAGGATGTGCGCGACAAGGTGGCCCTGGCCAAGGCGAACCTCCCGACCGACGCGGAGGATCCCCTCGTCCAGAAGCTCGACATCAACGCGCAGCCGGTGGTGTGGATCGCCCTCACGGGCCTGGACGTGAAGACCATGAGCGTCTTTGCCAACGAGGTCCTGAAGCCGCGGCTCCAGACGCTGGAAGGGGTGGGCGACGTGCAGCTCGCGGGCTACCGTGCCCGGGAGATGCGGATCTGGCTGAACCGGACGGAGCTCCGCGCGCGGTCGCTGACGCCCACCGACGTCATCCACGCCATCCAGTCGAAGAACGTCGAGCTGCCCGCCGGCACCCTCGAAGGACCGGGGAGCGAGTTCCGCGTCAACGTCCACGGCCAGCTCGCCACGCCCGAGCAGTTCGACGACATGGTGGTCGCCTACCAGAACGGCCGGGCGCTGCGTCTGCGGGACGTGGGGTATGCCCAGGACGGCCTGGAGCCCCGGCGGGGGCTGGCACGCTTCAACGGGGTGCCCTCCGTCGGACTGGGCATCGCGCCCCGGCCGGGGGCCAACACCGTCGCGGTGGCGGACCTGGTGAAGGGCCAGTTGGCCTCCATCCAGGCGGACCTGCCGCCGGGGATGCACGTCACCGTGGCGTCGGACCAGTCCAAGTCGATCCGCGACTCCATCGTCGGCGCGCGCGACGAGCTCATCCTGGGTGCCCTCCTGGCCATCCTGGTGGTCTTCATCTTCCTCAGGAGCTGGCGCTCGACGCTGGTGGTCGCGGCGACGATCCCCACCTCCCTCGTCGCGACGTTCGGGATGATGAAGGTGCTGGGCTTCACGATCAACAACATCACGATGCTCGCGCTCTCCCTCTGCGTGGGAATTGTGGTGGATGATGCGATCGTCGTGCTGGAGAACATCTTCCACTACATCGAGCGTGGCCGACCGTCACGCGAGTCGGCCAGCGTCGGCACGGATGAGATCTTCTTCGCGGCCCTCGCCGCGACGCTCTCGATCGTCGCGGTCTTCATTCCCGTGGCCATCACGCAGGGGCTCATCGGCCGGTTCCTCTTCCAGTTCGGGGTCACCGTCGCCATCGCCGTGCTCTTCTCGCTCTTCGTGGCGCTCACGCTCACGCCGATGCTGAGCTCCCGGGTGCTGGCCGTAAGCACCAAGGAGGGGCGGATCCACCGGGCGCTGGACAGGTTCCTGGACAGCGTGGACTCGGGCTACAAGCGGCTCCTGGACTACGCGCTCGGCCACCGCGTCGTGATCATCGTCACCGCCCTCGGCGCCTTCGCCGCGGCGCTGGTGATGGGGGCGTTCATCCCCACCGAGTTCATCTCGAACATCGACCAGGGCCAGTTCAACGTCCGCATCAAGGCGCCCATCGGCTCCTCCCTCGACTACACCGACCGGTATCTGCGCCAGGCCGAGCGCATGGTGCGGGCCGACTCGGCGGTGACGGGCGTGTTCTCTTCCATCGGCCTGGGCGGGACGGCGGGGGTGAACGACGCCCAGATGGTGGTCACGCTCACCGACGCGTCCCAGAGGAAGCGCACCCAGGACGACATCATGGCCGAGTTCCGGCGTGAGCTGAACACCATCCCGGGCATCACGGCGTACGTGGAGCGCTCGAGCGGGGTGAGCATGGGGGCGCGCAACACCCCCATTCAGCTCGTGCTGAAGGGAGGCGACCTCCAGGAGCTCTCGCACACGGGCAAGGCCGTGGTGGACTCGCTCTCGCACATCCCCGGCCTCGTGGACGTGGACTACGATCTCCAGCTCCAGCAGCCGGAGGTGAACGTCACGGTCAACCGTGACGTGGCCGCCGGGCTGGGGGTGAGCGCGCTGGACGTGTCGCAGACCGTGAGCGCCATGGTGGGCGGGCTCAAGATCTCCAACTTCAAGAGCAACGGACACCGCTACGACGTGCGGGTGCGGGCGCTGCCGAGCCAGCGTGCGACGCCCAGCGACCTGGATCAGCTCTCCACGCGCTCGGCCAACGGATCCATCGTGAGCCTGGCCAACCTCGTGCACGTGCAGGAAGGCACGGGCGTTGCCGCCATCCCGCGCCTGGACCAGGAGCGGGCCACGACGATCTTCGCCGACCTCGATCCTTCGCTGCCCCTGGGCACCGGGCTCAAGGAGGCCCTGGCGGCGGCGCACCACCTCGTCCCGCCGGGGATGAAGGTCACGGTGGCGGGGCAGTCCCAGACGTTCCAGGAGTCGTTCCAGAACCTGATCTTCGCCATCGAGATGTCGATCATCATCATCTACATCCTGCTGGCGGTCGAGTTCGAGCACTTCCTGCACCCGTTCACGCTGATGTTCGCGCTGCCCCTGGCGGTGAGCGGCGCGTTCGCCCTGATGCTCGTCTCGGGGACGCGCCTGGGGATCATCGGCATGATCGGGATGATCCTGTTGATGGGCATCGTCATGAAGAACTCGATCCTGCTCATCGACCTCACCAACAAACGCCGCGAGGCGGGGATGGGGATCTACGAGGCGCTCGGAGAGGCGTGTCCGCGCCGGCTACGGCCCATTCTCATGACGTCGTTCGCCATCATGTTCGGCGCGATTCCCGTGGCGCTGCAGTTGACGTCGGGGAGCCAGCTCCGCGCGCCGCTCGCCGTGGTCGTGATCGGCGGGATCTTCAGCTCCACGCTTCTGACGCTGGTGGTGGTGCCGGTGGTCTACACCTACATGGATTCGGTGCCGGGCCACTTGCGCAGGCTCGTGCGGCTCGCCACGCCGGGAGCGCGCGGCGGCGGGCGGTAGCCGCCGCCGTTCTCCGGCAGTCTAGAATCTCACCCCGAGGCGCGCCTCGAAGACGTGCGCGCTGAGGGGCGTGCTCGCGATCACCGGCCCCAGTGCGGCGACGTCCTGCATGCGCAGGGAGACGTGGCGGTAGGTGAGGCCGAGCGTGAAGGGGCCGTACACGCCGACGTCGGCGCCCGCGAAGAGCTCCCAGGCGTTCTGCGAGCGCGTGCTCGAGGAGCCTGCCGCCGGATCGCTCACCATCGTGCCGATCGCCACGCCGACCTCCGGCTGGACGAGATGGCCGCCCGCGGCGAGCTCGGGCGCGACCGCGAATCCCGCGGCCACCAGATAGTGGCGCGCGGGGGCGACCCCCGAGCCCGACAGCGTGTTGCCCGAGAGCGTCGCGAAGTCGAACACCCCCCGGACCGGGCCCGCGACGTGGCGTGAGGCGGTGAGGGCGAGTCCGTTGGCTCCGGAGAGCGCCGCGTCGCTCCACCCCGCGTGCGCGTAGCCCACCGTCACGTGGAAGGCCGGGCGGACGGACACGGAGAGGGGCTCCATGCTCGCCGGCGTCTGCGCCGCCGCGGCGACGGGGGCGACGAAGGCCAGGAGCGAGAACGTCAGATAGTGGCGTGCGCTCATCTCAGTAGGTCCCCAGCGCGGCGCTCCATTGGGCCCGCGCGACGTTGAACTGGAAAAGGGCCTGGGCGTAGTTGGTGCGCGCTTGCGTCGCCGCCAGCTCCGCGGCGCCGAGCTCGACCTGCGTGGTGAGCCCGTTCCGGAACCGCGTCTGCGCGATCTCGAGCGCGCGGGCCGCCACCGATACCGTCTCGTGCGCGGCCTCGACCTGCGCCTGCGCCGCGTCGAGCGCGTCGGCCGCCTGCTGGACCTGGAGCGCCACGTCCTGACGCTTGGCGGTGAGGCGGGCCTGTTCCACCGCGACCTGGGCGCGGTCCTGGAGAAGGCGTCCCTGCGAGGCCCGCCCGTCGAACAGCGACCACCCGACCGAGAACCCCGCCTGGAGGCTCTGCGAGAACGCGGCGTCGCCGGGGATCACGCCCGCCGACGAGGCGTGGCGCTGGAGCGCGACGTTGAGGTTGACGGTCGGCCACGCCTTGGTGCGCTCCACGTCCGCCGCGGCTTCCCGCAGCCGCACCATCCGCCGCTGTGCCTCGAGATCGGGGCGGCGGTTGACGGCCTGCGCGATCCTGGCCGAATCCGGCCGGTGGAAGGGCTCGAAGGCGAGCGAATCGGTGAGCGCGATCGGCGCGCTCAGCTCGAGGCCGAGCGTGCGCTTGAGCTGATCGCGGTCCTGCGCGAGGGCGCTACGCGCCTGGATGAGGGGCGGGCGCAGGTTCTGCACCGCGACCACGGCGGTGAGCGAGTCGTACTCCGAAGCGAGCCCGGCCACCGTCTTCTGCCGCACCTCTTCGAGGCGGCCCTGCGCCTGATCGAGAGCCTTCTTCTGGACCATGACGAGCGCGCTGTCGAACAGGACCTGGTAGTAGGCGACTTTCGTCGCGAGCGCGACCTGGTTCTTCGCGGCATCGAGGCTCTGGGCGGCGAACTGCCGAGCGAGCTTGGCCGCGCGCGTCGAGATGGAGAGCGAAGCGTCGAACAGGGTCTGCTTCAGCGTGAGCCCGAAGGTGTTGTCGTTCGCCGATCCGATCGAGATCTGCTGGAGCTGGCCGCCCTGGTTGAAGAAGATCACCGGGCGCTGCACGTTGCGCGCGTAGTTGTACGCGAAGTCGATCTTGGGCAGCGCGCTGGCTTCCGTCTCGATCAGCGCCCCTTCCGCCTGATCCACGGTCGCGGACGCGACCCGCACCTGGTCGTTGTGCTTCAACGCCAGCGACACCGCATCGTCGAGCGAGAGTCTGGCGGGCCCCGCGGCGGGCTGTTGTGCGCCGGCCAGGGCGGGGAAGGCCGCGAGGAGCGCGGCGCACGCCAGCGAGAGTCTCGAGCGAGCCATCATACCTCCTGAGGATCGCGGGGCGCGACGCCCCGCAACCAGATGTCGATGTAGCACCGCATGTCTCCGGCGGAGACATGATCCTGGCCCAGGACCTCACGCAGGAGGACCTGGTGGACGAGCACGGAGTCGAGCGCGCGTGCCGCCGCGCCGGCATCGAGGTCGGCGCGCATCTCACCCCGCGCTTGCGCTCGCTCGAGCACCCGTGTGAGACGCTGCACGGGGCCGCCGATGTGTTGGCTGGCCATGCGGCGCCCGAGGGTGTGTCGCTCGAGCGCACTGAAGAGCGCGAGGCGCACGAGGGCGGAGTCCTTCCGACTCCGCTGCGTGAACGCCGTCGCGAGGCCCTCCAGCACTTCGGCGAGCGGCGTGTCGACCGCGCCGTCGAGGAGCTCCGTCAGCGGCTGCTGACTCTGGAGCACCTCCTCGAGGATAGCCCGATAGAGCGCTTCCTTGGACGGGAAGTGCAGGAAGATCGTCGCCTCGCTGACGCCCGCCGCCTTGGCGATCTGCTTCGTCGTGGTCCCGCGGAAGCCGAACTTCGCGAAAACGTCGATGGCCGTGTCGAGGATCTGTCGATGCCGGCGCTCGTGCGTCAGCCGGGCCATGGCACGCTCCCGCCGCAGCATGGAAACTGAGTGAACGCTCAGGAAGAAAGCACGATCGGGCGCGGGACGCAAGGCGGGTAGGGGCGGGGGTGCATCTGGCGTGCGCCCTGACCCGTGGTAGCTTGAGGGGCCGTTCCGCCGTCCGGCTTCAGTGGAGCGTCTCATGGTCCGAACATCGCGCTGGGTCCTGCTCTCCTTCCTCCTGATCGCCCCCGCGTGCAACCGCGCGCAGCCACCCGGCGCAGCGACCTCGACCGCGACGGCCGCGGGTCCCCAGCGCCCCGACACCGCCCAGGCCCGCGCGATCATCGCCACGATCGTGCTGTGCCGCACCACGGAGGCCGAGCTGCGCACCCGGCTCGGCCCACCGAACCGCGACGGCGTCCTGCACGGCGAGCGGATCGTCACATGGTTCGTCCGGACCGATTCTCCGGCGCGCTTCCTCTCCGTGCTGCTCGACAGTGCGGGGGTGGTCGTCGACGACTACTGGGATGTGCCGGCGGAAGCGCCGGTGGTGCTCGAGAGCCAGTGCGACCAGGAGCGGGAATGAGCATGAGTCTGGTGCGGCGTGCGGGCCACCGCGTGCGCCACGAAGCCCTGGAGGTGTGGGAGTCGCGCGGCGGCGGCTTCTACGGCTTCGCCGCCATGGTCACGTTCCTCGGCCTCGAGGCCGTGAACCTCGTCGGGGACGTCGCGTCGCTCGCGACCGTGCAGCCCAACGTCGGGGGACTCATCAGCTGGCTCGTCCAGAACCTCGTGCAGGGCGCGATGACGGCACTGTGGGCCGCGATATGGCCCCTGACCTGGATCAACCACCTCGGTGTGGGCGTCACCTCCGGCGCGCTCCTCGCCGGTGCGTACGTCACGTACCGGGTGATCCATCCCACGGTCGCGCGACTGTTGAAGGAGCCGGGCGAGCAGGGTTGAGAGGACGCGCCTCCGCGCCTCCTCCGCATCTCTTCGAAACCATTCGGCGTTTGGGTCCGTCCAAGAGGGAAAGGAATCACGCCTCTTCGACCTCGACGGTTGCGGCCCATATCATGCATCGTGCCTTGCGTGCCAGCCTTGTGCTCGCCCTGCTCATCCCGTCCCGCTCGGTCTTCGCACAGACCGCGCAGCCATCCCACACCTCGTCGGAGCCCCCCGAGCCGCCGATCGCGACCGCGGCCCCCGTGTCCGCGCCGATCGACATCGACGGGCGCCTGAGCGAGGCGGCCTGGCGGCGGGCCACACCGATCACGGCGTTCCGCCAGTACCAGCCCGACGAGGGCGCGCCCGCCTCGCTGAAGACCCAGGTGTGGGTGCTCTACGGCTCCGACGCGCTGTACATCGGCGCGCGCATGGACGAGCCCGGCGGCGTGACCGCCCCGCTCGCCCGGCGCGACCAGCTCCTGGACGCGAGCGGCGACAACGGATCGTTCAACTCGCTGACCACGGACAAGCTGGTCATCGATCTCGATCCGTACCACAACCACCTGGACGATGTCCTGTTCGAGGTGAACCCCGCGGGCGTGCGGGGTGACGAGCACGACGGCGATCCGTCGTGGGATCCCATCTGGGAGGCGGCCACGCAGGTGGACTCGCTCGGGTGGACGGCCGAGATGCGCATCCCCTACAGCCAGCTCCGCTTCTCGCGGGACTCGCTGCAGACCTGGGGGATGCAGATCTGGCGCTACATCGACCGGCTGAACGAGCGCGACATGTGGTCGTTCTGGCGCCAGAACCAGCCCGGCGGGCCTGCCTTCTTCGGCGAGCTCGAGGGACTGCACATCACGAACCGGCCGCGGCAGTTCGAGCTGCTTCCCTACGCCGTCACGGGGGGCACGTTCAAGTATGCGGCACCCGGTGACCCGTACCACGACGGGCGGGCCATGCGCGTGAGCGCCGGGGCCGACCTCAAGGTGTTGCTCACCTCGAACCTGACGCTGGACGCCACGATCAACCCGGATTTCGGGCAGGTCGAGGTGGACCCCGCGTCGCTCAACCTGAGCGCGTTCGAGACGTACTACCAGGAGAAGCGGCCGTTCTTCATCGCCGGCGCGAGCGCGTTCAGCTTCGGCGGGATGCGGTGCTTCTTCTGCAGCAACACCTCCGGTCTGAGCGCCTTCTACTCGCGCCGGATCGGCCGGCCTCCGCAACTGGCGGGCTACGTCCAGGACGAGGCCGCGTTCGCGGACGTCCCCGACAACACCAGCATTCTCGGAGCGGCCAAGATCACCGGACGCACGCAGGGCGGCTACACCGTGGGCGTGCTGGACGCGCTCACGAACCGGGAGACGGCGAAGTTCCGGCTCACGGCCGGTGGCCCCGAGCAATCGCAGGTGGTGGAGCCGCTCACGAACTACTTCGTCGGGCGCCTGAAGAAGGAGTTCCGCAACGGGAACACGACGTTCGGAGGCATCCTGACGTCCGTGGAGCGCCAGATCGGGAGCGACAGTGTCGTCGCGGACCGGCTGCGCAGCCACGCGGAGGCCGCGGGCGTCGACTGGCGGCACTACTGGAAGCGGCACGAATACTCGTGGATGGGCAGCATGCTGGTCTCGAACGTCGCGGGCTCGCCCGCCGCGATCGCGGCCACCGAGCGCTCGAGCGCGCACTACTTCCAGCGCCCGGACCGGAGCGAGAGCGGGGACGGGCTGTTCGGGACGCGCTACGACACCACGGCCACGGTGCTGCGGGGCTACGGACTGTACACGCGCGTGGGCAAGGACAACGGCACGCTGCTGTGGGAGGCGATGGCGAACGTCCGGAGCCCCGGATTCGAGGTCAACGACCTCGCCTATCTCGACCAGGCCGACTACGCCTGGGTCAACGGCAACATCGCCGGGAGCTGGACGCGGCCCACGCGCTGGTACCGCAACATCTTCACGAGCTTCGGCGGCGCGACGAAGTACAACTACAACGGCGACCGCACGTGGTCTCAGCTCCAGGCCTTCTCCGGCATCGAGTTCCCGAACTACTGGAACCTCAGGCTGATGGCCATCCACAACTTCGTGGCGTTCGACGACCGGCTCACCCGCGGGGGCCCGGTGGTGAAGCGCACCGGCTACGACGCGGGCAGCGTCGAGGTCTCCACGGACGCGCGGCGGGCGGCGGTCTTCGACGTCCAGGTGCAGGCCTCGACGGGCGTCGGATCCAACGCCACGTCCCTGTTGCTGAGCCCCGGGGTCGCGCTCAAGCCCGCCGCCAACATCTTCATCCAGGTCTCACCCACGTATCACTACGACGACGACGTGGCGCAGTACGTGACGTCGGTGGCGGATCCCACGGCGACGGCGTTCTACGGCACCCGCTACGTGTTCGCCTTCATCCGTACGCATATCGTGTCGTTGGATACACGCGTGAACTGGACGTTCACGCCGAACCTGACGCTACAGCTCTACGCGCAGCCGTTCATCGCGAGCGGCGACTATACCTCGTTCCGCGAGTTCGCCCGGCCCCGCACGCTCGAAAAGCTCGTCTACGGCCGCGACATCGGCACGATCGCGTACGACGCGGGCTCGTCCACGTACCACGTGGATCCCGACGGCGCGGGCCCGGCCCGGTCGTTCAGCTTCCCCAACCCGAATTTCACCAACACGTCTCTGCGGGGGACGGCGGTGCTGCGCTGGGAGTATCTCCCGGGCTCCACGATCTTCTTCGTCTGGACGCAACAGCGCTCGGGCTCGGGCCCGTCCGGCACGTTCGACTTCGCCGGAGCGCGCACGCAGATGCTCACCGACCGGCCCATGAACGTCTTTCAGATCAAGGCGACGTACTGGATCGGGAGGTAGGGGAGAGGGGGGACGGCGCGAAGGGTCTCTAGCGCTTCACGCGCACCAGGTACGCGCCGCCCCCCACGTCCACCGCCCACTCCTCGACGTGGTGGGCGAGTGAGCCGGTGAGCGCGTCGCGAACGAGCCCCTGGAGGACGGGTGGGCCCGCCGAGCGCGCGCCCCGCCCGGTGATCACGCGCACCACCTCGCCGCGGGCGGTGACGGCGACGCGGGCCAGGAACATCTCGAGGCGACGCTCCGCGGCGTCGGCTCCGAGGCCGTGGAGGTCCAGCTCCTCGACCACGTGCTCGGTGTGGAGCGTGCGGGGAGGCGAGGGCCGCTCGGGCGGCTCGCCACCTCTCTTCTTCCACGGCTTCGGCACCCGAGGACTCCTTCGTGCGCAGGGTTACGATCCCTTCTCGATCCCGTATACCCGCACGTGCTCCACGCCGAGGCTGTCGCTCCACACCCCCAGGACCGACGTGGAGTCGATGTCCAGCACGCGGAGGGCGCCGGGGAAGGGGATCTTCCCGAGGAAGCGGCCGTCGGGCGCGAACACCGACCACGACCGGTCGTGGAAGCCCGTGAAGGTGTAGCCGGAGACCCAGAGGTCGCCCTGGCGATCGACCTCGAGATGAGAGTACGCGGGCCTGCGCTCGGGGATGGGCATCGCGTCGAGCCGAGCCTGCTCGCGCTTGCGCGCCTCCGGCGTGGGCGTCCTGTCCAGAAACACCTTCTTCATCGATTGCACCTCGGCGTCGGTGATCTTCAGGTCGACGCCCGGGACGCGGATGATCTCCTCGAGCTTCCCGTCGAGCCCGTACGCCGAGACGGACATGTCGTCGCCCGTGCCGACCAGGAGGCTCGAGTCGCGAAGGGCGAAGTGCGTGAAGTGCGCGAAGAGCGGGGGGCCGATGGATCGGCTTGCGCTGAACCACTCCATCCCCGGAAACACGCCGATGGTGCCCAGGGAGTCGCCCGTGGGCCCGTAGTGCACGGCCGGGTCCTTCTCCCGTGTGACGCCGGAGGGAGGAGGATAGGGGAGCAGGCCCGAAAATCCGCTGGTGGTGACGACGTAGCCGCCGTCGGGCAGGGCGAGGGCCGCGGTGCCCATCCCCGAGGAATGGAGGCGGATGGAGCGGACGAACTCGCCGTCGGTGGTGAAGATCGACACGCGTTGCAGGGACATGTCGAAGGCGACGAGGGAGTCGGTCGAGGAGCGTTGCACCGACGGGATCCCCTTGAACTCGCCCGGGCCGTCGCCGGACCGGCCGGCGCTCCACTGGAAGACACCCGTGGGCGAGTAGCTCCGCAGCGTCCGCGATTGGTCGGCGACGACGAATCCGCCGCCCGGCAGGAACGCGCCGCTGCTGACGCGCGAGAAGAGATCGTGCGGATCGCCCTCGACCACGCCGATGTCGACGCTCGGCGTAGCGGCGAGCTTCCACCCCGCGCCGTTCGCCCACGCCGCCCCACGGCTCTCGGCGATGCGCACTCCGGCGCTGTCGCGCACGGCGAAGGCGGAGGAAGAGGAGGCCGCGGGATGGCAGGCGGCGCATGCCAGCGTCAGACCGATCAGGCTCGTCCGGATGCGCATGAGCTCCCTCGTGTTGCGGGTCCGGGAACACGATAGGCGCGGGCCGACGCTCACGCCACCGGGTCGCTCTACGCATGGACCCGTACCCGCCCGAGGATCCGCCGAGGCGTGAGGCCCGGCGGACGCCGCGCCCGAATCCGGGCGGACGCCGCGCCCGAATCCAGGCCCAACGCCGTCCCATCCAGCTATGGACAGCTTTCGGGACGCACGGTCCCGGCACATCCGACCCCCCCTCCGCATCCGGTGCCTGGACGCGCTCTCTTCCGCGCTGGCGAGCGTCGTGGGGCCGAGGGTCAGGTCGCGGCCTACCACAAGGCTTTCGGGGCTCCTCGGGCACGTCAGAGGGCGCCGAAACCGCCCTTAGATTAGGGGTGATTTCGATCGTCTCACGAAGGAGATTCGCCCGATGGTCCGTTTCGCCTCTGCCCGCCCCGCGCTGTTCCTGGTTCGCGAGTCCGCGCCCGTCTATGACGCCGATCGCCAGACGAACGAGCTCGACGCGCTCGAGGATCTCGGCGACGAGATCGCCACGCTCGCCGCGCACATCCATGCCGCGACGCAGCGGCTGCTCACGCTGATCGCGGAGTTCGATGCACGGCGCGGATGGGAGCGGGACGGGCATCGCACGTGCGCCCACTGGCTCTCGTTCCGGACGGGCATGGATCTCGGGGCGGCGAGGGAGAAGGTGCGGACGGCCCGGGCGCTCACGGATCTCCCGGAGACGAGCGCGAGCATGGCGCGCGGCGAGCTGTCGTTCTCGCAGGTGAGGGCGCTCACGCGGGTCGCCACGGAGGAGAACGAGGCCGATCTCCTGGAGATGGCGCGCGGATGCACGGTGCATCACCTGGAGCGGATGGTGCGCGGATGGAGAGGGCGGACGCGGAAGGACGAAGCGGCTCGCGAGCGCCGGAACCACGAGGCGCGCGCGTTCTCGGTGTATCCCGACGAAGAGGGGATGTACGTCGTGCGAGGCCGGCTCGAGCCCGAGGTCGCGGCGGTGCTGATGAAGGCGGTGGAGGCCGCGAGCGACGCGATCTTCCGGGACCGGGGCGCCGAGGTGCTCGCGTCCCACGAGGAGTCGCGGCGCGCGGCCGCGCGGCGACGGGCCGATGCCGTCGGGCTCCTGGCCGAGCGCGCGTTGGCGGCCGGGTTCGGGAGCCGGACCGGGGGAGGAGAAGAGGACGGCGACGGAGCGGAGGCGCCCATCAGCGGGAGCCGCGCCGAGCGCTATCAGGTCGTGCTGCACGTGGACGCCGAGGGGCTCGCGGCGGAGGGAGAAGGCGGGGAAAGCGGTGGGGAGCGCGAGATGGAGGACGGCACACGCGTTTCAGGTGAAACGTCCCGGCGCCTCGCGTGCGATGCGAGCCTGGTGCGGATCACGCACGACGCGGACGGCTCGGTGCTCGACGTCGGGCGCAGGAAGAGGACGATCTCCCCCGCGCTCCGGCGCGCGCTGGAGACGCGGGACCGAGGATGCCGGTTTCCAGGGTGCGGATGCCGGTTCACGGACGCGCATCACGTGAAGCACTGGGCGGACGGCGGCGAGACGAGCCTCCGCAACACGATCCTCCTGTGCCGGTTCCATCACCGCCTCCTGCACGAAGAAGGATGGCGGGTGGTGTGGTGGGGCAGGGGCCGCGCGGTCTTCATCGACCCGAGGAACGGAGAGCACTTCGACGGAGGATGGGAGCCGCCGGAGATGGGGGTGGATCCGATGGCGGGGCCACGGATGGAGGACGATCCGGTGGAAGCGCTTCTCGCGGATCACCCTCCGTCATGAGCGCACGCACGTCCTCGGGCTCGAGGATCTCGGCCTCGGCGAATAGGCGGGGACGGAGGGACGGGGCGGCTCGCGCTCCGACAATAACCCGGCGGTGTGACGGGGACGAGGGGAAGCGGCTAGGGCGTGCGGGGGGTGGGGGGCGGAGGCGAATCCGGGGCCGCGTCCCTTCCCAGCGCTTCCAGCCGCTCGGAGATCCAGACCTTGATGATGGACTGACGCGTGACCCCCAGTCGGCGCGCCTCACGGTCCAGGCCGTCTACCATCCAGGAGGGGAAGTCCACGTTCACCCGGCGCGCCTCGAGGTTCGGGCGGCGCAGGGCCGACAGGTCCAGCCAGGGAGTGACGTCCTCACCCTCGTCGAACTTCCGGTCGAACTCACGGGCCTTCATAGATCGCGATCTCCTCGGGGCGGGCACGTCGCACGGAGATGATGCGCACCGCCGCCTCCCGGTAGGTGACGACTGCGGCCCAGTGCCGTCCCCCGTGCACGGCGAGGACCACGAAGCGAGGCTCGTCGTCGCTCCGTGCCGGGATCTCGACGCGCCGAGGATCCGACCAGAGCGCCTGGGCCTGGGTGAAGTCGATCCCGTGCTTCTTGCGGTTCATGCGGCTCTTGGCCTCGTCGAACTCGAAGGTCGGAGGTCCCGGGGGCCCATCACCAGAATTGGATAGAAAATATACCATTCCGTTCTTGCCGGCCGGAAGGGACGTGGTGCGCGCAGGGCCAGCATCGACCCGCGGACCGGGCGAGGGAATGGCGGGCGGGGACGCCGTCCGCCCGCACTGTATGACCCTGCCCATTCTCGTCGCGTGCGCCACGATCATGCACGGCACCAGCCAGCAGATCGGCGTCTCCAGCTCGCCCACGGGGGCGCAGGTGACCGTCGACGGTCTGCAGCGGATCGGGACGCTCACGCCGGAAGGTGCTCGATGATCCGGCGGGGACTCCTGCTCCCGGTGGTGACGGCGATGGCGCTGTCGGCCGGGACGCTGAACGGGTCGGGGTTCAGTGACTTCAATCTGAATTTGGCGAAGAGGTGAGGGAGGAGAGGTCGCCCGCCCGACGGCGCGCCGCAGAGTAGCCGAGGTTGCCGGATGCGGTGACTCGGCGTATTTCATGCCTCGGTCGAAGCCCCCCTTCGACATGGGCCGGCGCCCCCTCCTCGCCGGCCGGCGGTCGGATCTCGATCTATGTGAGCGTCCTGGGCGTCCCTTTGGAGCGCCTGGGGTCGCGCGCGTGTGATGCCCACGGTGCAACGTCCGGGGTGGGCGGTTGGGCTGTGTGTGGGGGAGGATTCGGGAATCAGACGTTAGCGCCATGACTTGCCGTGCCGGACGAAAGAATTGCTGCGCGGACCGTGAGTTCAAGGAGGGAAGATGGCACTCGTCACATGCCCTGATTGCGGTCGCAGTATTTCGGATGCGGCACCGGCTTGCATCCCTGGCCGATTCGGTCGTACGTACACTCGAGAAGGCGACCGCGCCGGATGCGTCCCCCGCAAAGCCGCGGCGCACGGCGGACTCCTGAACCCCGGCCTGAGCTCCCGCTCGGTGGCGGGTCGCATCCCGGACGGCTCTAAGGATGTTCGGTGAAATTGGCCCGCGACCTGCTCGATGCCTCGTCCCCGGGGATCCGAGGCATCCGGATCCAGGCGCGCCTCACCCCGCCATGCGCCCCACCACCTCCGTCATGAGCGCCCGGACGTCCTCGGGCTCGAGGATCTCGGCCTCGGCTCCGTACTGGAGCGCATGGGCGACGACCCAGTGCGGGTCGGCCACGTGGTGGTGGATGACGACGCTGCCGTCCGGCTCCTCTTCCAGGCCCGCCATCCCCAGGACGGCGCGCTCGCGAACCCAGCGCGCGATCCGGGGCGAGTAGCGCACGCTCACCTCGATGTTCCGGTCGGCGCGGTAGAGGTGCGCGTCGGTGATCCAGTCGGTCGCGTCGAAGTCGGCGGGCACCTCGAACGTGCCGTCCGCCTCCGAGGCCTCCAGGATGCGGTCGATGCGGAAGATCCGCATTCCCTTCTTCACCAGACAGTAGGCGATGACGTACCAGGCTCCGTCGGCGTACGCGATCAGGTAGGGATGGATGACGCGCGCGTCCATGTCGTAGGCGCCCGCCTTGGCGTAGACGATCGCGCAGGGATGATGGCCACGCGCGGCGGCCATGAGCGTTTCGCGCACGCCCGTGGGATCCGGGGCCTGGTCGGGAGCGTCGACGGGCGGCTCCGACCCTTCGCTCGACACGGGCACGGCGAGATGCTCCTCGGCGCGACGGAGGAGCGCGAGGCGGCGCTCGTTGTCGCCGAGGTGGGAGGCCGCCGTCGTACCGCGCAGCGCGAGCGCGAGGCACAGCGTCTCGCGCTCCGAGAGCCGGACCGGGCGCTCCAGGCCGCCCGCGTGGTAGACGCGCACACGATCGGCCTCCACCAGGATGCTGACGTCGTCCGGCCATCCCCCGGGGTGGTAGTAGGCCCTCGCCGTGACCACCTCCAGATCTTCGACGACGCGATGGGGCGTGCTGTCGAGCGCGGCGGCCAACTCCGCGAGCGACGCTCCCTCGGGCCGGTTCGCGGCCGGGAGGATGTGCAGGAGCCGCGCCAGGCGCGCGTCGGCCGTGCGGCTATCGTCGGCCACGCGGCCTCTCTTCTCCCACGTCGCCCTTCCGCGGGCCGTAGACTCCGGCCACGGCGGCGACCAGATCCCGGTAGGCCGCGCTGAGCTCGGGCGGATCCTCCACGACGGCGTCTCCCTCGAGGCTCAGCACCCACCTCAGGAACGGCTCGGGGCGGCGCACCGCGAACTCCCGGAGGTGGCTGCCGTCCTCCTCCTCCCGGATCAGGGTGCCGTAGTCGTTGCGCTCGGCCCAGAGCGAGCGCGGGAAGCGGAACCGGATCCGGGCCTGGACCGCGGGCTCGGGAGGCTCCCCCATCTCCCAGGCCTTCCGGCCCGAATAGGCGCGCAGCTCGAAGTCTGCGGGGATCTCGAAGTCCGGAGTCCCCGGACTGCGCGTATTCGGCGTCACGTCGTTCATGCGACCCACGCGGAACATGCGGACCGCGTCGCGATCCTCCGCGAGGCCGACCAGATACCAGCGACCGTGCTGGAACACCAGGCCGTAGGGGCGCACGGTGCGCACGCTCTCGGCGTCGCGTCCCATCGAGTGATAGCGGCAGGTGATGGTCTTGCGGGCCAGCAGCGCGGAGAAGAGCCGGTGGAGCGTGTCGGTCGCGGCGGCGGTCTCGGGGTCCTCGACATAGAGGACGGGCGAGAGCTCGAAGACGCCCGGGTCGAGGTCGAAGGCCAGCTTGCGGAACGCCGAGTGGGCCTCGCGCTCCAGCGGAAAGCCCGGCAAGGCCGCGACCTTCCTCAGCCCGTCGAGCGCCGCGGCAGCCTCGTGCTCCTCGATCGGAAACGACGACGGCTCCTCTCCGCGCGTCACGCGGCGCTCGTCCTCCTCGGCCTCCTGGACCAGGCGGAGGTAGGGCAGGTGGAAGTCGCGGCGGGCCAGACGATAGCCGTGGCTCTCCTCGGCCCCGTAGTTGAGGGAGAACGTGACCGTCTCGATGGGGATGCCAGCCGCGCGCAGCTCGTCCTTGTCGCGCTCGAACATGCGCCGCACGGTCTCGTGCTCCCGATCGTCCTCCCCGAGTCCCCGGGAATAGGCGGGCACGGCCCCCCAGACCTCCTCGACCGTCGCGGGCACACGCCTGCCCGCCAGGTAGGCGACCAGGTCGAGCCAGCGCTGGAGCTTGGAGATCTTCTCGGCCATCGGCTCGGGGACGAAGGGACGGGAGGAGGCGTGCTCCGACAATAACCCGGCGGTGTGACGAGGACGAGGGGAAGCGGCTAGGGCGTGCGAGGGGTGGGGGGCGGAGGCGAATCCGGGGCCGCACTGTCACACCCCCCGCTCAGCTTGTTCGCGGGCCGGGTGGTCCGGCCCCACATCCCGGAGGCACCCGCATCATGAACACCGCATCCCTTTCGGCCGCCCTTCGCGCGCTCCGCGCCCCGGTGAGCCTGCTCCTCCTCATGACCCTGCCCCTTCTCGTCGCGTGCGCCACGATCATGCACGGCACGAGCCAGCAGATCGGCGTCTCCAGCTCGCCCACGGGGGCGCAGGTGACCGTGGACGGCATGCAGCACGGCGTCACCCCGGTGGTCGTCGACCTGAAGCGAAACGACCGGCACACGATCCGGGTCGCGATGGCGGGTTATCAGCCCTTCGAGATGGACCTCACGCGCTCGGTGAGCGGATGGGTGTGGGGCAACCTCGTGTTCGGAGGGCTCATCGGCCTCGCCGTCGACGCCATCAGCGGCGGGCTCTACAAGCTCTCGCCCGAGCAGGTGACCGCTCAGCTCCAGAAGTCGCAGATGCAGGTGGCGGCCGGCGGTGGGCAGGTGCTGCTGGTGACCGTCGTGCTGCACCCGAGCGCGGGCATGCAGCGGATCGGCACGCTCACGCCGGAGGCCGGTCGATGAAGCGGCGGGGATCCCTGCTCACGGTGGTGATGACGGCGATGGCCCTCTCGGCCGGGTCGTGCGGGAACGGCGCCACCGCGCCCGAGCCACTCACGGTGAGCGGCTCGTGGAGCGGGACGTCTCAGGGTGTCACGCTGAACCTCGTGCTGCTCGAGGGGGTGGGCGGTGGGGTGTCGGGGAGTGGGAACCTGGTGGGCAGCACGGACAACCTCGCCCTGGTCGTGCGCCAGGGCACGCACGCGGACCCGAACCTCACGCTCGTGCTCGGGGCGACGGGCTATCAGGACATGAACTTCAGCGCGCGCCTGACGAGTGCGAACGAGATGGCGGGGACACTGAATGGGTCCGGGTTCGACAACTTCAATCTGAATTTGATGAGGAGGTGAGGAGGGGGAGGTCGCCTGCCCGACGGCGCGCCGCAGGGTAGCCGGGGTTGCCGGATGCGGTGACTCGGCGTATTTCATGCCTCGGTCGAAGCCCCCCTTCGACATGGGCCGGCACCTCCCTCCCGCCGGCCGGCGGTGGTCGAATCTCGATCTGACGGTTTTCGAGTCGTAGGCACCCAGACGAGTGCCCCGGCCGCACTACTACACAGAAGGAGGCCATCTCATGCTTCGTCGCACGTGTGCGTCCCTCATCCTCTGTTCTTCTCTCCTCCTGGTGAGCGCCCCGGTCGGCGCGCAGAGCGTGCTCGCGCTCCAGGCCGGAGCCACAATGGCCAAGTTCGGCGGAGCCAATGCGGGCAGCAACAGCTCTCGTACGGGTCTGAACATCGGCGCTTCGCTCACCATGCCCATGACGCAGATCCTCGGACTCCAGGTCGGTGCTGCCTACGTGCAAAAGGGGGCGACGGACAACAGCAGCGGCGTGAATGCAGAGATCGCCATCGACTACTTCGAGGTGCCGGTACTGCTCCGC
>CAZFIS010000068.1:0-18359 GCA_964519125.1 uncultured Gemmatimonadaceae bacterium | reverse complement strand
TGGAAGGAGTACGAGCTCGAGGTCGTGCGCGACGGCCTGGACAACGTCATCATCGTCTGCGCCATCGAGAACATCGACGCGATGGGCGTGCACACCGGAGACTCGATCACGGTGGCCCCGGCGCAGACGCTCACCGACGTCGAGTACCAGGAGATGCGCGACGCCTCCATCGCCATCATCCGCGAGATCGGCGTCGAGGCGGGGGGCTGCAACATTCAGTTCACGGTGAATCCGGCCGACGGCGAGATGCTCGTCGTGGAGATGAACCCGCGGGTGTCGCGCTCGTCCGCGCTGGCCTCCAAGGCGACCGGCTTCCCGATCGCGCGCGTGGGAGCCAAGCTGGCCGTGGGCTACCACCTTCACGAGTTGCCCAACGACATCACGAAGACCACCCCCGCCTCGTTCGAGCCGGTGCTGGACTACGTGGTCGTGAAGGTGCCGCGCTTCGCGTTCGAGAAGTTCCCGGAAGTCGACGACACCCTGACCGTCCAGATGAAGTCGGTCGGGGAGACGATGGCCATCGGCCGGACGTTCCGCTCCGCCTGGCAGAAGGGCTTCCGCGGGCTGGAGACGGGGCGCCACGGGTGGGTGACGGGGCGTCGGCTCAAGGACGACGGGCTCGCGGCCGACGACAAGGACGCCCTGCTCGCAGCGCTGCGGCGGCCCACGCCCAATCGGCCGTTCCAGATCAAGCGGGCGATGGAGGCGGGCGTCTCCGTCGAGGAGATCCACGAGGCGACGTTCCTCGATCCGTGGTTCCTCGACCAGTTCGAGCAGATCCTGGAGAACGAGCGCGCGTACGCCGCCGCGGACGAGGTGACCCCCGAGCTCTTGCGACGCATGAAGCGCGAGGGTTTTTCGGACCTCCAGCTCGGGGAGCTGCGGGGCGAGACCGAGGATGCCGTGCGCGACCGACGGGGGGCGTGGGATATCCACGCCACGTTCAACGTGGTGGACACCTGTGCGGGCGAGTTCCCGGCCGAGACGCCGTACTACTACTCCAGCTACGAAGACGAGTCGGAGAGCACGCCGAGCGATCGTGACAAGATCGTGATCCTGGGCAGCGGCCCCAACCGCATCGGCCAAGGCATCGAATTCGACTACTGTTGCGTGCAGGCCGTGCTCGCGCTCAAGGAGGCCGGGTTCGAGACGATCATGATCAATTCGAACCCCGAGACGGTCTCCACGGACTTCGACGTGAGCGACAAGCTGTACTTCGAGCCGCTCACGCTCGAGGACGTGCTCGAGATCCTGCACCTCGAGAAGCCGCGCGGGATCGTCGTGCAGCTCGGGGGCCAAACGCCGCTCAAGCTGGCCGAGACGCTCGAGGAGCTCGGGGCGCCCGTGCTGGGCACGTCGGTGGACGCGATCGACCGCGCCGAGGACCGCGACCGGTTTGCCGAGGTATGCCGGAAGATCGACGCGCGGGTGCCCGAGAACGGGATCGCGAAGAGCGAGGAGCAGGCGCTCGCGGTGGCGCGCCGCATCGGATTCCCCGTGCTCGTACGCCCGAGCTACGTGCTGGGTGGGCGGGCCATGCGCATCGTGTACGACGAGGCGTCGCTCGAGCGCTACTTCGAGGAGGCGGCCCGGGCCTCGGAGGACCATCCCGTGCTCGTGGATCGCTTCCTCGAGGACGCGTTCGAGGCGGACGTGGACGCGCTGTGCGACGGAACCGACGTCGTCATCGGCGGCATCCTGCAGCACATCGAGGACGCGGGCGTGCACTCCGGGGACTCCGCGTGCGTGCTTCCGCCCTATCTGCTGTCGGGGAGCGTGATGGACGAGATGCGCTCGCTCACGCGCAAGTTCGCGCTGGAGCTCGGCGTGGTCGGCCTTCTCAACGTCCAGTACGCAGTGCGCGACGGGGAAGTCTACGTGCTCGAGGTCAACCCGCGCGCGTCCCGTACGGTACCGTTCGTGAGCAAGGCGACCGGAATCCCGCTCGCACGCCTCGCCGCGCGGGTCATGGCGGGCGAGAAGCTCGCGGACTTGAACATCCCGCCGGATCCGCCCGTGCCCGGCGTCGCGGTGAAGGAGGCCGCCTTCCCCTTCAACCGCTTCGACGTGGACGTGCTTCTCGGCCCGGAGATGCGCTCGACCGGCGAGGTCATGGGCTTCGACGACTCCTTCGGGATGGCGTTCGCCAAGGCCCAGATTTCGGCGGGGAACAGGCTCCCCGAGGAGCCGGGCAACATCATCGTCACCGTGAACGACCGCGACAAAGCGACCGTCACGCCCATCCTGCGGCGCTTCCGCGACCTCGGCTTCAGCATCCTCGCCACGCGCGGGACGCAGGAGTACCTGAGGCGCGTGGGCGTTCCGGCCGAGCGGATCTACAAGGTCAATGAGGGCCGTCCGAACATCGTCGATCACATCGTGAGCGGTGAGGTGCGCCTCCTCATCAACACGCCGCTCGGCAAGACGTCACAGTACGACGACTACGCGATGCGGCGCGCCGCCATCATGTACAACACCCCCTACCTCACGACGATGTCGGCGACCTCGGCGGCGTGCGACGCGCTCATCGCGCTGCGCTCGCGGACCCACTCGGTCCGGTCGATCCAGGAGCGCATCCAGTCGCTCGGCGCGGCCGCTCCGGCGTGAGCGCGCCGACCGGCTTCTACCTCCACCCCGCCTCGCCGCTGCACGACACGGGGTGGGGCCACCCCGAGCACCAGGGGCGCCTGCGCGCGCTCTCGTCGACCGTGGGCAAGGACCTCCTGACGCTGCACGGGCACGTCATGCAGCAGGAGGCGGCGGACGCCACGGACGAAGATCTGCTGCGCGTCCACGAGTCGTCCCTGCTCGAGATGGTGCGCGAGACGTGCAGGATCGCCGAGTCGCGCCAGCAGCTCGTACCGGTCGACTCCGACACCGTGGTCTCTCCGGCCACCTGGGACGCGGCCGTCGGCAGCGCCGGTGCCGCCCTGACCGCCTCGCTCGCAGTGGCGCGGGGAGAGATCTCGACGGCGTTCGTGGCCGCGCGTCCTCCGGGCCATCACGCCACCCCGACCCGGGCCATGGGCTTCTGTCTCTTCAACAACGTGGCCGTGGCAGCCCGGGGCCTGCAGGCGCGGGGCCTGGCGGAGCGCGTGCTCATCGTGGACTGGGACGTCCACCACGGCAACGGGACCCAGGAGATCTTCTGGGAGGACCCGTCGGTCTTCTACCTGTCGCTCCATCAATCGCATCACTATCCGGGGACGGGCGCGGCCGACGAGACCGGGGCGGGGGAGGGAGCGGGCACCACGCTCAACGTTCCCCTCCAGATCGGGACCCCCCGCGACGATTACCAGCGCGCCTTCGATCGTGCGCTGGACGCCGCGCGCGAACGGTTCGATCCGGACTTCGTGCTCGTCTCCGCCGGCTTCGACGTGCTCGCGGGCGATCCGCTGGGTGGGCAGCTCGTCGAGCCCGAGGATCTGCACCGTATGACGCGGCGGATCGTGGAGGACGGGGCGGGGGGATGCGGTGGCCGGGTCGTCGTCGTGCTCGAGGGGGGCTACGTGCCGGAGCGCCTCGGGGCGGGGGCGGTCGCTGTCATCCGGGGGCTCGCGGGCCTCGAGGCGCCGATGTCCTGAGGCGGGTGGGTGGCGCAGGCGGGTGGGCGCGTGCGGCGTCGATGGATCGAGCTTCGGGATCGCCACGGCCGGCCACGGGTACAACGAGCGCCCAGAGCTTGCCCAGCGAACGCCCACGGGCGCACGGGAGCATCAACCATGACATCGCGCAGTCAGACCCTTCTTCTGGCTCTTCTATCCAGCTTCTTTCTGGTGGGGCACGCCCGCGCTCAGGATCCGCCGCGCTCGGGCGAGCCCCTGCACGTGGCTCCGGCCGCCCGGGACGCGATCTCACGCATCCGCTCTCCCTTCTGTCCGGGGGAGATGTTGGCCGTGTGCACGTCCACGGGAGGCGCCATGCTGAGGGACTCCATCCAGGCCATGGCCAAGGCCGGCATGTCGTCGGACTCCATCGTGGCGCTCGTGGTCCGTGCGTATGGGCCGGACGTGCGGGCTGAACCCCTCACGAGGGGCGCGGGCCTGTGGGCGTGGGTGATTCCTCCCGTCGGGCTCATCGCGGGGATCCTTCTCGTCGGGGTGGTCCTGGCCCACCGGCACCGACGAGACGGGCCGACGGAGGACGAGATCCCCGACTCGCCCATCGATCCAGCGGACGCCGAACGTCTCAAGGAAGCCATGAAGGAGATGGACGAGGCCGAAGAACCCGCGTTCTAGAACGGGTTTCGGGCCATGATGGGGGTGACTGCGTTGCCCTCGGCCTCCGAGGCCCTACCTTTCTTCCATGCCTTCCCCTAGTTCCGGGAGCGCGGGTCTCCATCCTGCGGTCCCCTCCATGCTCGACCTGGTCCGGTTGAGTCCTCAGTTGCTCTTTCCTCCGGGTGGCGAGGACCTGTACCGCCAGATCGCCCTCCTCACGGACATGGCCCAGGACGACGAGGTCCTCGAGGTCGCGTGCGGCAAGGGCGTGCCGCTCGAGTACTTCGTGCGCGAGCACGGTGTGCATGGCTCCGGCGTCGATCTCGACCCGGGCATGGTCGAGCAGGCCGAGGCGCGGGCCCGGAAGGAAGGGCTCTCGGACCGCCTCCAGTTCCAGACGGGACCGTCCGACGCGCTCCCCTACCGAGACGGGATCTTCGACGTCGCGGTGGGCGAGCTCGGCCTGGCCGCCCGCTGCGACCCGTCCGACGCGGTGCACGAGCTGGTCCGGGTCACGAAGCCGGGAGGCCGGGTGGTGCTGGTACAGCTCGTGTGGAAGGCCTCGGTGGACGCGACGCGCCAGAGCGTGCTCGCGGAGCATCTCGGGGCTCGTCCGCTCATGATGGTCGAGTGGAAGCGCAGGCTTCGGGACGCCGGTGTGGTGGAGCTGCGCACCGAGGATTGGTCCGACGAGGAGACGGCGTTCCGACCCAGGATCGTGAAGCCGTTCCCCGACTTCGCCGAGATGTTCACGCTGCTGCAGAAGGCCGGGATCCTGAGGCGTGCATGGAGGCGCTGGGGGTGGAGGGGCGTTCGCACCGTGCTGGAGCGCGAGCGCGAGGTGCACCGTCTCCTGACGCGGGAGCGGATTCTCGGCCTCGATCTGCTCATGGGGCGCAAGGCCGAGGACTCCACGAGCGAAGAGGTGTCGGGGATCGAGGAGGACCAAGAGCCGAGCGGGGGGACCCGGCGGGCCCCGGCGTCACGCCATGAGGAGGCCGGACCGGAGGGGGGGAGTCCCGACGAGAGTGCGGCCGAGACCGTGGGCCTCCCGCTGTTCGGCGGGCCTTCGACCGACGCTTGAGCGACACTCCGCATACCCGGGTGGAGGTTGCCCTCCCCCTGCCGATCTTCAGCACGTTCACGTACCGGGTGGACGGCGCGCCGCCGCCCGCGGGAAGCCGGGTGCTCGTGCCGTTCCGCCGCGACGAGCGCATCGGGTGGGTCGTCGGACCCGGAGCGTCCGAGCAGCGCAGCGGCATCAAGCCCGTGCTGGACGTCCTCGATGAGCGGCCGACCGTCTCCGGGGAGATCCTCGAGTTGTGCCGGTGGATGGCCGAATACTACGTCGCGCCGCTCGGCATCGCGCTGCGCGCAGCGCTTCCTGCGGTCCTCTCGGACGTCTCGCGTGACTACGTCGCGCTGCACGGGGAGGTCCCCGACGATCTGAGGCCCCGCGAGCGCCGACTGGTGGACGCGCTTGGCGGTCGGGGTGGCCCCCAGCGCGTCCGTACCCTGCGCAAGGCCCTGGACAGCGGATCGGTGTGGCCCGAGATCCGGAGCCTGGTCGCCCGTGGGATCCTCTCGCACGAGACGGTCCCTCCCGCCGAGCCTTCCGTGAAGACGCGCAGGATGGTGCGTATCCGGCGCTGGCTCGGAACGCTCGCCGAGCGGGACGAGGTCTTCGGGCGTGCCGGGCGTCAGAAGGAGGCCTACGAGGTCCTCGAGTCATCGGGCGGGACCGTCGAGCTGGCCCACCTCACGGGGGTGGGCGGCTTCAGCCGCAGCGTCGTTGCCGGACTCGAGGCGAAGGAGCTCGTCGAGCTGGCCGACGAGGAGGTGCTGCGCGATCCGTTCTCCGACGTGCCGGCCGCCACTCCACCCAGCCTCACCCCGACCCCGGCGCAGCGGTCGGCGCTCGACGCCCTCGTCGCGGCGCTCGACGAGGAACGGCCCCTTCCATTCCTGCTCCAGGGCGTCACCGGCTCGGGCAAGACCCTCGTCTACATCGAGTTGCTTCGCCGGGCGCTGGAGCGGGGACGCACCGCGGTGGTCCTCGTGCCGGAGATCTCGCTCACCCCCCAGACCGTGTCGCGCTTCCGCGCGCACTTCGGCGACGACGTGGCGGTGTTGCACTCGGCCCTCTCCGATGGAGAGCGTTACGACGCGTGGCGCCAACTCCGGGCCGGCACGCGTCGCATTGCGGTCGGCGCGCGTTCCGCGATCTTCGCTCCGCTCGACAACCTCGGGGTGGTGGTGGTCGACGAGGAGCACGACGGGAGCTACAAGCAGTCCGATGCTCCCCGCTACCTCGCACGCGACCTCGCCGTGATGCGGGCCCGGGCGGCGGGAGCCGTGTGCGTCCTCGGGAGCGCCACGCCTTCGCTGGAGAGCTGGCACAACGCGCGGGGGGGCAAGTTCCACCACCTGATCCTTCCCGACCGAGTCGGAGGGGCCCGGCTTCCCGAGGTGCGCGTGGTCGACCTGCGTCTCGGGCGGGCGAAGGGGGATGGGGTGCGGGGGCCGGCGACCGAGCGGCCCGAACGCGGAGGCCGTGTGCTGTCGCGCGAGCTGGTGGAGGCCGTCGACGCCCGCCTCGCGCGCCACGAGCAGATCATCCTCCTACTCAACCGGAGAGGGTATGCGTCCTTCGTGCAGTGCCGGGAGTGCGGCGAGGTGGAGGAGTGCGAGAACTGCTCGATCTCGCTCACGTACCATCGGGTCACGCAACGCGTCGTCTGCCACCACTGCCGCTTCGAGCGCGAGGCACCCACCCGCTGCGGGCGATGCGGCTCCCGCGAGCTCTCCTTCCGGGGGCTCGGAACCGAGCAGGTGGAGCGCGTTACGGCGGAGACGTTCCCGGACGCCCGCATCGCGCGCATGGACGTCGACACGACGTCGGGCAAGTGGTCGCACCAACGTATCCTGTCGCGCGTCGAGCGCGGAGAGGTGGATATCCTGCTCGGCACGCAGATGATCGCGAAGGGGCTCGACTTTCCGCGCGTCACCCTGGTGGGCGTGGTGAACGCGGACGTGGGGATCCACCTGCCCGACTTCCGGGCGAGCGAGCGCGCCTTCCAACTCCTGAGCCAGGTCGCCGGGCGGGCGGGGCGGGGCTCGCTCGGCGGAGAGGTCCTCATCCAGACGTCGCTGCCCGACCACTACGCCGTGCAGGCGGCCGTGGCGCACGACTACGCGGGATTCGCGGACCGGGAGCTCTCGGAGCGCAAGCGTCCGCGCTACCCTCCCTGGGTGCGGCTCGTCAACGTCGTGGTGAGCAGTCCCGATCGGGAGGCCGCCGCCGCGGGCGCCGAGGGCGCGTCCGCGTGGCTCCGGCGCAGGCTCTCCCGCGAGGCGCGCCGTGAGGGCGCGGCGCCCGTCGAGCTGGTGGGTCCGGCTCCGGCTCCCATCGAGCGACTCCACGGGCGGTGGCGCTGGCACTTCCTGCTCCGGAGCGAGTCGCCCGGAGCGCTCGGGTCGGCCGCGCGTGCGCTTTCCGAGGAGCACAGGCCGCCTGCGGGCGACGTGCGCCTGGCCATCGACAGGGACCCCGTCGCCCTGCTGTGACGTAGGGAGGATTGCCGCGCCCCGGGTTGCCGGAATATCTTCGGTGTGGCGCAGCGTGAGCTTTCTGGAAGCAGGCAGGAGAAACCAGGAGGGGGTCGTGAGTTGCCTGGCGTTGAACGCCTCGTTCGAGCCACTCAACATCGTGCCCGCCCGGCGTGCGGTCCGGCTCGTTCTCGACGGCAAGGCCGAGATCCTGGAGATCGACGGAAGCCATCGGTTCCGGTCCGAGCGGGAGGCGGTTCCGTGTCCCTCGGTCATCCGGCTGGTGCGCTTCGTGCACGTCCCGCGCCGCTTCCGCCGTCAGGTCACCAATACGTTCCTGTTCGCCCGCGACCACTATTCGTGCCAGTACTGCGGCCGCCACCGCAGCGAGTTACGCGGACGGCAGTTCCTCACCCGCGACCACATCGTTCCGCTGTCGCGAGGTGGGGGCAACACGTGGGACAACGTCGTCACGAGTTGCTCGCCGTGTAACAACCGCAAGGGGAATCGGCTGCCCGAAGAGGCCGGCTTCAGCCTCCTGACCGAGCCCACCGAGCCCAACTACGTGCATCTGGTGTGGGCGGTGCGCCGGGTCACGCCGGCCCAGGCGAAGTACGTCGAGTTGTTCTACGGACGAGACGCGCTGAAGACGATCGCGGGGAGCTTGCCGCAGTAGGGGCGGCGCAGGCCGGCGGGCGCAGACATCGCGCGTCGGTGGACGTCCTGCGGCCGTTCCCGCCTCAGTCGTCGAGCCAGGCGTACGGCCGCTCGTAGAACTGGCCGTACCCGCGGATCGTCCCCCGGTGCGTGTACTCCTTCCAGCAGATGACCCACCCGCGCACCTCGTCCTGGATCACCTCGTACGAGAAGCCCGGCATCTGGGTCCGCTCGGCGAGGAAGCGCTGGAGGTGGGCCGGGAGGTTGGGCACGCCGTCCACCGAGAGGAAGCCGTGCTCGTCGAAGAGGGACTTCCGCATCTGGGATTCGCCCATCTTGAGTCCACGGATCGCCTCCTCCACGGACGCCACGATGTCCGAGAGGTCGGGCGCAGAGCCCGTGCGGGCCCGGATCGCCTTGAGCAGCTGGGTCGTCGCCGCGGAGCCCAACTCGCTCAGCGTGCGGTCGAGCTGACTGAGCAGGCGCTCGTGCAAGCGTAGAAGCTGGGCGTACTCGCGGTTCGCTTTCTGCTCGTTGTCGTTCAAATCGGCCATGGGCCTCCGGGGTGGTCCCCCTCTCGGCGACCTGTGCTCAGGCTTCCTCGGAATCGTCAGCTAAAAGGCCACGTTCGAGCTCGTCCTGCAACTCCTTCGCGCGCTCGAGCGCCTCGCCCACGACCCGGAGCGACTCGCCGAGGGAAGCATCCGGGGGAGATCCTGTCTCGCCGGAGTCGGACCCGGAATCGATGCGACGGGCGCCGCGAACCTCGTAGGCGAACACCATCTGCCGCAACTCCCCCAGGAACTGCATGAGGCCCGGAACGGAGTCCAGGAGGGTGCCGTCCTGCTCGCGACGCAGCACCAGCCGGGCATAGCGGACGAGCTGGCTGCGCAACTCGTCGGGGGTGATGTCGTCGTATCGGCCCATCCCGTTCAATACCCGTCCGGGGCGGCCTTCGGTCCGACCTCGCCCCTCAGCGACCTTCGACACGGAGTCGGACCCGGCAGTCGACGGCCAGGCCTCCCGAAGGGAAGGCCAGGAACGGGTTGACATCGAGCTCGACGATCTCGGGGTGGTCCACCACGAGCTGGGAGATGCGCTGCAGGGCGTCGAGCACCGCGCCGCGATCGACGCCTGCCTCGCCGCGAATGCTGTCCAGGAGGCGGCTCCCCCGGATGGAGGAGAGCATCTCCTCCGCGTCCACGCGGGAGACGGGAGCGAGACGGAACGAGACGTCCCCGAGCGCCTCGACGTAGATGCCGCCGAGGCCGAACATCAGGATCGGGCCGATCGCCGGGTCCGTCGACACGCCGATGATCGTCTCGCGGCCCCCGGAGGCGAAGCGCTCGACGAGAATCCCGTCGAGGTCGAGAGAGGCCTCGCCGATCGTGCGCACGAGATCGCCGAAAGCCTCGTCCAGCTCGCGCTGGGACCGAACGTCCACGCGCACCGCGCCGACATCGCTCTTGTGCACCACGCCGGGCGCGACAGCCTTCAGGACGACGGGATAGCCGCAGGAGCGGGCGACCTCCCGCGCCTCGTCGAGCGTCGTCGCGAAGCCGTGCGCGACGACCTGCACGCCGTACGCCTGGAGGAGGGCCAGGGCCTCGTGCTCCTTCAGGGCTTCGCGTCCTTCGGCTCTGGCGCAGTCGAGGATGCTCTGGACGGTTTCGTCGTCGACGTCGAAGCGCGTGGGCTCCTGGACCGGGCGGTCGAGCCAGCGCCGGTAGCGGACCATCGCGTCCAGGGCTCGCGCCGCCGACTCGGGGAACGTGTAGGCGGGGATCCCCGCCTCGTGCAGCTCGGCCCTCCCTTCCGGGAAGCCCTGACGGCCCATGAGCACGGCCAGCACAGGCTTCTCCGTCTGGCTGCTGCACGCGTCCACGATGGCCGAGGCTACATCGACCTGGCGCACGCCGAGCGGCGGCACGAACGCCGCGATCGCCGCGTCCACGCCCGGATCCGCCAGCACGTGCTGGAGCGCCATCCGATAGGACTCCGAGGTCGCCGAGGCGATCATGTCCACCGGGTTGCGTACCGACGCCTCGGCCGGGAAGATGGCCCGCAGCGCAGCCTGCGTGTCCGCGGAGAGTTCCACCACGTCGAGGCCCGCCGACTCGCAAGCGTCCGCGATCATGATCCCGGGTCCGCCCGCGTTCGTGATGATCGCGACCCGGTTGCCCTTGGGAATCGGCTGGTTCTCGAACGCCATGGCGATGTCGAACAGCTCCTGGACGGACTCGGCCCGCAGCACGCCGCACTGGGCGAGGAGCGCGTCGATCGTCACGTCCACGCTGGCCAGGGCACCCGTGTGTGAGACCGCGGCGCGTGCGCCCGCCTGGGTGCGCCCGGACTTCACGACCACGATGGGCTTGGTGCGGGTGACGCGCCTCGCCAGCCCCGTGAACCGGCGCGGGTTCCCGAAGTTCTCCAGGTACATGAGGATGACCTTCGTGGCGTCGTCCCGCTCCCAATAGTCCACCAGGTCGTTGCCGCTCACGTCTGCCTTGTTGCCCACGGAGACGAAGTGATGGATGCCGATCCCGTATTCGGCCGCGTAGTCCAGGATCGTCACGCCCATCGCGCCGGACTGGCTCATGAAGCTCATGGGCCCGATCGGCGGCATCGTGGGCGCGAACGTGGCGTTCATGGCGAAGGCCGGTTCGCTGTTGAGCACGCCCATGCAGTTCGGTCCGACCAGTCGAATCCCCGCCGCCCGCGCGCGCTCGGCCAGGGCCGCCTCGCGCTCCACGCCTTCGCCGCCGACTTCCTTGAATCCCGCGGAGATCACGACCAGGGCCTTCACTCCCTTGGCCACGCAGTCGTCCACCACGTCGAGGACCCGCTCCTTGGGGACGACCACGACCGCGAGGTCCACCTCCCCCGGGATGGCCGTGACGGTGGGGTAGGCCGGCACGGAGTGGACGGCCGCCGCGCCGGGGTTGACCGGATAGAGGACCCCGGTGTACCCGTGGCGGAGAAGATTGTCGATGATCTGGTATCCGATGGTGTTCGGACGCCGGCTCGCGCCGATGACGGCGATGGAGTGGGGACGGAAGATCGCGTCGAGGGACGACGGCATGGCGTTAGGACTCAAGAGACGGGGTGCGGCGCAGAGCGCGCCGCACGCTGCTGGACAAGTCTGGCGGCTGACACGCACGAGTTGAAGGGGGAGCATGGACGAGGCCCGACTGATTCGCCGGACGAGCTTCCGGGCATCCCACCACTATGGGCTCGCCGGGCGGCCGGAGGAGGCCAGCCGCAAGGCGTTCGGCGCGCAGGCGGCGCCACACGTGCACGACTGGACCGTGGAGGTGCGGGTGTGTGGGCCGCTCGATCCCGAGACCGGCTTCGTGACCGACCTGGGGGCGCTGGACGACGCGCTCGCGGCGCTGGTGGGTGCCTGGTCGGACGGCGACCTCAACGCGCTCGTCCCCGAGGTGGCGTCGGACGATCTCAACCCCTCCACCGAGAGCCTGGCGCGCTGGATCTTCGAACGTCTTGCGTCCCGGATCGCGTCGCCGGCCCGCTTGGAGCGCGTAGCCGTGTTCGAGAGCCGCGAGTTGGGAGCGGAGTACCCCGCCTGAGCCGGCGCGACGAGATCTTCCGGATCACGCGCGCTACCCGGCGCTCGATCTCACTCCTCGAGGAGTCGGGCTTCCCGGAAGTCCACGAGTGCGGTGCGCACCCCGGGGTCGGGAACGTCGTCGCCGAAGGCTCGGAGCACGTGCGTCTCGATGGAGTGGACGTCGTGCTCTCCGGTGCAGAACGACCACACCAGCGCCGCGGCGAGGTTGAGGACGTGGAGTCGCTGACCGCAGGCATCGAAGAGGACCCAGTCCTCGCCGACACGGCGGAAGACGAGATCGGAGCGGGCTACGGGGTGCCAGCCAGCGTCCACCGGCTCGGGGTCGGGCGGGTTCATGCGCGGAAGATGCCGGCCCCGCGCAGGGACGGGCAAGGGATGAAGCGGGGATCCCGGAACCGCCCACGCTGGGCTCGCTCCCTTGAAGCGACCGGCGCGACGTTCCCATCTTCCGACAGTCGCCTGCTCCTCCGACCGGAGTTCCCATGACGGACCGGGACCGCCCCACGCCACCCGAGCCTCCGCACCACGCACGCTTGCCCACGCCCGCCCGGGAGGGGGCGCCGCCCGGGCGGCCGTCGTCGCCACGCGACGAGCCGGAAGGGACTCCTCCGCAACCAGCCCGCGCGGCGCGGCCCGAGGCCGCGGGCCCGCCTCCCTCCGCGCCGGAGTCGGACATCGAGCAGGTGACGCTCGACATCGACGGGACGCCCTGGGTCGTGCGTGTGCTCGGCAGGGCTGGGCAGGGAGCCAGCGTCGAGATGGCCACGGCCGCTCCGCTCCTCGTGCTCGGCTTCTATCGGTCCGAGGAGTCGGAGGCCGCGGAGCGTGAAGCGCTCGTGGTCGGCCGGACGCTCGTGGGCCTCTCGCAGGCGCAGCTCGAAAGTGCGTTCGCGAAGGGCCGCGCGCGCGGCCCTTCCCCCCCCGCCGACAACGCCCCCGAGCGAGCGCGGGGAGGAAGAGGAAGCGGGACGGGCGGGCGGGGCGGCTGACCCGCCTCCGTGCGTCCCTCGACAAGGACGTATTCGCGTGTCGCATCGACACACGATCGTGTCGCCGGTACACGGACGGCCCCCTCCCGGTCGGGTCCTTTCTCGCCGTTTCCTGTGGTCGCACAGGCGTTGGTGCCTTCCGCGTCCTTTCGGCACGGACCGTGCTCTGCCGTAACGCGATCCGGATGTCCGGATCCCGATAGCAGGTTCGAACCGAGACGACGAGGCCCGACGATGAAGCTCGGACGGGAAGGGTGGAGCTCGAAGGAGCCCAAGCACGGGGTGGCGCTGCGGGGAATCGTGATCTCCCCGTCCAGCCATACAGAGGCTGGAGCTTCGAGGCCCCGCATATCGGCGTTCATCTGGGGCGGCAAGGTCCGCCCGAGCCCGACGCTTCCATTCGGTCGGTGGAAGGGCGCCGCATAGGAGCGTTCATCACGCTCGCAGCAGTCCGGACCCCCCGGCGGCAAGAGCCGCCGGGGGGTCTTTTCTCTTGGTGCTCCCGTCCTCTGGCCGCGGCCTGCGCACGGGCGAATGAAACCGCGACCATGCCCGTAAGAGTAGAGCGTTGTGGGGTCGGTCCATTAGCTTGCGGGTCGAGCCGACGCCCCGACAGCACTCTTTCGGGAGCGTCGGCCTCTCCTCTGGTGCGAAGTCCTTCAACACGGTGCGACCATCCGGTGTCTTTGAAGAGGTCTGACACGGCCAGTGACGGCGAGTTGGTCCGGCGGGCGCGGCGAGGTGACGATGCCGCGTTCGGGACGCTGGTAGAACGCTACGAGAGGGCCGCGTACGCGGTGGCCTTCTCCGTCAGCGGGCGGCGAGAGGACGCGGAAGACGCGGCGCAGGAGTCGTTCCTGGTCGCGTTGGAGCGCCTCGAGGAGTGTCGGGACCCGGAGCGGTTCGCCGGGTGGTTGATGACGATCGTGAGGAACCGGTCGCGGAATCTGGTGCGCCGCGAGTCGTTGAGAGCGATGGACGAAGTGCCGGTCGCGGCCCGCTCGAGTGGGCCGACGCCGGAGCGCTCCACGGAGACCACGGAGCTGCGGGAGAGGTTGGACGAAGCGTTGAACGAGCTCTCGGACGTGCAGAGGCAGGTGGTCCTGCTGCACGACATGGAGGGCTGGAAGCACCGGGAGATCGCAGGGCTGCTCGGGCTCCCCTCGGGGACGATCCGGTCGCACCTGCACTTTGCCCGGAAGGCGTTGCGAGAGTTCCTCGGGGATTCGCTTGCGGCGTATTCGAACAAGGGGAGGTCGGAATGAGCCTCGACAGGATCATGCGTTCGAGGATGGAGCCGACGGATGAGCTCGGACAGGATCCGGAGCTTGCTTCCGTGTTGGATCTCCTGGATCCGGCGCACGGCGATCCCGGATACTGGATGCGCTTCCGTGGGCGGGTGCTCCGGGCCGCGGCTCCGGAACTGGCGCGGCGCCGCCTCGTGGCCGACGTGTCCATGCCGGAGGTCGTGATGTCGTGGGCACGCACGGTCGTGCCTGCGGCCGTGCTCGCGGCCGCGCTGGCCGGCGTCTTCCTGCTCAAGGACCGGCCGCCCGTGACACAGCCGAGCTCCGCGAGCGTCGAGGAGCTCCTGGCGGCGGGCGTCAAGGGCTCGACCATTCCGGCCGAGCTCGCGAGTACCCAGATCGCGTTCGCGTCGGAGTCGTTCTGATGCAGGCAATCCTGCGCACCAGACTCGTCACCGCCCTCGTGCTGGTCGTGGTGTTCGGTGCCGGGGCCGTCACAGGCGTGGCGTTCGATCGGGGGATGGAAGGGCGCCGTCACGCGCCGGATCACACCGCGGACGCTCGACCCACGCCCATGTACATGAAAGTGAATCCGACCGCGCAGCAGAAGGTCCTGATCGATTCGATCCTGCGGGATCATCGTGCGGCGTTCAGGAAGCTGCACGAGGAGTTCCGCGCCAACTATGACCCCCGGTACCAGGCGCTCATCAAGGAGACGCGCGAGGCCATCGACAGCGTATTGACCACCGAACAGGCGGCCAAGTACGACTCGCTCCTCGCCGAGAGCGATCGCAAACGGGCCGAACGGGCGCCGAGACAGAACCGGGAGTAGAGAGCATCCATGCATCGATCCGAGCGGGCTAATTCGGCCTGCCGGGGGCCGAGCGCCTCCGCAGGCATTCTCATCGTGCAGCCGTCCCGGGAGACGGCGCACGGGCCCGGCGCGAAGCCATACTGGGGAGGGATTCCGGATGAGTAACGGGTTGGATGGCGTCATCATTCGCACCGAGGGCCTGGTCAAGGACTACATCCTGGGCTCCGAGACGGTGCACGCCGTGCGCGGGGTGGACCTGGAGATCCATCGGGGTGAGTTCGTCGCCGTGATGGGTCCGTCGGGCAGCGGCAAGTCCACGTTCATGAACATGATCGGCTGCCTCGACACCCCGACCGCGGGAAGCTATTGGCTCAACGGCCAGCTCGTGAGCAGGTTCACCGACGACGAGTTGGCCCGGGTGCGGAACCACGAGATCGGCTTCGTCTTCCAGACCTTCAACCTGTTGCCGCGGGCCACGGCTCGGCACAACGTCGAGCTCCCGCTCATCTACGCAGGCGTGGGGTCCAAGGAGCGCCGCCGGCGCGCGGCGGAGAAGCTGGCGCTCATGGGGCTGGGCGATCGCATGGAGCACAAGCCTCCGGAGATGTCCGGTGGGCAGCGGCAACGCGTCGCCGTGGCCCGTGCGCTCGTGAACGAGCCGGCGCTCCTGCTGGCCGACGAGCCGACCGGCAACCTCGACTCCGTGACGAGTCAGGAGATCATGCAGCAGCTCACCGATCTCAACAAAGCGGGCCAGACCATTGTCCTCGTCACCCATGAACACGACATCGCAGAGTATGCGATGCGGCAGGTCCACCTGAAGGACGGAAAGGTGGAGCAGGACTTCATGAATCACACGGCGGAGACCACCGCATGAACAGCAAGATGAAGGTTCTCGGCGTCGCGGTGTTGGCGGCGCTCGGCGCGACCGCGTGCCAGAAGGGGGAGGCCGCAGATGCGCCCACGATCTCGACGGCGGTCGCCACGCAGGGCAACCTGCGGATCACCGTGGAAGCCAACGGCACGGTGCAGCCTGTCGACTCGGTGCAGGTGAAGTCCAAAGCGTCCGGCCAGATCCTCAGGCTCTACGTCGATGTCGGCGACAGTGTGAAGGCCGGCCAGCTCCTGGCGCAGATCGACCCCCGCGACGTGAACAACAACTACGCCCAGGCGGAAGCGAACCTCGAGGTCGCCAGGGCGCAGGTCGACAACACGAAGGCGCAGCTCGACCGCGCCAAGCAGCTCCTGGACGCGTCCGTCATCACGCAGCAGGAGTACGACACGGACAACCTGAACTATGTGACCGCCAAGGCGTCCCTGGTGCGCGCGCAGACCAACTACGACCTCTCCAAGCTCGAGCTCAAGGACGTGACGATCACGGCCCCGATTCGCGGGACGATCATCGATCGGAACGTGGCGGCCGGGTCTGTCATCCAGTCGGGGTCGAGCGGCTTTTCGGGCGGGACGACGCTCTTCACGCTGGCGAACCTGGACTCGATGCAGATCCAGACGCTCGTCGACGAGACGGACGTGGGCAAGCTCCGTCCCGGTTTGACCGCCACCGTGAAGGTGGATGCGTACCCAAACCGGACGTTCCTGGGCATCGTGAAGAAGATCGAGCCTCAGGCCGTGACGCAGCAGAGCGTGACGATGTTCAACGTCGTCGTGAGCCTCGACAACCAATCCAGGGTGCTCCTGCCGGGCATGAACGGGGACGTGACGATTCTCGTGGACCAGGCCGACAACGTCCTGCTCATTCCCAACAATGCCCTGGTGCAGCCCAAGGACGTTGGCCCAGCGGCGATGGCCCTGGGGCTCAACACGGACTCCCTGAACTTCCGCGAGCTCATGCGGGGCGCCCGCGGCGGCAATGGCGCGAATGGTGCCAACGGTGCCAACGGCGCCACCCGGACAGCGAGGGCGGGCCGCAGCCAGCAGGGAGGCGCGCCGTCCGGAGGCGTCCAGGCCGGCCAGCGTTCCTTGGCGGCCAGCATGCCCGAGGGCGTGCGGACGGAGATCGACTCGCTGAGGGCCAAGGTGGCCCGCGGTGAGATCACGCAGGATTCCATGCGGGCGGTGTTCCAGAGCCTGCGCGGCCAGATGGGCCAGAGTGGGCAGGCGGGGAGTGCCGCCCCGTCCGACGAGAGCATCCGCACGGCGGTGGTGTTCGTGATGAACAAGGGCAAGCCCCAGCCGAAGCTGATCCACATCGGGCTGAACGACTGGGACTTCACTCAGGTCACGGACGGATTGAGCGTGGGTGACTCGCTCGCGGTCATCGGCGCCGCCCAGCTCCAGGCGCAGCAGCAGGCGTTCCAGAACCGCATCCGCAGCCGCCGTGGCGGCATGTTCGGCGGCAGGTAAGGAGGCGCTCATGCTCATCTACGAGATCGTCATGGTGGCCATGGCCGCCATCCGCGCCAACGTCATGCGCGCCGTGCTCACCACGCTCGGCATCATCATCGGTGTGGCCGCGGTCATCTCGGTCGTGGCGCTCGGTCAGGGCGCCCAGGCGCGCGTCCAGAACCAGATCCAGAGGATCGGCACGAACGTGCTCACGATTCGCGCCGGGCAGGGCATGATGCACGGGGTCAGGACGTCCGACACCCAGCGGCTGACGCTCGACGACGCGACGGCGCTGGCGAAGGCGAACAATCCGGAGCTGCAGATCGCGCCGGAGATCTCCTCCCACGTCCAGGTCACATACCTGCGCTGGAACGCCTACTCCGAGGTCGAGGGGACGTGGCCGCAGTACTTCAGCATCTACGACCACCACCTCCTCGCCGGACGGTTCTTCAACCAGGGTGAGGTGGAGGGACGCCGCAGGGTGGCCGTGCTCGGCCACAACGTGAGCGACAACTTCGATTCGCTGCCGCCGGCGCTCCTCGTGGGCAAGACGATCCACATCCGGGGCGTACCGTTCGAGGTGGTTGGCGTGCTCCAGGAGAAAGGCGAGGCGGCCTGGCTCAACCCGGACGAGGAGGTCTTCATTCCGGTGACGACCGCGCAGTACCGGGTCTTCGGAGGCCGCGACCGGCTGAGCGACATCGTCGCCGCGACGGCGACGCCCAAGGATCTCGACGCCGCGTATACAGAGATCGACCAGATCATGCGCCGCCAGCACCGCATCCAGCCCGGCGCGGACGCGGACTACAGCATCCGCAACTCGGCCGACCTGTTGTCGACGTTCAACGAGACGAACAAGACGTTCACCTGGCTGCTGGCCAGCATCGCCGGCGTGAGCCTCCTGGTGGGCGGCATCGGCATCATGAACATCATGCTGGTGAGCGTCAC